>CAZBCQ010000035.1:22268-29953 GCA_964490255.1 uncultured Terriglobales bacterium | reverse complement strand
TGGCTTTGCTCCTGCTTACAGCACCGGCCGCGCTTGCGCAGCGCAAGCCGGTGTATGAGGTCTATGCGATCCGCTATGGGACGACGCCCGACTACCCGATATCCGATTTGGTTTACGGAGCCGACCCGAAGCAGAAGGCCGACATTGCCATGATTTTCTGGCTGGTGCGCGGCAACGGCCACAACATCCTCGTGGATTCCGGCTTCTATCACGAGCGCGTCTTCAAAGACTGGAAACTGAAAGATTACGTGAAGCCCACGGATGCGGTCGCGAGGCTCGGCCTGAAGCCCGAGGACGTCACCGACGTGATCATCTCCCACATGCACTGGGATCACGCCGACGGCGTCGATCTGTTTCCCAAGGCGCGCATATGGATCCAAAAAGATGAGCTGGAGTATTACGCCGGCGAGGCGTGGGAGACTAAGCAGACCTCGGACGGCTTCGACGCGCAAGATGTGATCGAGATGGTGAAGCTGAATACGGAAGGCCACGTCGCACTGGTGCACGGCGACGCACAGGAGATTCTGCCGGGAATTATCTGCTACACCGGGGGCAAGCACACGCATCAGTCGCAGTACGTTGGCGTGAACACCGCGGGCGGAACCGTGATTCTGGCAAGCGACAACGTGTATCTGTACGAAAACATGGAAAAGCATGTGCCCATCGGCGAAACCGTGGACGCCGCGTCAAACTTGCGCGCACAGGATCGTATGAAGATGCTGGCGGCGCGTCCGGAGTGGGTGATCCCCGGGCACGATGCGGCGGTGTTCGAGCGGTTCCCGAAAGTCGCCGAGGGAGTGGTGAGGATACAGTGAGGTCGAAAGCTGCGAGTTCGAGCTCAGAAATGCATAGTTCCTTCGCTGCGCTCAGGATGACTTCTGGGTGAAGGGGACGTTTCAATGACGCGGCGACTTTCTTGTTCTGCACGAAAGCATCCCAGAGGCTGAAGTCTTGGTGAGCGGAGTGAATCCATCTATGTATTTGCTCTTTCCTCAGAAATACATAGTTCCTTCGCTGCGCTCAGGATGACTTCGAGGAGGGGCGCGAAGCAGTGGACGCCGGAAGCTCTCGCACGGATCCATACTGTTCGGAATCCAGTTCCGGCGTGGCCGCCAGCAGCTTCTTCGTGTACTCCTGTTGTGGCCTGTCCGTGATCTCCTCCCTCGATCCCATCTCCACGATCTTGCCGCGATACATGACGGCAATTCGCGTCGCCAGATAGCGCACGACCGGCATCGAGTGCGAGATGAACAGATAAGTCAGTCCGAAGTCGCGCTGCAGGTCTTTCAGCAGGTTTACGATTTGCGCACCGACACTGACGTCGAGCGCCGATACCGGTTCATCCGCGACGATGAACTTGGGCCGCAGCGCCAGCGCGCGTGCAATTCCGATTCTCTGGCGCTGGCCGCCGCTGAACTCGTGGGGATACCGGCGCAGCGCCGACTCTTCCAGTCCGACAGCTTTCATCAGCTGCGCTGCGTAAGAACGATAGTGGGAACGGCGACGCTCTTGACCGGTCCACCCCTTCCCTCTCGGCGAATCGAATCCTGGTAGTCCGCTCACACCATGAATTCGCAGCGGCTCCACGACAATCTCCTCCACGCGCATGCGCGGGTCGAGTGATCCGAACGGGTCCTGAAAGATGATCTGCATCTGGCGGCGCAACTGCCTCAGCTCACTACCTGTAGCCGCGAGCACGTCACAGGCATCAAAGCGTACGCTTCCCGTCGTAGGCTCGATGAGCCGCAGGATTAAGCGACCCAGCGTACTCTTCCCCGATCCCGACTCCCCCACGAGCCCGAGCGTCTCGCCAGCATTGATGTCTAGAGACACATCATCCACGGCTCGGACTTCGCCCGTGTCACGGCCCAGCATGTTTCTGCTGCCGGCGTAGACTTTGCTCAAATTACGTACTTCAACCAGGGCCATGAGAGGTTTTGCATGCCAAGTTTCACGTTTCACGCTGAACCTTGCAAGCAATCAATCCAACTGAGATGGCAAAAGTCGCGTGTAACTGCTCTCCGGCCCAGCAGTCGCCTAACGCCGTCAGCTACTTAGCTGGTCGTCACTTAGTGGTAGAATTTCGGCAGCTGACTCCTGACCTGACCAGGTGCTTTGGTTTGCAGTTGCAGTGAGAGACCCTTGATCGAGCTTGCACCTTCCATTCTGTCCGCCGATTTCGCCCGGCTCGCCGATCAGATCCAGGCGGCAACCGAGGGCGGCGCGTCCGTAATGCATCTGGATGTAATGGACGGGCATTTTGTGCCCAATCTCACGATCGGTCCTCCGGTCGTAGCCTCGATCCGGAAACACACGAATCTGCCGCTTGATTGTCACTTGATGATCGAGCACCCAGACGAATTTATCCCTGCTTTTGTCGATGCCGGCGCCAACTGGATTTCAGTGCATCAGGAAGCCACTCGTCACCTGAACCGTACTCTCGAGCTGATTCGCAGTCACGGAGTCAATGTCGGTGTGGTCATCAATCCGGCAACCCCGGTCGAAACGCTCACGGAAGTTCTGGACTTGATCGATTACGTGCTCGTGATGTCGGTGAATCCTGGGTTTGGCGGGCAAAAGTTCATCAGGGGAGCGCTCCACAAGATCGCAGACCTCGCGCGCATTCGCCAGACTCGTGGTCTCGAGTACCGCATTGAAGTGGATGGTGGCGTCTCGCTCGAGACGGTAGGTGATGTGGTACGTGCTG
Organism: uncultured Terriglobales bacterium; assembly: GCA_964490255.1. GTDB lineage: Bacteria > Acidobacteriota > Terriglobia > Terriglobales > Acidobacteriaceae > JAJPJE01. The sequence continues at coordinate 27,246 of CAZBCQ010000035.1, read as the reverse complement.
GGGCAGAAATCCTGGTCGCTGGCAACGCGGTGTTCGGAAAAGGCGATCCCACAAAGCAAGCAGAACAACTCCTGAAGGCAGCGGTGGAAGCAAGTCTACAAAAAGTCTGAGCGCATCCTGAACAGGCGCGCGATCTTTGCAGCTTCCCAAGGTAGGTAGAGGTAATGGTCCTAAAGCGATTCGTAATCCTGAGCCTGGCCGTAAGTACCCTGTTCCTTGGCGCCTGCTCGCACACCAAGGTCAAGAACCCAATCGCCAATGTCGATTCAAAACAGCCCGACAAGGTGCTGTTCGACCAAGCGATGGACGCCCTGCAACACGGCAAGTACGACGTGACCCGGCTCACGCTGCAAACGCTGATCAATACCTATCCGGATTCCGAGTACGTGGCGCGCGCCAAACTGGCGATTGGCGATTCCTGGTATGCGGAAGGAACCTCCGCATCCCTGGTTCAAGCGGAGAATGAGTACAAGGACTTCGAAACGTTCTTCCCCAACATGCCGGAAGCGGCGGAAGCCCAGCTGAAGATCGCCAACATCCATTTCAAAGAAATGGAGAAACCCGACCGCGACTTCACTCACGCGGTTCGCGCACAGGATGAATATCGATATCTGATCACGACCTATCCTGACAGCAAGTTGGTACCGGAAGCCCGGCAGAAACTCTTGCAGGTACAAGAAGTGCTGGCCGAGCGCGAATTCCGTATCGGGCATTTCTATTACATGCGCGAGGCGTATCCGGCCGCCGAGGCACGGTTAAAGTCGATGGTGGATACCTATCCGCTGTACAGCAATGCCGACGAAGCGCTGCTGTTACTGGGAAATGCTTATTTAAAACAGGTCGACAATGTGAGGGCGGCACCCCGACTCAATGAGGTCACTAAGGGCACCATGATCAAGAACCTGGAGAACCAGGCGGCAGATGCCTACTCCAGAATCCTCACTCGCTACCCGGTGATGCCCGCTGCACCCGAAGCCAGGAAACAGCTGGAGGCGCTGAAGCGTCCGATCCCCAAAGCGACTCCCGAGGCGATCGCTCAGAACAAGAAAGAAGAAGAGAGTCGCGTGGAACTGGGCATGGTCGGTCGCTTCATGGACAATCTGAAGAAGGGCCCGAATACGTCCGTTTCGCAAGCTACCTTGGTCGGCGAACCGACTATGATCGATCCCAAACCGGTCAGCGCTGCTGATTTAATCCGCGATGCAGGGAACGTAGGCGCGCAAAAGACTCAGGGGAAAGACACGCTGGCTGTGGAACAGGTAAAAGAGGGCACGCCTCCCCCAAACCAGCCGATTCCGCGTTCCGATGCTTCTCCCGCGCCCGCCGCAACAGACAACAACAACAGTGGCATTTCCGACTTGCAGCCTATCGTGGATAAGTCTGCGGCCGGAGCAGCGCCCGTCGGCGGATCAAATGCTGTCGCTCCTGCAACTGCGCCAAGCGGCGGCTCGCCTGTGCCTTCCCCAGCGACTCCGTCGAACGGAGCTCAGCCGACACCACAGCAGGCGCAGGCAAGCGCGGTGCAATCCACCGCAGGCACGGATGCTGCAGCAACTCCTCCCGCCCAGGTGAACGAGGCCTCTCAGCCCGGTGCGGGAGAGTCCAGTTCAAATACCAACAAGGCGGCAGCTGTTGCCACCACCGAGCAAGCTCAAAACCAGGAGGTCTCCAGCAGCAAGGCAAAGAAGAAGAAAGGTCTGCACAAACTCGTGCCTTTCTAGTAAGTAACTGGGAGATGAAATTCGAAGGCGGCCGCAAATGGCCGCCTTTTCGTTTCTGCGGGTAATGATTCCTTTCATGGCACTGTATCCGGTTCTGAAAAATAATCGGCTTCTCAGCGTGACTGGTCAGACAGGTACCTAAGTTCCTAACGTGCTGATACCTTTAGCCGTACCCTTGCATTGACTTACAAATTCAGAACAGGTAACGTCTCGGTTACCCCGGCAGAACACGAGGTTGCTAGCAGTGGCGATGAAGATATTGCTGGCCGACGACAGCATGACTGCCCAGAACATGGGCAAGAAAATATTGACGGACGCCGGTTTCGAGGTGATCGCCGTCAGTAATGGTGCCGCCGCGCTCAAAAAGATCACCGCCGAGAATCCCGACATTATCATCCTTGACGTCTTCATGCCCGGCTATACGGGTCTGGAAGTTTGCGAACGCCTCAAGAACAATCCTGAAACATCGCGCAAGCCTGTACTGCTGACCGTCGGAAAGATGGAGCCGTTCAATCCGGACGATTCCAACCGCGTTCGCGCCGAAGGCGTGATGATCAAGCCCTTCGAGGCCACCGACCTCACTGCGGCAGTTGAAGCAATCGCCAAGCGGTTCAATATTCAAAAGACCGTTGCCGCGCAAAAGACAGCTGCAGCGCCCCTGGCGCCAGTTCCCAAAGCCCCTGAGAATCACCGCAGCTACGAGGAAACGGTACTCCTCTCGCAAGACGAGCTTCGCCAATCGCTGGGCATTGCAGACGAGGGTGCGAAAACGACCGCGACCGCCAGTACGGCTGCCATTGCGCCTGCTGCGGCGGTTGCTGTAGCGGCGTCCGCGCTGGAACTGAGCGTCGATAGCGGCGCAATAGTTACGGAACAAGCGCCGATCAAACCGGCCGAAGCCGCGGTTCCGGTCTTCGGATTGGAAGCTCCGCCGCAACCCGCTGAGTCGGAGTCGCATTCGCCTTTTTCGCATGCAAGCGTAGCGCGAGAAGTGGTGGAGCACCCAGTTGCATCCGTACCAGCAAGCGAAACCGCTGCATGGGATCCGGTTCTCGATGGTATTGTCATCCCATCCACTGTGGTATCTGCCGAGTCTGAACCATCGCAACCTATTGCGGAAGCCCAGCCCATGTTTGGACTGGAATACGCGGTTCCGGCATCTGTTGCGCAGGAAACACCTGCTTTCGAAATCGAAAAGCCAGTTACTTTCTCCCCGGTACAGTCCATCGAACCAGAGCAAGAAGATACAAGTCCGAGCGCGTACCTTGCCGAAGCTTCGGCCGCGATGGGATTGGAAACCTCCCACCCAATCGTGGAAGAGGAACCTGTAGTCGAGGCGGCACCCGACTTCGAGCCCAACGTCGCTCCGCCGGTCCAGGTGGAAACGCACGCCGAAAACGGCGTTGAACCGGGAATCGAACAGCCATCACCGGAACTGACGGTCCCTCCAGATCCGGCACTGGTCGGAGGCATCGAGGGCTTCTCATCGTTCACGACTCATTTTGGCGTCGAGAATGCGGAAATAATCCCTGTTGGGATCGTTCCAGAACTGATGCCGGACGCGAGCAGTTCTTACGAGTATCAGCCGCCGGAAGAAGGACATGCGTTCGAAGGCGAAGCGGAAATGCTCGCGGAACCGAAATCTGAGGATCTGCCTGAAGCGCCCGCCCCGGTGGCGACTGCCAGCACGCCAGAGGTTTCCTGGGACATGGTCCCGGTAGAAGCCCCGGCTCAAATGAGCGCAGCCATTGCACCGGCTCCTGAAGCAATTCCAGCTGAAGCTGTTGTACAAGAGGAGCCTGCGACGGCACCGGCAGACGCAGAGCGGATAGCCCCTGCACCAAGCTTAACGTCAGCAGAGGCCCCAATTGAAGAGAGCACCGCGGCTGCTGAAGCAAGCACCGTCAAAGCAGACGAGAAACCGTTCGATCCTGACGCCACCCAGGCGCTCCCCGAAGAATTCTTCACTTCCAGTGAACCGCAACTGGAAACGACAGCCGAACTCGTTGGCGCTAGCATCCCCGAACCTGTCTCCGAAAACGGCGTCGAGGCTGAGCCGGAACCCACTTTCGCGGCCGTCGAACAACCGGTAACTGCTGCGTCGCACTCCAGTAACGAACCAGAACCCGTCGTCGAAACGCCGGCTCAACCGCTTGCGCCTGCTCCCGTAATCTCTTCTATCAGCACGGAACCGGCCATCCTGTCGGTCGGACCGGAGCCGCCCAGCATTGAACCGGTGGTCGACACGCCACACACTGAGCAGCACATCGCGGTGGAAACGCCGGTGATTGCGGCCGCTGCTGCCGCAGGCGCAAGTGTGTTGGGCGCTGCCATTACTGAACACTTTCAACAGGCCTCGGAGCCTTTGATTTCAAAGCTACCAGCCTCGACCGCGGAACCGGAAACCGCACCCGGCGACCAGACGCAGGTATTCATTGCCAGTGCGGTTGCCCGCGTGCTCGACCGCATGAAGCCAACCCTGATCGAAGAAATCGCACGCGAGATGTCGAACCGGCGCAGACCACGGAAGGACCCCGAAGAATAGTTCTCTTCTCCTGATAAAACGTAAGGGCACGGTTAGCTCCGTGCCTTTTTGCTTTTGCAGGACGGCGGTGCCCCTGGAAAACGGATCTTGCTGAGTTCTCCACGCATCGTATCTTTATGAGCTCGAACCGAGACCTGCTCACCGCAGTCTACGAATCGTTTAACGCTCGCGACATCGACGCGATACTCGCCCAAATGCATCCCGATGTCGACTGGCCCAACGGTATGGAGGGAGGCCGCGTGCATGGACACAACGACGTGCGCGCCTACTGGCGACGGCAGTGGACCATCGTTGACCCACACGTCGACCCCGTGCGCATCGAAGACGATGACTCCGGTCGCACCGTTGTCGACGTCCACCAGGTTGTTCGCGATCTAAACGGCAACATACTGTTGGATCGATTGGTTCGACACGTCTATTCGATCGAAGGCGGGCTAATCAAACGCATGGACATTCGCGATGACGACACAGACGCGCCGATCAAATCTACCGAATGATGCAGCGGCATTCGCGTCCCAAAGCTGACTAGCTCGCACTCGATCCTGTAATATCTAAGGTTTACCTCTAGGCCATTCATCATCGCATGCCACACGAACTACCCAAAGCCTACGAACCCAGCGCCATCGAAAGCCGCTGGGCCGAGTATTGGACGCACGAAAACCTCTTTGCCGTAAGCACGCCTGATCCAGGTGACAAGCGCCCAGTCTTCACG
>CAZBCQ010000035.1:17777-22168 GCA_964490255.1 uncultured Terriglobales bacterium | reverse complement strand
GTATGGGATTGGCGCAAGCATTACGGTGGCGCCATTCTCGACCAGATGAAGCGCCTCGGCGCTTCCGTCGACTGGCATCGCGAGTACTTCACCATGGACGAAAATCTTTCGCGCGCCGTTCGCGAAGTGTTCGTCCGCCTCTATGACGAAGGCCTGATCTATCGCGGTAAATACATCGTGAACTGGTGTCCGCGCTGCGGAACCGCCATCTCCGACCTCGAAGTCGTTCATGAGGACTATCCCGGCAAGCTCTACGAGATTCGCTATCCCGTCATCGGCAGCGATGAATTCCTGACGGTTGCGACCACACGTCCGGAGACGATGCTCGGCGATACCGCCGTTGCCGTAAATCCCGACGACGAGCGTTACAAGCATCTGCATGGCAAGCGCGTGCTGCTGCCGCTGATGAATCGCGAAATTCCGGTCATCGCCGACGAACTGGCGCAGCCCGAATTCGGCACCGGCGTGGTGAAGGTCACGCCTGCGCACGACGCCAACGACTTCGCAGCCGGCCTCCGCCATGATCTGCCGCAGATCAACATCATGGACGAGCACGGCCGCATGAACGAGAATGCCGGACCGTACGCGGGACATGACCGCTTCGAAGCGCGCGAACGCGTCATGAATGACCTGCGCGAGCAGGGCTTCTTCGTCGGCGAAAAGGACTATACCGTTCCAATCGGGAAATGCGATCGCTGCAAGACCATCGTCGAGCCCCGCCTTTCGACCCAGTGGTTCGTGGCCGTGAACAAAGACCCAAGCTCCGGCGAACCAAGCATGGCGAAAGCCGCGAGTGACGCTGTCAGCAAAGGCTTCATCCGCTTCACGCCGGAGAACTACAAAAACATCTACCTGCAGTGGATGGACAACATTCACGACTGGTGCATCTCGCGCCAACTCTGGTGGGGTCATCGCATTCCTGCATGGCATTGCCAGAAGTGCGGCGAGATCATCGTCGCCCGCGAAGAACCGAAACAATGCAAAGAATGCACGTATCACGAACTTGTGCAGGACACCGACGTCCTCGACACGTGGTTCTCATCGGCGCTGCTGCCCTTCACGACGCTGGGTTGGCCGGATCAAACGCGTGATCTGAAAACACTGTATCCGACCTCGCTATTGATCACCGGTCAGGACATCCTGTTCTTCTGGGTAGCACGCATGATCATGATGGGCTGCCACTTCATGTCTCCGCCACATAAGCCCGGATCCCGCGCTGATTTTGCAGAGACACCGGAGCCCGATGCCGACCTGCGCGAATCCGTTCCCTTCCGCGAGGTCTACATCCATGCCCTTGTGCGCGATGCCGAACGCCAGAAGATGTCGAAGACCAAAGGCAACGTGCTCGATCCCATTCACGTGATCGAAAAGTACGGCACAGACGCCACGCGCTTCACCCTGGCAGCGATGGCATCACCGGGCACGGACATCGCCTTTAATGAGAGCCGTACCGAGGGTTACCGCGCCTTCGCTAATAAGATCTGGAACGCCGCGCGCTTCATGTTCATGAACGTAGACCGCGCTGCCGAAGCCGGCGTGTGGTCGCTGAAAGAGCTCGCTAATTCCAGGCAGCCGGGGTCGGCTGCCCCACGCGGGATATCGTCGTTCACGCCCGAAACCCTCGAAGACCGCTGGATTCTCTCGCGCTTCAATCAGACCGCTGAGCAGGTCAATGACGCGCTCCAGGCTTATCGCTTCCACGAAGCTGCGCACGTTGTGTACAGCTTTTTCTGGGGCGAGCTTTGCGACTGGTACATCGAGTTGGTGAAGAACCGTCTCGCCGACTTTGAGAGCGACAAGGACCGCCGGCACACTCGCGTTGCTTGCCACAATCTCGCGAGTTTGTTCGAAGCGTCGCTGCGCCTGCTCTCGCCGATCATGCCCTTCATCACCGAAGAGATCTGGCATGCGGTTTACGATGGCAAGCCGCCGGCAGCTTCGATTGCGCTCTCGGCCTATCCGCAGGCGAGTCAGGAACAGATTGATCTCGACGCCGAACAGCAGATGGCGATTTTGCAGGACCTGATTGTTAGCGTCCGCAACCTGCGCGCCGAGATGAAGGTCGAGCCGAAAGCGAAAACACCGATCGAGGTACATGCCGACGTCGCCATCCGCAAGCTGATCCGCGACAGTGCGATTGCTGTGGAGCGCCTGGCGAACGTTGACGACATTCGCTTCACCGAGCACTCTCTGGCAAAAGAAGCCGGTGCACGCAGCACCACGCGCTTCGACGTGCGCGTGATCTACGAGCGCAAGATCGATGTCGCAGCAGAATGCCAGCGCTTGCAGAAAGAACTGGAGCGCATCGAGAAAGAAATGGGCAACGGTCAGCGGCAGCTTTCTAATGAAGCGTTCCTGGCAAAGGCGCCCGGACATGTTGTCGAAGGCATACGAAGACGCGCCGAAGAACTGAAGATTCTTCACGCAAAGACGCTCGCCGCGCGTTCACAATTGGGTTGTGGGTAGTTTGCTGATGACTGAAGACAGACTACTGATTGCTGACTACTGAAAATGGACTGGAACAGCCGACGCATCACCGAGATAGTTAGGAATGCGCTGCTCGAAGACAAAGCAACGCACGATGCCACCACACTTGCCTGTATCGATCCGCGCCAGATCGGCCAGGCCCGCATTGCCACGAAGCAGGATTGCATTCTCGCTGGCGTTGGCGCGATTGAACGCATCTTTCAGGTCTACGCCATGCTCGAGCCCAATGTCATCGGCCACCCCGAAGTCACCACGCACCCGGAGATTTTCGACGGCGTTCGCCTGCACAAGGGGCAGACGGTGGCGAACATTCGCCACAACGCGCGCGCCCTGCTCTCCTGTGAACGCGTGATCCTCAACCTGCTTCAGCGTCTGAGCGGAATCGCAACCATTACACGCAGGTTTGTGGACGCCGTCAGCGGAACGCGCGCGAAGATTCTCGACACCCGCAAGACGGTGATGGGACTTCGCGTGCTGGACAAATACGCCGTACGGTGCGGAGGTGGACAGAATCACCGCCTCGATCTCTCGGATGGAATTCTGATCAAGAATAACCACATCGCTCTCGCCGGCGGCATCGTTCCCGCTCTGGAGCACGCTCTGCGCAGCCGGCAGGGATCGCAGATCATCGAGATCGAAGTCCGCAGCTTGCCGGAACTGGAACTTGCGCTCGCCCACGGTGCCGAGGCCATTCTCCTCGACAACATGAGCGCCGAAGACGTGCGCCTCGCGGTGGATCGCACGACTCATCAGGGTAAGAAGATTCCGCTCGAAGTCTCTGGCGGCGTGAATCTTGAAAACGTGCGCTCGTATGCCGAAACCGGCGTCGATTTCATCTCGGTCGGTGCACTGACGCACTCGCCGCAGGCGATTGATATGAACCTGCGCATCCAGCCTGCGTAGCCCTCGTGTGTTGCCGAAACGTAGCGCCCGCGTCTCGCCGGCCGTTGCATGGGTTGGCTTCATTGCTGCTGCGCGCTGGTTCTCCCACCCTGCTTACCATAGTCATGTAGTCCATGATTCATGCTTGACATGATTATGGACTAGGCATACAGTTACTTAAAATCGAACGTGATCAGATCTTTTGCAGACGCGGAGACGCGCAAGTTCTGGGAAACCGGAAAAAGCACGAGAAATCCGCCTGCGAATATTCGAAATGCCGCGAAACGAAAGCTGCTGATGCTGGATGCCGCGGTCAGACTGGACGATCTTAAAGTGCCACCAGGAAACAAATTGCATGCTTTACAGGGCGATAGGGCACACCAGCACGCGATCTGGATCAACGATCAGTATCGGCTCTGCTTCACTTGGAGAGAGACCGACGCCTACGATGTGGAGACAACGGATTATCACTGAGAGCAAAGCAGAATAGAGGATGCATCATGACGTACGAGCGACGCACAGCTGCTGGATGGGCCGTACATCCGGGGGAAATACTGAAGTTCGAGTTCCTGCGAGCACATGGGATTTCGGGCTATGCACTCGCTAAGCAAATTGGCGTGCCACCGCAGTCAGTGAACGACATCATCCTGAAGAAAAGGGGCATCAGCGCGGAAATGGCCCTTCGCCTCTCAAAATTCTTCGGGACGAGCGAGGAGTTTTGGATGAACCTTCAGAGTGCGTACGAACTCGCGACCGCACGATCCGCGAATCGCAAGAGCTTGAAGAAGATTCGACCGCTGGGGACTGCTGCTTAGGTATGCCCCAGAATTTGCTCCAAGCAGCCCGCAGTCGTAATCACTTCCCGTTTGTTCCGCCTTAGCCGATAATTTCTTCATCCCCACGAACCAGACAACTCGCGGTCGCGAACAACCCGAGCACGGCCTCCGCAGTGACAGCCGTCTTGGTCGCATCATCCGCATACTTGCGGACAATGCGACCGTCGTGGTCAGCGGCACCAAACT
>CAZBCQ010000035.1:4463-17677 GCA_964490255.1 uncultured Terriglobales bacterium | reverse complement strand
GCATCATCCGCATACTTGCGGACAATGCGACCGTCGTGGTCAGCGGCACCAAACTGGCGCACGAACTCGACACCAGCCGCTCCGAAGTGTGGCGGCTCGTGCAGCAGTTGCGTGCCTTTGGAGTCGAAATCACCGGCCTGCCGGCGACGGGATACCAGTTGGCAAGCGTGCCGGATCTATTGCTGCCGGAAGCCCTTGAGCCACTGGTAAAGGGCACCATGTTCGCGCGCGACATCCATCACTACTTCCGGGTGGGATCGACCAACATTGAGGCTATGCACGCCGCCTCGGAAGGCGCTCCTGAGGGCTGCGTGTTTATCGCCGAGGAACAGACCGCCGGGCGCGGACGCGCCGGTCACAGCTGGGTCTCTGAGCCCTCGACAGGGATTTATGTGTCGTTGATTCTGCGTCCGCAGATCGCGCCTGCTGACGCGCTGTTGCTGTCATTGATTGCGGGTATCGCGGCCTTCGACGCCGTCGTGGAAACAACCGGCATGCGCGCCGACATCCGCTGGCCAAACGATCTGCTCATCCGCGACAAGAAATTCTGCGGCATCCTTACCGAGATGAATGCCGAGGTGACCCGTGTCCGCTATGCCGTGGTGGGCATCGGCATCAACGTGAACCAGAGCAGCTTTCCTGCTGAACTGGATGCCATCGCGACCTCATTGCAACTCGCAGGTGGCCATTCGTGGTCGCGCGTTGCTCTGGCAGCGGCTTTGCTGAAATCGCTCGACTCGGAATACCGTCACTTGATTTCACGAGACATAGCCGAGGCACGGCACGCCATCTTCGAGCGCTTTCAGCAACGATCGTCCTATGCTCGGGGCAAACGCGTCCACGTGAATGAGAACGGCGGCTATGATGGAATTACGGCGGGCCTGGATGACCGCGGATTCTTGCTCGTGCAGACCGATGCCGGAATACGAACGGTATTGTCGGGGGACGTGCGCCCAGTACAATAATTGCGTGGGGCAGCCGACGTCGGCTGCCCGTTGATCTCTATGCTTCTCGTCGTTGATGTCGGCAACACCAACACGGTTCTCGGCGTCTTCAGTTCGCCCGAGATGTCGCCCGAATCCCGCCTGCTCGCCCATTGGCGCGTCTCTACGATTCGCACGCAAACTGTCGACGAATATGGTGTCCTGTTTCGCAACCTGTTTGCGGGTGCTGGCCTTGAAGTCGGGCCGTTCACTGGCATCGTAATTTCCTCGGTGGTGCCGCCGCTCGACTCCACCCTGCGCGAAGTTTGCGAAAAGTATTTCAAGACCAATCCGCTCTTCATCGAGCCGGGCGTTAAAACCGGCATGCCCGTGCACTACGACAATCCGCAGGAAGTCGGCGCTGACCGCGTCGTGAACAGCGTCGCCGGCTTCGAAAAATACGGTGGCCCTTGCATCGTCGTCGACTTCGGCACCGCAACGACTTTCGACGTCGTCTCTGCTCGCGGCGAATATCTGGGTGGAGTGATTGCCCCGGGCATCGGCATCTCCGCCGAAGCATTGTTTTCGCGCACTGCGCGCCTTCCGCGTGTCGATCTGCGCAAGCCTCCACGTCTCATCGGCACGAACACCGTTAACAGCATGCAGTCCGGACTGTTCTACGGCTATCTCTCTTTGGTGGACGGTATCCTCGAGCGACTGATCGATGAGATCGGCAAGGACGTGAAAGTCGTCGCGACCGGCGGCCTCGCCTCACTCATCGGCGAGAGCTCGCGTTTCATCGAGCACGTCGACGATCTTCTGACTCTCGAAGGTCTGCAGATTATCTGGGAGCGCAACGCAACGTTCACGTCCGCCAAGCGCCGCACTTCAGCAAAACATTAAGTTCTTAACTACGAAGGGCACGAAGGTTCACTAAGGTTCTAAAAACTTCGTGTCCTTTGTGTCCTTTGTGGTTTGTTTTGTACTCTTGTGGCAGTGGAAAACTACTTCAACTATTTCACGGAGATCGAAGAGCACTTCCAGCGACGCCGCGGCACCGGACTTCTACTCAACACGCTCGACTGGGCCTTGATCGAAACCTGGAAAGACGCCGGCATTCCGCTCGAAGCCGTCATACGCGGTATCGACCTGGTATTCGATCGCTATGACGCCAAACCTTCAAAGACCCGCAAGATAAACGGCCTTGCCTTCTGTGCGCAGGAGGTTCTCGCAACTGCCGACGAAATGAAAGAAGCCGCCGCAGGGTCGGCTGCAGCAGCACGCGAGACCGGATCGGCACAATCAGACACCGGCTTTGAGAACGCCAACGTGGGCGCCTTCCTCGCCGGTAATGCCGACCAACTCGCGCGCGCGTCGGTCCCGACCAGCGTGCAGCAACTTGCCGCCGACACGGCAAAGAATCTCCGTGAACTCGCCGAGACTCTTCGCAACGCGCCTGGCACTCGCCTCGAAGACCTTGAACGCCGCCTCACCGTCATGGAAGAAAAACTCATGGCCGCGCTGCTGGCGTCGTCCTCCGACGACGAGCTCGTGTCGATTCGCGCCGAAGCCGACCGCGAACTGGCGCCCTATCGGCGCAAAATGCCCGGCGCGCAGATCGATCAATTACAGAAGCAGTACGTCAACAAACGCCTGCTGGAGCGCCATAAGCTGCCGCGCCTGAGCCTTTTTTACATGTAACCGCTGTGATGTCTGTGCCTCTATGGTGAAATAGCTGTTTGGAACTGACAATTGAAAAATTGATCTATGGCGGCGATGGCCTCGCGCGCCTTCCTGCCGACCCGGAGGGTCGACGTAAAGCCGTATTCGTTCCGCTAGCCCTGCCCGGCGAAACGATTCAAGCCCGCATCGTCGAAGAGAAGCCCGGATTCGCGCGCGCCCAAGTTGAGCGCGTTCTCACTCCTTCTCCCGAACGCATCACCCCGGGCTGCCCCTACTTCGGCGAATGCGGTGGATGCCACTATCAGCACGTCGGCTACGAACGGCAACTCGAATTGAAGAAGTCCATTCTGCGCGAGACCATCGAGCGCATCGCCAAAATCGAGCTTCCGGAGATCACCGCACATGCATCTCCGCCCTGGCACTATCGCAACCGCACGCGCATGCACGTCGACCACGAGCCGGAGTTCGCGATCGGCTACTACCGCATGGGATCGCGCAAGTTGTTGCCCGTCCGCGAATGCCCCATCAGTGCTGAGGTAATCAACCGCGCAATGCTGGCTGTTTGGGATATTGGCGGCGAGATCCCAAAGGAAGTCGCCGAGGTGGAGTTTTTCTGCAGCCACGACGAGCGGCAGTTAATGGTCGAGCTGTGGGTGAAGAGCACGCCGTCCAATCTGGAGCAACAATTTCATCCCATCGCTGATCGCCTGCAGGCTGCGCTGCCCGAACTCGCCTCCGTTGCCATTCTTAGACAACCGAGCCGCGTTAAAGACTCCGCCGAACCTGTTGCCGCACCCGAACTGGACGACAATGCCAGTCCTGCCTCGCCTCTCGGCATCTTTGGGGAAGCAGCGCTTACCTATCATGCTGCTGGATTCGATTACCGCGTCAGCGCCGGATCCTTCTTCCAGACGAATCGCTTTCTTGCCGAGGAGCTTATCCGTCTCGCGACCGCAGGCCGCAGCGGCAAGCTGGCATTCGACCTCTACGCCGGAGTCGGACTGTTCTCCTTGCCGCTCGCGAAGTCTTTCGAGAAGGTGATCGCCGTCGAGGCTTCCCCGCAATCTGTTGCCGATCTTCGCCACAACGCGCCCGCAAACGTGCGCGTAACTTCGAGCACCACCGAACAGTTCCTGGCGCGCAAGCACAAGCAATTGCCTGATTTGGTCCTGGTCGATCCGCCGCGGGCTGGCCTCGGCCCCAAGATCGCACCTGCCATCGCTCGACTCTCTCCCCAGGAGATCAGCTATGTCTCGTGTGACCCGTCAACCCAGGCCCGCGACCTCGCTCCGCTGCTGAAGGCCGGATACCGCATTTGCGAAGCGCATCTCATCGATCTATTCCCACAGACTTACCACATCGAATCTCTGCTCCGCTTAGTACGTTGATTGGTGTCTGAAATGCTGAATTGCCCGAAGCGGGAACGCTCCGCATGCAAGCGCGTGCGAGTTTCGGGGCTACTCGCACTTCGCAGCGTGCATAATGAAATCGCTAAACCGAGTCATAGCTTGTACTCCCTGGAAGAGAAGCCACCTAGAGCGCCGCTGTTTCTAGCGGCTCTCTTTTTTTCTGGCGGCATTCTCTGCGCTCACTACTGCTGGCGTCCGTCGGGGTGGATTCTCAGCGCCATTGCCGCTTACCTCTTCGCCGCCATCTTTTTCCTCACACGCCGCCGCGAGCATGTCGCCTACGTTCTCGCTCTACTGATCGTGACATTTCTCGGGTTCCTTGCCCTGCAGTTTAGCCGATCCGCCGACGAGGCCACCGCCCAGGGTTCCAGCCTTGCGCGCTTCACCACCGGTGAAGAAATCACCATTACCGCGCACGTCGTCAAGTCTCCGCCAAGCTTTGGGCCGCCCGCCGAGCGCACCGTAGTTGATCTGGAAACCGAAGTTCTCGATGACGGAGCCGGAGCGATCGCACTTCAGTCCGGCATTCGCTTATCCATCTACGCGCGTCGGGGCAATCCTGAAGACGAACAACCGACGCAGGTCCCGCTTCTCTATGGTGACCGTGTTCAGTTCGTGGGCAAACTACGCGAGCCCCGCAACTTCGGTAATCCCGGCGCATGGGACTACGCCGGCTATCTTCGCCAGCACGGGCATATTCGCACTCGGATCCACGCGGAGTGACCGGATTGAACGCCTACCCGGAGTCCACGGCACGCATCACGGTTTCTGGCGCGACCGCGCCCGGCGTAGCGTGATCGCCATGATGCACCGCCTATGGCCCGAACCGCAGGCCGGACTGATGGATGCGATGCTCATTGGCGAACGCGCCTTCGTGGAGCGCCCCATGTCTGTCGATTTCCAGCGCTCGGGAACCTACCACATCCTGGTCGTCTCAGGCATGAACGTCGGCATACTCGCGTTCGTCATCTTTTGGACGCTGCGCCGGTTGCGCTCCGGCGAAACGCTCGCATCGATCGTCACCATCGCGCTCTCGCTCGGTTATGCCTACCTGTGCGATAGCGGTGCGCCAATTCTGCGCTCTGCGGCCATGATCTCGCTGTATCTCCTCGGCCGCCTTTTTTTTCGCGATCGCGGCTCGTTGAACGTCGTGGGCGCAGCCGCGTTGTTCGTCCTCCTTATCGATCCGCATTCGCTTTTCGATGCCAGCTTCCAGCTGACCTTCCTGTCAGTAGCTGCGATCGCCGGAATTGCCGTGCCTCTGCTGGAGAGAACCGTGGTTCCTGTGCAGGAGGCACTCCGCCACTTCGAATCGACCTCCTACGACCAGCGCCTTCGTCCGCGCCAGGCCCAATTCCGTCTCGATCTCCGTCTTGTCTTATCGCGACTGCAACGCCTGCTCGGGAAACGGCTGGCGAAGTTGGCTCTGCTTGGCAGCGTGAGCTTCAGTGTAGCCGTAACTGAAGTCGTTGTAATCTCCGCCCTAATGCAGATCGTGCTGGCTCTGCCAATGGCCGCCTATTTTCATCGGGCTACGATGCTTGCACTACCTGCCAATCTGATCGTCGTACCCCTGACAGAAATCATGATGCCCGCGGCTGTGGCGGCCGTCGCAAACGGCTATCTGTCCCCGATGCTCGCGCATCCGGCAGCGCTCGTCGCAGGTTGGGCGCTTACGGGCATCACGGGGACGGTAACAACCGTAGGCCATTTGCACAGCTCGGACCTGCGCGTAGCCGATCCACAGCTGATCGTGAGTATCGGTGCGCTTCTCACTATTGCATTGGGGTTTCTACTCGCGCGTCGCAAGTTGCACCTGCTTTTTGTCGGATTGGTGGCAATCGCCGCGTCGGCCTTCTGGATCGTCGGCATTCCACCCACGCCGCGCATTCAACGGAATGTTCTCGAAGTGACTGCCATCGACGTAGGGCAGGCCGACTCTACCCTCGTGATCTCACCAACGGGCAAGACAGTCCTGGTTGATGCCGCAGGGCCGCTCGGTTTCGGACATGCTTCTGAATTCGATTTCGGCGAGAATGTCGTCTCACCCTACCTGTGGTCCCGCGGTATTACGCATCTCGACGCCGTAGTGATCACGCATGCGCATTCGGATCACATCGGCGGAATGCATTCGATCTTCACGAATTTCAAGCCGAGGGAATTGTGGCTTGGACCGAATACCGAGCCGCCCGCTCTCAAACCCATCGTCGATCAGGCAAAAGCGCTCGGTGCGCCCGTTAAGATCTATTCCGCCGGGAACACTTTCGATTGGGGCGGCCTGCACGTCCGCGCGCTCTCTCCCCCGAGAGGCTGGAGACTCTCCGAACGTCCGGAGAACAACGATTCGCTGGTCCTGCAATTTGCCTACGGAAAGACCTCGGCCCTGCTGACCGGAGATGCTCAAAAGCAGCTCGAGCCACAGATCATCGCGCTAAGCCCAGCAAGTACCTTGCTCAAGATCGCGCATAACGGCAGCCTTACCTCGACCAGCCCGGAATTCCTGGCCGCGGTGCATCCGCAATTCGCGTTTGTGTCGGCCGGATTCCGTAACCAGTTTCATCATCCACGCCCGGAAACGCTGGCCAAGCTCTCGGCGGCACACGTCAGCATCTACCGCACCGACTTGATGGGCGCACTCACGTTCTATCTGGATGGAAACCGTATTACAGCGAAGACGGGTCCTCAGAATTGAGTTCGCCTTCTTCGGCGGCAGCTGTCCCCGACGCGCGATATTCCTCGATCAACTCACGGGCGGCTTCAGCTTGGGACGCGGGAACTCGGAGCACCACTCCTCCAACCCCGGGCAGAATGTCCTGGGGCGCATCGAGACCAGTTTGAATCGCGTCGATTCCGGCAGACTCGAGCAGTCCGCGGACGACCATCGCTTCGGATTCCTGATCGGTATCGAACACTTCGACTAGCTCCTGGTCTGGTTGCGGTTGGCTCGCCATAGTTCCTCCATTAGCTTCGATGCATGATACCGCCGGCCAAGGAAATATTTCGCCCTTGTAAGGTGCTCTGACCAGGTTGATGCCAAGTTGGTCCCCCATCGAACCAAATTTTGATCTGGCGAATGGCTCAGCTATCTCCGTAAGCTATTGGTGCTGGAAGACTTGCATACTGCGCAACGCCTTCTGGCCTTCGCTCATCCAACGAGAGCTTGAGGCCCCAATGGAGAACCCCGACACTCGGAACGTCTACACGAATCAGGCGGAGATCGACGAAGAGAACAAGAAGATACGTCGGCTACAGATCATGATGAGCATGGTGCTTTCCGTGCTTAGCCAGGATCCGAATCTCACATTGCAAGAGGCTACTGAACTGGTTGCCAGTTCAAAGAGGGCGGCACTCGCTATGTTTCCGGACAAAGAGCTCGCTTATGATCTGATCTATCGTCCGCGATTGCAGCGCGTGCTGAACGAACGTTTCCGGATCCAGTAAGTCTTGGAATCGGCGAATCAAGGGCGACGAACTTACCTTTGTGCACCTTCGTGCCCTCTGTGGTGTTTTACTGCCGCCGCTCGATCCGCTGTAGCTGAAATGTGATCGTTCCCCAAAGGAACCGGCCACGCATCTGGACAGGGATTCTCCTCGAATCGTCGCTGTACCAGATCCAGAGTTTCCCCCGTGAATTCATGCCGCGACTTGTGCTCACCGGAGAAACGCGCACCGTTTTAAACGCTCCAGCCGGAACTTTGATAGCCTCGCGTCCTTCCACCTTCAACTCCACGTCCACGGTCTTGTTTCCATCATTGATCGGGAAGCGATACACCCCGCCGTCCTTCAATGGAAGCGATCCGGCGTAAAAGATGCCGGTTAGAACGTCAGTCACGCAACCGGGGATATCGTTCTCAACCCGCTTCGTCTCTTTCTTCTTCAGATTGCTCTCGTCCAGGATGGATTTGCGCTGCCCGTAATCGAAGGTGATCATCGTATCGCGAGCATGAAAACCTTCTTCCGTGTGCTTGCGGATCGTCTGAGAACAGAACGTCTTGGGATCGAATGTGGACTGGAACTGATCATGCACGGGGTACAGCATAGACACGAAGCCAGTAGAATTAGCTGTCGCCGAGACCGCGCCGGGTATCATCGTCAGGGCAACCGTACCGCCGGTCCATATCCGCCAATCGGCGTTGTAAACATAAGTTTCGTTATAAGGAAACGCGTAATCGGCGGGCGGAGCTTGGATCTGCACAGGCGGGGCGGCGCCGGCAGTAGATGTAGTGGCCCGGACGTCGTTGTGCTGCGCGGCCATTCGCACCGCGGTCAGCAGGATCATCAATGTAAATGCGATTCTTCCCAGATGGTGGGAGCGCATGTCTCTCCTGGCTCTTAGCGTTGTAACCACAACAACTTGGCCACTAGCGCCCCCAGCATTGCGGCAGTGCCCAAAGCAGCATTGTACTCGCGATGTTGCAAATATAGCGCTCGCGAAAAGCTGCCCCGTGACGCTCCAGATGCGGCCCGCAACCGCGGGATCAGACGAGGCACGCGTTCACAGTAATCGGCGAAATCCAGGAATTGCGAACCCAGGAACTGTTCCTCCGCGCGAATTACCGGCAGATAGATCGCCGTGAACAACACCACGCAGATTACGACGACAAACCAGCTGCGCGATGCGATCGCAAACCCGCACGCGATCAGTACCGAGCCCAGGTAAAGAGGATTGCGAGTGTAAGCGTACGGCCCGGTGGTGGTCAGCTCGGCGTTCTTGCGCACATGACCTGAGGCTGCTGCGCGCAGCCACACACCTCCGGCTGCCACCGCTGCTCCAACCACAATTGAGGTCCAGTTGGGGTGCGCCAACCACAGGAACAGTGCGGCAAATAGGAATCCCAGCGGCACGCGAATGCGCCGCGCCACACGCGACCAACTCAACCGGCCCCTCCTGCCGGAATTGTTTCCGACTCCAGCAGCTTCTGCGCAGCGCTGACGACTTCGTCGCTCGAAACTCCCATCAGACCTTCGTCAGCTCCTGCCCTGTGCGAGTAACTGGTCTTACTGCAGGCGTTGCGAAGTACCGTGCTGCGCGTTCCGTACGGTCCATTTCTCCCCGGATCGGTCGGACCAAACAGCGCAACGACCGGCACACCGAAGTGCGCCGCCAGATGCATGGGTCCCGTATCTCCGCCGATGAAGAGCCGAGCATGCTTGGTTATTCCAACCAATTCTTCCAGCGTGCAGGTGATTTTCCGCGCAGCACCATCGCTCTGCTGTTCTACCGCCAGGGCCATCTCTTCTTCCCCGGGTCCGTAGTTCACAACTGACGGCACACCGTTGTCGCGCAGGGCTTTTGCCACGCTAGCGTAACGTTCCGTCGGCCAGCATTTCGCGCCCCAACCGGCGCCAGGATTGAGGATCGCGTATCCTCCCGTCCTCAGGAAACCGTCACCCTCCAACCTGCGCAGGAATGTCCGCGCCGCTGAGCTAACCGAAATCTCCGCCGAGCGATACATCAGGTAGGGTTCCCCCGTTATCGACGCAACCAGCTCCAGATTCTGCTCAATCACATGTCGTCGGGTTGCGGAAATCTTTTTCGTGTAGAACATCGCAGCCTGCGATTCACGTGGTTTCGCGAATCCCACCCGCTGCGGGGCATTGCTCCACCAACTGATCACTCCAGAGCGAATCGCACCCTGCACGTCCACGGCAAGATCGTAACCGGCTGCTTTGATCTGTCGCCGCGAATCGCGAATCTCACGCCACGTGGAAGCCGCGAAAGGATGTCTGCGCCAGGCCTTAGTTCGCACCGTGTGCACCATGTCGACCCCGGCCGGAAGCAGTGGCCGCCAGCGCTCTTCGATTGCCCAGCCGATACTTGCCTCAGGAAAGGCCGCGCGCAGTGCAGCAAACGCCGGAATCGCGTGGATCACATCGCCCATGGCGCTGATGCGCACCAGCAGAATCCGCTCAGGTTTCAACTTTGAATGCAGTTGCGGAGAAATCACCGTGGATCACTTCCCTTGTTGATCCGCTGCTGCCGAAGGAAGTCGCTTGCCGAATGATCCTTCGGATCGCCTACGATCGCCACTCGCCCGCCGCAGGCCACAACTTCGTCCCTCTCGGGAACACTTTCAGCAGTGTAATCCGTTCCCTTTGCGTGGACGCCGGGACGAACCTCCCGGATTACCGCACGCACATCCAACTCGGGAAAAACCAGGACGGCATCGACCGCTTCCAGCGCTGCGAGCAATTCTGCACGCTCGGCTTCGGGCATTGCCGGGCGACCTTCGCCTTTCAGCTCACGCACGCTCGCGTCGGCATTCACGGCCACGATCAACTTATCCCCAAGCGCTTTTGCGGCCGTCAGATATCGGATATGGCCAACGTGGAGCACATCAAAACAGCCGTTCGCGAGAACAATCCGCTTGCCTTCGGATCGCCATTGATCGACACGCGTGCGAAGTTCCTCGCGTGAAACGATCTTATGATTCGTCTCAGTCATCGTCCCCGTGAGAGTTTGCATGTGCGTCCTTCTTGAGGGCCCCGAGTAATTCCTGCTGAGTGACCGTCGCCGTCCCGCGCTTCATCACCACGATTCCGCCCGCGTAGTTCGCCAGCAGCGCAGCTTCTTCCGTCGTCGCGCCTGCGGCAAGCCCTGCCGTAAAGGTCGCGATCACGGTGTCGCCCGCGCCGGTCACGTCCACGACCTGATCGTCACCGAAGATCGGAATCTCTACCGGCTTGTGCTTTCGCTCGGCGGCCAGCATGCCGTCTCGTCCGCGGGTGATCACGAGTGATTGCAGCTTCATCTGCCGCATCAATTCGTTCGCCGCCCAGTGTAGCTTTTCCTGATCGTGCCCAATCCGCACGTGCAGCGCCTCTTCCACTTCGGGTTCGTTCGGCGTAGCCGCGGTAATGCCTACGTACTCCAGCATGCGATAACGCGAATCAACGGTGATCGGAATGCCGTTCGCCTTCCCGATCGACCTCAAGATCTCCGGCGTCGCCGCACCATATCCGTAGTCCGACATCAAAAGGGCGTCCGACGCGCGCGCGTACTCTTTGGCAGCCAGTACCAGTTCTCGCTCCGTCCAGCTATCGAGCGCCCTTTCTGGCTCACGATCTACACGCACCACCTGCTGCCGGCTGGTATGCGTCATTCCGGCCAGAATGCGCGTCTTGGTCACCGTCGGAAAGCCCTTCAGCTTTTGTATGCCGGTGATTGGAATATGTTTGTGGCGAAAGCACTGCAGCAGCAACTTGCCCGGCTCATCCACGCCGACCACGCCTACCGGCAGCACATTCACTCCGAGATCCGCGAGATTGTACGCCGCGTTGCCGCCACCGCCCGGGACAACCGTTCGATCGCGATGCTTCAGAATCAAAACCGGCGCCTCGCGGGACACACGCGAAATCTCGCCGAAGACGAATTCGTCCGCTACCATGTCGCCGACTACCGTAACGGTGACATTCGGGAACGACTGAACGATCTTTTCCAGACGCTCGAAATTTCGTGCCGTCTTCAAGCCTGATGTCTAATCCTGTCCGCCGCTTCTATTCTGATTTTCTCATGTCCGCAGCCTTGATATCGGTATGGGGCATTCGCAGCTTCCCGAGCACCATGTATAGCGCACGCTCCGCATCCAGCAACTCCATCGTCACCAGCGCCACGGCCACATTGCCCAATTCCGCAATTCTTGCCCCCAGGTTCAGGACATCTTTCTCAGTCGTGATAAAGCCGTCTGCCATCGCGACCGATTTCGCCTGCAGCAAGCGCTTGATTTGCGCGTCTCCGTATCTTTGGTGATCGCGAAAGATGACCTCCGCTGCCGGCTGCACGCCCAATTCCTGCAGTTCCTCCAGAAAGAACTTTGGCCGCGCAATTCCGCTGAAGACGATCGGTCTGCTCGGCGCGCCTTTCAAATCAATGCCCCGACGAACCCGCCATATTGGCTTTCCTCGTACAACGCTCTCTGGAATCGCGGTCTCTTCGCGCACCACGATAGCATCGGCGCGACTGAGCGAGCTCAGCGGCTCGCGCAACCGTCCCCAGGGCAGCGTGCGATCCATCAGGTCTTGCGCCGTGACCAGCACGATGTCAAAATCCCGCGCCAACTCGCGATGCTGGAAACCATCATCCAGCAGGTGGAGCCGCGGCCCGAATCGCTTCTCGGCTCCCAATCCGGCCGCATAGCGGGACTCGCCCACCACCACCGGAACAGCCAGCCGCCTCGCGATCAGCAGCGGTTCATCTCCAAACTCCGCCGCTGTTCCCGCAGGATCCACAAACGCAACTCCCCTTGTATTTCGCCGATATCCCCGACTGAGCACATCGAACTTTATCCCGCGCTGCTTCAGCAACTCGCCCAGGCAGATTACGAAGGGCGTCTTGCCTGACCCACCCACGCTCAGGTTACCGACGCTGACCACCGGTCCGGCCAAACGCTTTTCGCGAAGCATGCCGGCGTCATAAAGCGCATTGCGTCCTCGAATGGCAGCGGTGTAGAGCAGCGTGGAGATTGCGGCCATCAGCGCCTCCGCCCCCTTGCAGCCTTCTGTGCCGAAGGTTTCACGCCCATCATCTGCTCCAGCGCCGCAGCGCTGCGCTCGGTCGCGCCCGTATTGGCCTGCGCAGTTTCCCGTGCATGCTGTGCCATCAGCGCTCGCTTTTCATCCTGGAAGAGCAGGTGCAGAAATTCCTTGCCGAGATCCTCGGGCTCAACCACATCAAC
The DNA here is from genome assembly GCA_964490255.1 of uncultured Terriglobales bacterium. Taxonomy (GTDB): domain Bacteria; phylum Acidobacteriota; class Terriglobia; order Terriglobales; family Acidobacteriaceae; genus JAJPJE01. Next base: position 4,987 of record CAZBCQ010000035.1, on the reverse strand, counting down.
CGCGCCCGCATTTACAAAGATCGACACGATCTCGCGAAAGTTTTCAGTATGCGGACCTACCAGGATCGCCACCCCATGCTGCGCAGGTTCCAGAATGTTATGACCACCGCGCGGCACCAGGCTTCCACCCACGAATGCCAGCTGCGCAAGAGCATATACCGACGCCAGCTCGCCAATGCTGTCCAGCAGGAAAACACCGCCCGCCAGTTTCTCTCCACCCGGCTGCCACTTCGAGCGGCGCCAGTGCTTCAGCCCCGAGCCGTCCAGCGTCTCTGCCACGATGGCCCATCGTTCCGGATGCCGCGGCGCCACGATCATCAGCGCCTGCGGGAATCTCGCCAGCACGCTTTTGAAAGCCTCCAGCACCAGCGGCTCCTCGCCTTCCACTGTGCTGCCGCAAACGAGCACCGGTCCCGCGCCGCAGCGGGCGATCTCCGCTTTCAATGTCTTCGAAATCGCCGACTCCGTAACCGGCTTCACGTCGAACTTCAGATTTCCGCTAACCTGCACCTTCGGGGCTGGCG
>CAZBCQ010000035.1:0-4363 GCA_964490255.1 uncultured Terriglobales bacterium | reverse complement strand
ACCGGCTTCACGTCGAACTTCAGATTTCCGCTAACCTGCACCTTCGGGGCTGGCGCTCCGATCTCTATCAGTCGCCCCCGATCCACGTCCGTCTGTGCCAGGAACAGATCCACATTACCCAGCACCCGTTCCAGCAGAGACTTAAACCGCCGATAGCGCGGGAAGGACCGGTCCGACACGCGTGAGTTCACCACGGCAACGCGTGCGCCGCTTGCCTTCGCCATGTGCAGGAAGTTTGGCCAGAACTCGGTCTCCGCCACAATCACCAGCCTCGGGCGCAACACGCGCATATATGGCCGGATCGCAAATCCCAGGTCCATTGGGAAATAGAAGACGTTCTTCTCGCCAAATCGATCGCGCGCCAGCTTTTGCCCAGATGCCGTGGTCGTTGAAATCACGATTCTGTGGCGCGAGAAGCTCTGGTGCAGCCGCTCGATCAAGCCACTCACGGCCAGCACTTCGCCTACTGAAACCGCGTGCACCCAGATCACCAGCGCGCCCGACTGCGAGCGCTTCAGCCGATCCGGCACAAACCCGAATCGCTCCGCCAGCCCGCTGCGGTACTTTCGGCTCCGGGCCATCTGCAAAAGCCACCACGGCAGCGCGATTACCAGCGCTAGTCCGAGCAGCAGGCTATAGGCGAAATACATGCGAAACCGACATTGTATTCGCCCATGTGCCGCAAACGGCAAAGAAGCTTGGTTCCCCCACATCTGCCCTCCTCCGACAGAGGTGGGTTCCGGGTGCGAACCCGCTTCCCAGCTGTCTGGCGAGCCGTCATACTTTCTGCCTCCTCCGCCGCGCCGTTTCCGTATATAGCTGGTGAGGCCACGGGAAGCCGCACATGAGTTCAACCTCTCTCGGGCAGGTCGCGGAAATCGAGCTCATCCCCGATTTCCCCACTCTGCTGCGCCGGCATCAGCGCATGGTGTTCAGCATCGCTTTGCACATCGTGCGCGATCGCATGGCTGCCGAGGAGATTGCCCAAGACGTCTTCCTGAAGCTGCACCAATGCTTTTTGTCTATGAAATCCGCCGCGCATATCGAATCTTGGCTTCGCCGCGTGACCGTACACCGCGCCATCGATTACGCCCGCAAACATCGCTCCGACCCAAACGTCACCCTAGACGAATTACAGCTGTCCGCCACCGAAACTCCCGAGACCGATCCGTTGCTTGCGCGGCGGCTGCAGACGCTTGTCGCCTCTTTGCCGGAGAAAGCTCGTGCGGTGGTTGTTTTGCGCTATCAGGAAGACCTTATGCCGGAAGAAATTGCCAAGCTGCTCGACATGCCGATCGGGACCGTGAAAAGCCACCTGCAGCGATCGCTTGCCATGCTGCGAGAAAAACTTGGCCGCACTTTGGGAGAAGCTGCCCTATGACTCGCCTTGAAGATGAATTGCGCGCTGCCCTTCAGCGTGAAGACCCGCCCGCCGGGTTTACCGACCGCGTTCTCACCCTCGCTGCCAGGCGTGAACTAAGTCTATGGTCTCGGTTCATCGACGCGTTCGCCGTGCCGCGTCTGCGCTGGGCCTCGGCCGTCGTAGCGGTTTTGGTGATTGCCAGCGGTGTTGGCCTGCGCATTGAAGAACAGCGGCGCGCGGAAGGGGAAGCCGCGAAGCGTCAGGTGATGCTTGCGCTTCGCATCACCAGTGAAAAATGGCAGGTCGCAGCCAAAGAGATCAGTGGCAAAGACAAAGACACTCGCACCGATCAGTCCGATCGCAACACGGAGAATCCGGAATGAAACGCATACTACTTCTTTTAGCCTCACTCTTGTTACCGGCCATTGTCTCGGCGCAGGAGATTCGTCTGCCCGCCAATCTCGAGAAGCTCTCAGCTAAGGCGGTGGAAGTGGTCGAAGTGAATCTCGACCAGAAGATGCTCCAGCTCGCCTCTCGCTTCATGGACCCGAAGGATCCCGATGAGCAGCAGGCCAAGAGGATCATTGCGAATCTGAAGAGCGTTTACGTGCGCAGCTTCGAGTTCGACAAGTCCGGTCAATACTCCGACGCCGACGTGTCTGAAATCCGCGCGCAGCTTCAGTCGCCCACATGGAGCCGCATCGTTGGCGTGCGCAGCAAACGCGAGCACGAGAATGCCGAGATCTACATCAAATCCAATGCCAATCAGATCACGTCACTCGTAATCCTCGCCGCCGATCCGGATGAGCTCACCTTTGTCAGCATCGATGGCCCAATCAATCCCGAAGACCTCGCCGATCTCGGCGGACAGTTTCACATCCCCGAGGTGGAAATGGATCGCAAGGGCAAGTCCGAGAAGGGAGCCGCGAAATGAAGTGCCTTGTTGTGCTTGCCGCACTGCTATTCACGAACGCCGCCTTCGCCGCCGATGACTTCAAGGCTGTCGTGAAAGCCGTGGAGACCAGCTACGGCATTCACCACAAGCACATCCCCATGATGGGCATGATGCTGAAGTTCGCTCCCAACCACGAAGCGCGGAGCATGAAACTCGCCGTCTTTGAAGACGGCCCGCGACGCGGTGATCTCTCCGACCTGCAACACCTGATTTCAACCAGTCTTGGTCCTGAGTGGACGCCCTTCGTTCGCGTCAGGTCGCGGCGCGACCGTGAGTCGGTTGTCATCTATGCGAAGCCCGCCGCCAGCGGCATGCGTCTTCTGATCACGTGTCTGGAGTCCGACGAAAGCGTCATCATGTCACTGGACGTCAGCGAAAAGTCATTACATGAGTGGATCGACGATCCGGGCGGCATGTCCCGTCGCAGCCGCCACCAAGCCGACGACGACAACTGATTCCTAGCTGTGGATTTCAGGAGGTTGTCCGTTCGGGGAGAACCTGATTCTGCTGAGCAATTGACTTCCGAGCCTAAACCGAATGGACATTAGTCGCTGCGCAGCAGGTTTGCTATTTTTCCGTAGTTACTGGAACCAGCATGCCGTTACGGATGAAGTATTCGCCGTCGCGCCAGCGGACGCTCTTACGCGCGAAGCTGATGACCCAGATCACGAAGGCCATTGCGTCCCATATGGGAATCAGTAGCATCTTCTTCCAGAGACCTTTTTCTTTCAGACCATGGATGCCGATGATCCAAACGATGGCGGAGCGGATGGCGAAGTATCCGCCTAGATAGCCAAGCGCCATGGGAAGCGACGGCGCCACGGCCGCGCCCGCCAGGGCCCAGGGAAGGCCGTGCGTGAAGATTAGGCCGAAGTGTCCCCATGGACGCATGTGCCGCATCACGGTTATCCAGCGCAGACGCTTATGAAATAGATCGCTTAAGGATGCATAGTCCGCGACGGTCAACACCGAATACGGAAGGAGTTCGACCTCGAAGCCTTGCTCGGCGATGAGGCGACCGACCAGCAGATCGTCGGCAGGCCGGTTTTCGATGGACTGGTATCCACCAAACGACGCGAGCTTCTGCCGAGTAGTGGCGATGGTGGGGCCGAGGGCGAACTTCACGCCGTCGAGTTGACGGGCAACGAGAATGCCGGCGTAAAAGTCAGAAACCATGCCCATCGATTGCAGATGCTGAACAAACGTCTTTTCAGTCTCAGGAATGGGAACGTAAAAGCATGTGACGGCGCCGACGTTGGGATCGGACAGCGGAGCCACGACTCGGCGCAGATAGTCGGGTTCGACGCGAACGTCACTGTCGCTGATGACCAGCACTTCATTGGCAGCTTCGTCGACGAGGCGCGCTAACTTGGCGACCTTATCATTGGTGGCGACGCGGCCGGATCCATAAAGCACGCGAATCTTGCACTGAGGAAAGTCGGAGATGAGCTTTTCGATCACCGGCAATACGGGATCATCGGTATCGCCGACGCAGAAGAGGATTTCGTAATCCGGATAGTCTTGGCGGCAAAAACTGGCGAAATTCTCGTAGGCTTCGGGATCGAGACCGCGAATCGGTTTGAGATTGCTGATCGGTGGCGCGAAATTCGGGTCGGCCTCGCTGGTCGTGCGCTGGCGAAAGTAATTCCAGGCGCTGTACAGAGCAAGCAGGTAGTAAATGAAGGGAATGGCTGCGATAGCCAGAAAAAGATCTATGGCGATGTTAGGGAACATCCACCCTCGCAAATTGGTTATCCAAGCTTCCCTGCAACGCCTAAATCAGGGCTGAATGTGCTGCCGCAGAGCGGTAGGTAAGGGCTCCGGAGGTAACGATCTCTCCGGGACAGCACAACTGTCGTAAGTACCACGTTCCAGCATACCAAATTCGATGCATGGGGAGTCGGGAAGAGCCACAGGAGTGCTGATAAACTAACGAGTGCTCACGCGGAGGGATGTGTGAGTGGTTGAAACAGGCGGTCTTGAAAACCGCTGTGCGGGAAACCGTACCGGGGGTTCGAATCCCTCTCCCTCCGCCATCTCTCACT
>CAZBCQ010000034.1:26890-32120 GCA_964490255.1 uncultured Terriglobales bacterium | reverse complement strand
TTTGAGCTAATTCTTGGTAGAGGCATTCATGATTAAGGAGCTGTTGTCTCGCTGGCCCGTTGTTCGACAAATCCAAACCGGATCTGACGGAACCGGACCCGAAGCTTGGAGTGACCGTACCCGGCATTTGCTTCCCAAAACTCACGGTGCGGAAAAAAGCCATTCTATCTGCCCCTACTGCGGCGTTGGCTGTGGGCAGCTGATTTTCCACAAAGACGGCAAGCTCATCTCCATCGAAGGCGATCCCGATTCTCCTATCTCCCGCGGACGCCTCTGTCCCAAAGGTTCCGCTACGTACCAGCTCCACACTCACGACGGCCGCCTCAAGAAGGTGAAATATCGCCGCCCGTACGGAACGGAGTGGGAAGAACTGGATCTTGATACAGCCATGCAGATGATCGCCGATCGCGTTTGGAAGACGCGCGAGGAAAGCTTCGTCGAGAAGAACGAGAAGGGCGAGCCGGTGATGCACACGATACGGATGGCTCACTTGGGCGGCGCCACCCTCGACAATGAAGAAAATTATCTGATCAAGAAGCTATTCGCGGGAGGCCTGGGTATGAGCTGTATCAGCAACCAGGCCCGTATATGACACAGCTCCACTGTGCCCGGTCTGGGCACATCCTTTGGTCGTGGGGGCGCCACGACGGCTCAAACTGATCTTGCTCGCGCGGACGCCATCCTCATTATGGGTTCGTCCATGGCGGAAAACCATCCCGTCGGATTCCAATGGGTGATGGAAGCGCGCGAACGCGGCGCTACCATCATTCACGTCGATCCGCGCTTCACCCGCACATCGGCGATGGCCGACATCTGGTTGCCTCTGCGCGCCGGCAGCGACATCATCTTTCTCGGTGCGCTGATCAACTACGTGCTCGCGAACAACAAATGGTTCGACGAATACGTGAAGCACTACACCAACGCAACGTTCATCCTGCGCGAGGACTACAAAGACTCCGAAGATTTGGGCGGCATCTTCTCCGGTTGGAACGAGCAGGAAAAGAAATACGATCCCACCACCTGGCTCTATGAGCAAGAACCGGAAAAAGAAGAACGCCATGCAGCTGGTGCCGCTCCGTCCGCAGGTGGTCACGGCCAGCGCGGTGGCGAAGCCGGCAAACCCAATATCTTCATTAAAGATGAGACGATGCAGCACCCCCGCTGCGTGTTCCAGGTATTGAAGCGGCACTTTGTACGCTATACGCCGGAGATGGTGGAGCAGTACTGCGGCGTGCCTCGAGACCTCTTCCTCAAAGCAGCAGAAGCTTTCACCAGCGCTTCCGGCCGTGAGAAAACAGCTGCCATTTGTTACGCGGTTGGATGGACGCAGCACTCCAAAGGCCCGCAGATCATCCGCTCGGCTGCGATCCTGCAAATGCTTCTTGGAAACATCGGTCGTCCCGGCGGCGGCATTTTGGCTTTGCGTGGGCACGCCTCAATCCAGGGCTCAACGGATATTCCTACCCTCTATGACATTTTCCCAGGTTATCTGCCGATGCCCTTCGTCGACGCAGACACCTATACATGGGATAAGTACGTAGCGAAACACAAGGCGCAGACTGGCGTTTGGGCGAATTTTGACGCCTACTTCATAAGCCTGATGCGCGCCTACTACGGCGACAACGCCAAGAAAGAAAACAACTGGGGATTCGACTGGCTTCCCCGCGTTACCGGCGATCACTCTCAGCTGGGCTACTGGCTGCAAATGCAGGACGGCGGCATGGACGGCCTCTTCGTCATGGGTCAGAACCCAGTCGTAGGAGCGCCAAACGGCCGTCTGCAACGCACCGCTTTGTCGAAACTGAAATGGCTGGTGGTTCGCGACATGGTGGAAATCGAGACCGCGTCCTTCTGGTACGACTCCCCTGAAGTCCGGCGCGGCGAACTCGATCCTAAGAAAATCGCCACTGAAGTGTTCCTGATGCCGGCTGCCGGCAACGCCGAAAAAGACGGCACGTTCACCAACACGCAGCGTTTACTTCAGTTCCACAACAAGGGCGCCGAGCCGCCCGGCGATTCGCGCAGCGAGACCTGGTTCATGGTTCACCTTGGCCGCATTCTCAAACAGAAAGCTGCACGGGAACGAACGCCTAAAAATGAGCCTTTGAATGCGCTCCGTTGGGAGTACTCAACCTCTGGACCGCATGCCGAGCCCGACGCGGAAGAAGTTTTGCGCGAAGTCAATGGCTTCACCTGGCGCGACCGCAAACAACTTAAATCGTATAACGAGCTGAAGAACGACGGTTCTACCGCTTGTGGCTGCTGGATCTACTGTGGTGTCTTTCCTGAGGAGAATCTGAACAAAGCTAATCAGCGCGAACCCAAAGACTACCTCGGCCACGGCTGGGGATTCGCCTGGCCCAACGACTGCCGCGTCATCTACAACCGGGCTTCCGCCGCACCCGACGGCAAGCCATGGAGCGAAAAGAAAAAGCTCGTGTGGTGGGACGAACAACAGCAAACTTGGACTGGACTTGATCGCCCCGATTTCGACCTGAAGAAACGTCCCGACCACAAAGGTGATCTTCGGAACGGAAAGGGCATGGAAGCGCTCCCCGGAGATGCTCCCTTCACGCTACACTCGGATGGAGTCGCTTGGCTCTTCGTAAATAGCGGTTTGAAAGATGGGCCACTCCCGACTCACTATGAGCCGCTCGAATCCGTCATTGCCAACCCCCTCTATCCGGCGCACGGTACAAACCCTGCCGCGAATACCGAACAGCGGCCTGATAACCCCTACGCCTCACAGCCGGACGATCCACGTTTCCCGTACGTCTTGTCCACCTATAGATTGACGGAACATCACACCGCTGGTGGCATGAGTCGCACTGTCCCGCACCTGGCTGAGCTGCAGCCAGAACTGTTTTGCGAGATTTCTCCCGAACTCGCCAGGGAACATGGCATCTTCAATGGCGAGTGGGTCACCATCACCACGCCTCGAGGAATCGTCTCCGCTCATGCGCTCGTCACCTCCCGTGTGCGCCCAGTTCAGATAAACGGAAAAACCGTACACCTCGTAGGAATTCCGTACCATTGGGGCTGGAAAGGAATAGTCAAGGGCGACGTCGCCAACGACCTGCTTGCAATTTCCGAAGAACCCAACGTTCGCATCATGGAAACCAAAGCACTGGTTTGCAACCTGACCCCCGGCAGACGTCTTCCCGACGAATCTGGAGTCCTCGAACAGTTCAAACGCGAAACACAGAGGGTGGCATGAGCAGCGCTCCATCAACGAAGGTGTTCAATCTTCGTACCGAAAATCCGGACGTTCACAGCCAGCGCACCACCGGCTTCTTTACCGACTCCACTCTCTGCATCGGCTGCAAGGCCTGCGAAGTCGCCTGCAAGGAATGGAACGACCTTCCCATCGACGGTCTGAACTGGAGCGGTTTCTCCTACGACAATACCGGCGCGGTGAGCTATGCCACGTGGCGTCACGTCAAGTTCGTGGAAGGCGAAGTGCAACCCGGAGCGGGTGGTAACGCGCCGAGTCACCTGTCTTGGGAATTCTCCTCGGACGTGTGTAAGCATTGCGAAGTCGCCGGCTGCATGGAGGCGTGTCCAACCGGAGCGCTCGTCCGCACCGAGTTTGGCTCAGTGTTCCTCCAGCCCGACGTCTGCAATGGATGTGGCTATTGCGTCGTCTCATGTCCCTTCGGTGTAGTTCAGCGCAGTCCTGATGACGGCCGCGCCTTCAAATGTACGTTCTGCACCGATCGCCAGAAAGCCGGTCTTGAGCCTGCGTGCGCAAAGGCATGTCCGACTGAATCGATCATGTTCGGCAAGCTTGAAGACCTTCAGGCGCATGCTCAACAGCGGCTTGAAGACTTGCACAACAAGGGCATGAAGGACGCTCAGATCTATGATCCACAAGAGACGAGCGTTGGAGGCCTTCACGCGTTCTTTCTCATACGCGGCGATTCGCGCGCATACAACCTGCCGCCTAAGCCCGAAGTACCAACTATCTATCACAAAGACGCCTGGCGCTCGGCCGTTATTGGCGCAGGCGCATTCGCGTTCGCGGCACTCGTCGCGTTCACGGGAGCACGCAAAAGCGTGTTGTTACGCGAGAGCAGTTCGAGATCAAGAAGGAGTCGTGGATGAGCAACCGGCCATCGAAAGCCGATCGTCGAGAGCAGCGGGTTCCGGATAGCGCCAGCGAGTCACGCCTGCTCGAGATTCGTCGCGAAGCCGAAAGAAAAGGGCGAATCGAGACGCCCGGCGTCCACCCGGAAGGCGCTCCGTTCCCTCGCGCCAGTTCTGAAACCGGATACTACGGCATACCGCTGCTGAAACAGCCGCCGTGGACGTGGGAAATTCCTCTTTACTTCTTTGTAGGAGGTGCTGCTGGAGCCGCCGCTGTAATAGGCGCGCTAGCCGACTGGATCGGAGACGACGAGAAACTCGCCACTGACGCACGCTGGGTAGCAGTCGGCGGCGCTGGTATCTCTTCCGCCCTGCTGATTGCTGACCTTGGCCGTCCCGAACGATTCCTTGGCATGTTGCGCGTGTTCAAGTTGCAGAGCCCCATGAGCGTCGGTGCATGGACGCTCGCCGCATTCGGATCCGCCGCCGGCGCAGCCGCATTCGCAAAACTGCTGCAGCGGCGCTACGATTCGCTCCCCATTCGCATCGTCGGACAGGTCAGCCAGGGGATGGCCGCACTCTTCGGTCTCCCGCTTCACAACTACACCGGGGTACTCATCGGCGCCACCGCCATTCCTCTATGGAACAAGAACGTGAAAACGCTTCCCGTTCACTTTGGAATGTCTGGCGTCCAGGCTGGCGTCTCAACTCTTGAACTGATGGGCAACGAGAATCCCGCGCTCAACTGGCTCGCCCTTCTTTCTGCCGCCTTCGAGACTTGGGAAGGATTCACCCTGGAGAGCGATACCGATCGCGTGCTCCGCCCGCTAAAACGTGGCCCCAGCGGCTGGCTGACTCGCGCCGGCGGCGTTCTTTCTGGCCCGACTCCCCTGCTGTTGAGGATGGCCGCAGTATTCTCGAAACACTCCCATGGGCTACGCAGATTAGCAGCCTTTTCTGGCATCGCGGGTTCCATCCTGACACGTTATGCGTGGATGGCTGCAGGCCGCGCGTCTGCAAAAGACTACCGTCTACCACTCGACATCAAGGAAAAGCGTCCACGGCAGAAGCCGCTTCCCGCGCGAATGCTGGACGCTGTCCGCGAAGAAAAACCTGCTTAAGCAATCACGTGGGGCAGCCGAGG
>CAZBCQ010000034.1:20169-26790 GCA_964490255.1 uncultured Terriglobales bacterium | reverse complement strand
GCCCGCTACTTTCACTCCCATTGCCTGCTCAATCGCCTTCTCAGCCATGGGCGCCATGATCTTCAACCCCGCCTCGTTAGGGTGAAGACCATCCTCCGCCAGATCTTTCTTTAGAAATCCGCGTTCATCAACCACCGCGCTGAAGTAGTCGAGGTACACATAGCCGTGATCGCCAGCATATTGTTTCAGCCATTCATTGAGCGCCACAATCTTCTCCGGCGAACGCTCGCTGAAGAACAGCTTGGATTTCAACGTGTAATTGTGAACAGGCAAAATGGATGACAGGACCACCCGAATTCCGTTCGCATGCGCCACGTCGGCCATCGACCCGTAGTTACGTTCAATATCCTCCAGCGAGATGGGCCCGCTGTTGCCTGCAATATCATTCGTGCCCGCAAGAATGACAACTACGCGCGGCTTCAAATCGACTACATCCTGGCGAAAGCGCACCAGCATCTGCGATGTCGTTTGCCCGCTGATGCCGCGATTCACGTATGGCTTACCTGGGAAGTACTCGGCGAGCGGCCATCCATCGGTAATCGAATCGCCCATGAACACCACGCGCTGTTCCCCGGGCTTCGGTGCGCCGAGTTCCTGGTTCGCGGCTCGATAGCGCCCCAGGTTCGGCCAATCTTGTAGCCATTTCCACATGACGGTTGCTCGTTGTTCCGCATTATCCGTTGTCGGTTTCGGGACAGCCTGCAAAAACTGAGCACAGGCCAGGCTGCTACTAAGCAGCCACGCGGCGATTCCTACAACTCCCAGTTTTCTTGTCACTCAAAGCTCCATAAAATGTTTTTCAGCACGTTGAATGTAACTCAGCGTGAGCTGTTTTATTTCTAAAACTTACCAACTGCATCGCATCTGACAATCGACACCCTAAAGGGATCACAATTCACATTATGAGGTTCAACATGCGCGTACGCAGCGGAGAACTCCGCGAAGACGAATTCACAGGAAGCATCGAACGATACACCGCAAAAATCCCATCATCCGGCTACCTGGGCATTGCCATCGGCTCAATCGCAGCTTCCGCTATCTTGAAGATCCTTGGCAAGGACGAGTGGGCCCTCTTCGTAGGGCAGTGGGTGCCAGCGTTCTTGACCATTGGCGTTTACAACAAGCTCGTAAAACAGCACGGCTCCGACGCCTACAGCCGCGCCGCCTAATGTGGGACAGGCGATCCGCCTGCCTTAATCACACAGCTTACGTAGGGCAGCCGATCTCGGCTGCCCGGTTTATTGTCATCACAACGGACGCACCTCGGTTATTGTCATCACGAGCGGACGCACCCCGCTTATTGTCATCACGAGCGGACGTAGTCCGCGAGGGATCTGCATTACCCTTGGCGCGGGCGCCCCCATCATTCATTCCGATGGAGCCCGCTCGCCTCCAGCAGGGCGTCTCTTCAATACGGATAAAACACAAAGAACAACAGCGACAGTCCTCCCAGCACCCACAGCCCTGGACGCACTTCCCTCCAGCGTCCCGCAGCCACTTTGCACAACGGATACAGCACAAATCCCGCCGTCATCCCGATCCCGACATTGAAGGTAAAACTCATCAGCGCCACCACACAGAAGGCGGGCACCACCTCCGTGTAATCATCGAAAGGAATGTGTACCACCGGCGCAAACATCATCAATCCCACAATGATGAGTGCTGGTCCATACGCCTGTGGCGGAACCGACGCCACAAACGGTGAGAAGAATAATGCCAGCACGAAGCATAATGCTGCGACAACCGAGGTAAATCCTGTGCGGCCTCCCGCTTCCACTCCAGCCGCAGATTCCAGAAACGCTCCCGACGTGGTCGTTCCCACGAGTGGAGCCAGCATCGTCGAAATCGCATCCACCGTCATCGGTCGCTCGATCTGCGGCAAGTTCCCCTCTTCGTCCAGCAGGCCAGCACGCGCAGAGACGCCAATCAGCGTTGCCATCGTATCGACAAAAGCCATGACAAAAATCGTGAGCACGATCGGGAAGAACGCCCACGTAAACACGTGCCGGAAATCAAGTTTGAAAAGAATGGGCGCAATGCTCGGGGGCATGCTGATGATTCCATGTGGAGGCGGCGCCACTCGCAACAGCATCGACATCACGGTGACCACAAGGATGCCTGCGAGTATCGCACCCGGAAATTTGTGAATGATCAACACAGTGATCAGCACAAATCCCAAAATCGCCAGGAGCACTGGAACTGATGTCAGATTCCCTGGTTTCACCGGAGCGCCAGCAACCCCGAGCGCCACGATTCCGCTATCGTTCAATCCGATGAATGTCAGGAATAGTCCGATCCCGACCGCAAAGCTGTACCGGAGCGTTCTTGGAATTGCGCCCACCAGCCATTGCCGCAGTTTCAGCACTGTCATGAGCAGGAACACGCAGCCCGCAATGAACACTGCTCCCAGTGCGGCTTGCCAACTCAGTCCCAAGACGCGCACTACGGTATAAGCGATGAATGCGTTTTCGCCCATGTACGGTCCCACTGCGAACGGGCGCTTCGCATAGACGCCCATCAGCAGCGTCCCAATCGCCGCCGTAATGATCGTGGCCACCAGCGATGCTCCTGCCGGAATTCCGGCTGCGGTCAGAATCGCTGGATTCACTACCAGGATGTACGACATGGTCATGAATGTCGTCAGCCCGGCGAGCACTTCGCGCCGCAATGTTGTCTTATATCTCGGGAATTCAAAGAACTCTTCCACCCTTGTCATCTGGCTTGCTTTCTCGTTTCAGTAGGGGCTTTTCCTTACCAATCGAAAGACACACTGACCTTAGTTGGACCACGAATATCTATCGCAGCTATCAAGATTTCTAATAATAATTCGTGGTACTCTGATAGCAAGAAAACCGAACAGATCCGCTTCAGAGAGCTCGTGGGCTAACCTGAAGCCGCAAGAACTCATCGGAGACTAGGAAGCGTGCCGCGGCTCCGAGAAGGTGGGGCGTTTTCTAGTGCAGAATGTGTTAAACGGGGACCCTGGTAAAACTCAAGCTCTTCGGGAATCCATTTACCGGCATATCCGTTATTCCCTCGGACGCGACACGCAGGGACTCGGAGCGAAGGAACTGCTTCGTCCGCTCTCGCTCGCCGTTCGGGATCTGCTCGTCGACGGCATGATCGACACCGAACGCCGCTACACCTCCGCCACGGCCAAACGTCTTTACTACCTCTCAATGGAGTTCCTCATCGGGCGCACGCTCGGTGACACTCTCTACAATCTTAGGCTTGTAGAGGAAGCTCGCCGTGCGGTTGCCGATTGCGGCTCCGTTCTCAACGAAGTTCTGGACGCCGAGCCCGATGCGGCGCTTGGCAACGGCGGTCTCGGACGGCTCGCCGCCTGTTTCCTTGAATCCATGGCGACGCTCGGCATGCCCGGCTTCGGCTACGGCATCGATTACGATTACGGTCTCTTCAAGCAGGAAATCGTCGACGGATATCAGATCGAAAAACCCGATCGTTGGAAAGAAACTGGTTTCCCCTTCTACTTCGAACGGATCGACGAGCCATTTCTCATTCCGATTTACGGCCGCATGGAGCGCTCCGCAACTTCGAACGGCACCGAAAAGCGCATCTGGGTCGACTACAAGGCCGTCATCGGCGTCCCGCATGATCTACCTATCGCAGGCTATGCGGGCAAGACGGTGAACTGGCTCCGCCTCTTCGGCGCTCGCAGTTCCGCCGACTTTAATCTCCAGGCCTTCAATAACGGCGAATACTTCAAGGCCGTGGAAGAGCAAATCTCTGCCGAGAATATCTCGCGCGTTCTGTACCCATCCGACGCTGTCCCCGCAGGAAAAGAACTCCGACTCTTGCAGGAGTATTTTCTCGTAGCCTGCTCGATCAAAGACATCGTTCGCCGCTATCGCGCCACCCACAAATCCTTCGACGACTTCGCTTCCAACGTTGCCATCCAGATGAACGACACCCATCCTAGCCTCGCCGTCGCCGAGCTCATGCGCGTGCTCGTCGATGGTCACAATCTGGAGTGGAAGCAGGCCTGGGAGATTACTGAAGCGACGCTGGGCTACACCAATCACACGCTTCTTCCCGAAGCGCTCGAAAAATGGCCGCTCTCGCTGCTCTCGTACGTGTTGCCGCGCCACGTCGAGATCATCTCCGAAATCAATCTTGAGTTCCTGCGCAAAGTTGAAACCTCGTGGCCTGGCAATCTCGACAAGCTGCGCAAAATGTCGATCATCGAGGAAGGCGCCGAAAAGCAGGTGCGTATGGCGAGTCTCGCCATGGTCGGCAGCCACTCCATTAACGGCGTCTCGGCAATTCATAGCGAGCTCTGTAAAACCACCCTGGCACCCGACTTCTACGCGCTTTGGCCGGAGAAGTTCAATAACAAGACCAACGGCATCGCCCCGCGCCGCTGGGTTTTGAAATCGAATCCCGGCCTCTCGCGACTCTACACCGACGCTCTTGGCGACAAGTGGGTCACAGACATCAGCCGCCTGCGCGAACTCGAGCGCTTCGCCGATGACGCTGGTTTCCGCAGTGAATTTCTCGCGATCAAGCAGCAAAACAAAGTTCGTCTTGCCGACGCAATCCGGAAGACTACCGGAACCGAAGTTGATCCGAGTTCGATCTTCGACGTTCAGGTAAAGCGAATTCACGAGTACAAACGGCAGTCGCTGAACGTCCTACGCATCATCGCCGAGTATCAGCGCCTGATTGAAGATGCGGAAGACTCGCTCGCGCCGCGCACTTACATCTTCGCCGGCAAAGCCGCGCCCGGCTACTGGGCCGCCAAGCAAATCATCAAGCTCATCCACAGCATCGGCGCTCTTATCAACAACGACGCTCGCGTCAAAGATCGTCTGAAAGTCGTTTTCATTCCCGACTATCGCGTGTCTCTCGCAGAAGTCATCATGCCTGCCGCCGACATCAGCGAGCAGATCTCCACAGCTGGCATGGAAGCTTCCGGTACCGGCAACATGAAGCTCTCCATCAATGGCGCGCTGACCTTGGGCACACTCGACGGCGCGAATATTGAGATCATGCAGGAAGCCGGCGAAGACAACATATATATCTTCGGTTGCACCGTCGAAGAGCTGAAGACCATGCGCGAACAGGGACTCTACGATCCCTCAGCTCTCTATTGGCAAGACCCTCGACTCAAACGCGCGATGGACGCGCTCGTTTCCGGTGTTCTTTCCCCCGAACAGCCGCATCTTTTCCGCTGGTTCTACGACTCCGTCATCCATCACGGAGATCGTTATTTCCATCTTGCCGATTTGCCCTCTTATCTCGATGCGTCCGCCCGCGCCGAACGCGACTTCGTCGATTCCGCGACTTGGGGACGAAAGGCCATTCTCAACGCTGTACGTATGGCCAAGTTCTCCAGCGATCGCACCATTCAGGAATACGCCCGTGACATCTGGAAGATCGAGAGCATTCACGATTCCAGTGAGGAAATGGATTCTCCCGTCATGGTCGGTGACTAAATCGCTGTCCCGACGCATCGCCGAATCAAATTGTTACGTGGTGCCGAAACGCAACCAGCACGACTCAATCTCGTCTATACTCAATTCACAGCAAGACCATTACCTTAGTTTGTTGCTTCACGCACGCCAACCAAAGTATTGTCCAATCAGTTATGTTGAGCGACATCCAGCGACTGCAGCGGCAAGCCAAGTTGGAATCGGAACGACGTCGGGAACCACGTTTCGGAGCCGAAGGCGAAGTCACACTCGTAATTGAAACGCCAACAGGAACCATCGACTTTCGTGGCAAGCTGCTCGACTTCAGCCTGCACGGCTTGCGCGTTCGTCATCAGTGCAAAGAAGTCACCGCAGGGCAGGATGTGCGTGTTTTCTTTGTGTGGGGCGAGGTCGTCACCAAGGTAATGTGGAACACGCCCTCCGGAGATTCGCTCGAAACCGGACTGCGTCTTTTCTAGTCAAACTCCACGTTCTCGAAACCCAACCCCTTAAGCAACCCTGCCACCGTCGTGCGCGCGTTCTGTTGCGCCGTGTTCAGGATTCCATCCTGCAATGCTGCATCGTGTAGCTGCTGTTCCGCTTGCTGACGAACTTCTGTCTCCAGCGTCGGATCAACGGGAACTAGCAGGCCCGTTTCGCGCGAATAGACTCGGGTGTTCTGGCTGTCTAAGCGAGTGAAGAAAATCTCGGCCGCCGGAAGCCGAACCCGAATTGCCTTGCGGTCCAGCGACACATCTGTAAGTTGCAGTTTCGCGAAATCAACCCCGGCCACTACCTGTCCTTCCGCCAGCAGCAACAAACGATCGCCCACCAGGAAGTCGGGCAGAATCTTCCCTTCCCGTTGCCCGACCACAATCTTATCCATGCTGTAAACCACGGTCTCCAAGCGCTGAAGTTGCTGTATGCGATGAACAACGGCGGGCCGCGACAGATCGATACGGCTCGATCGCGCCGTTAATGCATGCCATAACCCCTGTGCCGCGGAATCGGTCGTGACTCGCGACGCGATCAGCACAACCGCTCCGCCAAGAATCACTCCCAGCACACCAACAATCACGATTGGCAATACACGAACCGGATTCGCAGCAGATTTCGGTGGAACGTCAATGGCAGGCATGACTAGATTCTAGATCTGATTGGCTTCTAAGTTGCTTCGATGCATCCCGCT
>CAZBCQ010000034.1:2282-20069 GCA_964490255.1 uncultured Terriglobales bacterium | reverse complement strand
GCATGACTAGATTCTAGATCTGATTGGCTTCTAAGTTGCTTCGATGCATCCCGCTGCTAATTAGGTGGAGCCAGCGCGTGATTCAAGGGAGACCGCTCGAGTCTGTGCCGCACGGGTTCGCGCGACCCGTTCCGAGCGTAGCGAGGAACTGTCATCCCGAGCGCTAGCGAGGGAACCCTATCGCCAACACGAATTTGCAGCATGCGGCCGGGTGCCTACGTCGTATCCCACAGACCTCGGCTGCCGATCCTTGTACGTGGCGAAACGCGGACTTTCTTTAAACTGAGAGCCGATAGCCGACGACTGACAGCTGCTTTCTTACCAGCTCGTCGCGTGGTCCTGCACCACCGGTACCGCTTCCTTCGGCTCCTTGGCCGCTTTCTTTGCTTCTCTCCGCCGCCGCAGTCTCCACTGGAATCGATCCAGGTACAGGTAAATCACTGGCGTAGTGAAGAGCGTCAGCATCTGGCTCACGATCAGTCCGCCTACAATGGCGATGCCTAGCGGCCGCCTCAGCTCGCTTCCGACATTAGTACTCAATGCGAGCGGTAGAGCGCCAAACATGGCCGCCATCGTGGTCATCATGATCGGCCGGAAGCGCAGCATGCAGGCTTCAAAAATCGCCCCCTCCGGATCTTTGCCTTCAGTGCGCTCGGCAACAAGCGCAAAATCGACCATCATGATGGCATTCTTCTTCACGATCCCGATTAGGAGGATGATGCCGATCATCGCAATTACGCTGAACTCCGTATGAAACAGCAGCAGAGCCAGGAACGCCCCTACTCCTGCCGAAGGCAGCGTCGAAAGAATTGTGAACGGATGGATAAAGCTCTCATACAGAATGCCCAGCACGACGTAAACGGCTGCCAGCGCCGCCAGTAGTAAGTACAACTCGTTGTGGGTTAAGTCCTGGTACGCTGCCGCAGTTCCCTGATACGTGGCGTGGACCGTCGCCGGCAGCCCGATCTGCTGCCCCGCAGCGTCAATAACTCGCGTTGCGTCGCTCAGCGAAACGCCGGGCGTCAGATTAAAAGACAATGTCACCGACGGGAACTGTCCCTGGTGATTGACGGCCAACGATGTATTCCTGGGCTCGTAGTGCGCAATTGCCGACAGCGGCACCTGCGAACCATCCGACCCCGCAACATAGATGTACTTAAGCGAATCCGGTTTTCCCTGGTACTGCGGATCCACCTCCATCACCACGTGGTACTGGTTCAGCGGCATGTAGATCGTCGAAACCTGGCGCTGCCCGAAGGCGTCATACAAGGTGTTATCAATGGCGGCCGCGGTGATACCGAAACGTGACGCGCTATCCCGATCAATTACCAGTTGGGCCTGCAAACCGCGATCCTGCTGATCCGTGGAAACGTCTTTCAACTCCTTCAACGTCTTCAGCTTTGCCAGCATCTTCGGAGCCCAGGTATTCAGCTCGTCGAGATTCTCATCCTGCAGCGTGTATTGGTACTGCGCGTTACCCTGACGGCCGCCGATCTGCAAGTCTTGTGCTGCCTGCAGAAACAACGTCGCTCCCGGCACGTGAGCAAGTTTGGGACGCAGCCGTGCGATCACCTGGTCAGCCGGAATCTTCCGCTCGTTGAGGGGTCTCAGAGTAATGAACATCCTCCCCTGATTGCTGGCCGTATTGCCGCCAGTAAAGGCCACGACGTTCTGGATCGCTGGGTCCTGATCGACAATCGCGACATATTGCGTCAGTTTCTGCCGCATGGCGGCGAACGAGATGTCCTGCTCAGCCTGAATACCGCCCATCAACCGCCCGGTGTCCTGCTGCGGGAAGAAGCCCTTCGGAACCACGATGTACAGAAAAACGTTCAGCGCGATCGCAATAACGGTGATCGCGATCATAAGTGGCTGATGGCGCAGGACCCACGTCAAGCCCTGCCGATACGTATTCAGCATCCAGTCGAAAAAGCGATCGCTGGTACGGTAAAACCATCCATGCTTCTTGTCGCTCTCGGATCGAAGGAATTTCGCGCACATCATCGGCGTCGTCGTCAGCGACACCAGCAACGACACTGCAATGGCAATGCTGAGCGTCACCGCAAACTCGCGGAAGAGTCGTCCCACTAGGCCGCCCATGAGCAGGATGGGAATGAACACCGCCACCAGCGAAGTGCTCATCGAAAGCACCGTGAATCCGATTTCGCGCGAACCCCGCATCGCCGCATCGTAGGGCCGCATGCCGTCTTCGATATGCCGTGTGATGTTCTCGATCACCACGATGGCATCGTCCACCACGAATCCCGTTGAGATCGTCAGCGCCATCAGCGAAAGATTGTCCAGCGAATAGCCCAGCAGGTACATCACGCCGAAGGTACCCACCAGCGACAGAGGAACCGCAATGCTGGGAATCACTGTCGCGCTGAGCTTTCGCAGGAAGAGGAATACAACCATTACCACCAGCGCGATCGAAACCAGCAATGTCTTCTCGACATCCGTGACTGACGCCCGAATCGTCGTGGTGCGATCCATCACCACGCCAATATGGATTGACGGCGGAATTGACGCCTGTAGCGTGGGGATTTCTTTGTACAGCCGGTCGACTGTATCGATGATGTTCGCGCCCGGCTGCCTGAAGATAATAATGAGAACCGCCGGTTGGCCATCTGCCAATCCAGCAGTGCGAATATCCGCCACCGCATCTCGTACCGTGCTGACGTCGCTCAGGCGAACCGCATTCCCATTGTTGTAAGCAACAATCAGCGGACGGTACTGGTCTGCCTGCTTGATCTGATCGGTCGCCGTAATCGTCCACGCTGAATTCTGATCCGCTAGCGCTCCCTTCGGTGTATTCGCATTTGCATTTGCCAGCGCAGTACGCACCTGCTCCAGGCTGATTCCGTACTGGCCCAGCGCGGTCGGATTCGCCTCGACCCGCACGGCAGGCTGCGCGCCTCCTCCAACGAACACCTGGCCGACGCCCTCGATCTGAGCAATCTTCTGCGCGAGAATCGAATCGCCCGCGTCATACATTTGCGGCAGCGTCTGCACGCTCGACGTCATCGACAGGATCATGATCGGCGCGTCCGCCGGATTTACCTTGCGATAGTTGGGATTGCTGGGCAGATTGGCCGGTAGTTGTCCGCGAGCCGCATTGATCGCCGCCTGCACGTCGCGAGCCGCGGCATCGATATTGCGATTGAGATCGAACTGCAGAGTGATATTCGTCGAGCCCAACTGGCTCGTCGAAGTCATCTGATTAATGCCGGCAATGCGGCCAAACTGCCGTTCGAGCGGTGTCGCGACCGAAGACGCCATCGTCTCCGGACTAGCTCCCGGCAAGCCAGCCCCGACGTTGATCACCGGGTACTCCACTTGTGGGAGCGGCGCTACCGGCAATCGCGAATAGGCTAAGCCTCCCGCAAGCAGCAGCGCGAGGGTAAGCAACGACGTTGCTACCGGCCGCCGAATAAATGGAGCAGAAATATTCATCGCGCCTGCTCCGCCGGTACGGGCTCCTCTATCGTGGCATTCGTAACTTTGTAGCGTTGGCACCGCCGCGAGAGCCGGTCAAATGCCAGGTAGACAACCGGAGTCGTGTACAACGTCAGCAATTGACTGAAGATCAGTCCGCCAACAATGGTGATGCCCAGTGGGCGCCGCAACTCCGAACCGGTTCCCGAGCCCAGCGCCAGCGGCAATCCGCCAAGCAGGGCGGCCATCGTCGTCATCATAATGGGACGGAACCGCAGCAGGCACGCCTCGTAAATGGCCTCGAGTGGCGGCTTCCCTTCCACGCGCTCTGCTTCCAGAGCGAAGTCGATCATCATGATCGCGTTCTTCTTCACGATGCCGATCAGCAGAATGATGCCAATCAGCGCCACCACCCCAAGATCCATCCGGAACAGCATCAGCGCCAGAATGGCACCAACACCAGCTGACGGCAGCGTCGACAGAATCGTGAGCGGGTGAATGTAGCTCTCGTACAGTACGCCCAGCACAATGTACACGGTGATGATCGCCGCCAACACCAGCCACGGCTCATTCTTCAGAGAAGCAATGAACGCCCGCGCTGTGCCTTCAAAGCTGGTCTGCACGCTCGCAGGCATTCCGATGTCATTTTCGGCCTGTTGAATCGATTTCACCGCATTACCCAGCGATGCGTTCGGACCCAAATTGAACGAAATCGTGACTGCCGGAAACTGTCCCTGGTGATTGAGCGCCAGCGGGGCGGTTTCGGGCTCGAAGTGCGTAAACGCGCTCAGCGGCACCTGTTGTCCGGTACTCGACTTCACGTAAATGCTCTTCAGCGAGTCCGGATTTTGCTGATATTGCGGATCGACTTCCAGCACCACGTGATACTGATTCAGCTGCGTGAAGATCGTCGACACCTGCCGCTGACCGAAAGCGTCGTAGAGCGTATCGTCAATCGCCTGCGGGCTGATGCCAAGGCGCGAGGCCGTGTCGCGATCAACTACCAGCGAAGCCTGCAATCCATTATTCAGCTGATCGCTGGCAACATCGCGTAGCTCCGGCAGGGTCTTCAGTTTCTCCAGCACGCGCGGAACCCAATAGCCAAGCTCTTTCGCGCTCGCGTCTTCCAGGCTGTACTGATATTGCGTCCTGCTGACGCGATCTTCTACCGTCAGGTCCTGTACCGGTTGCAGGTAAAGCGTAATCCCGGCGACCTGGTTCAACTTCGGTTGCAAACGCCCGATGATCTGCTGCGCATTTTCCTTGCGCTGATCCCTCGGCTTCAGGTTGATCTGGATACGTCCGCTGTTCGAGGTGACGTTGGTCCCATCAATGCCGATGAAGGACGACAGGCTCGCAACTCCCGGGTCCTGCAGAATGACTTTTGCCAGTTCCTGCTGCCGCTCCTCCATGGCGCCAAATGAAGTACTCTGCGGCGCCTCGGATATGCCCAGGATCACGCCCGTGTCCTGCACCGGAAAGAAGCCTTTGGGCACTACCCAGAACAACAGCAGCGTAAGGGCCAGCGTCCCAACCGTAACCACCAGCGTCGCTGTCTGATGCTTCAAAACCCACTTCAGTGTTTGCCCATACTTCTCGATCACCAGGTTGAAAGCGCGCTCCGAAGCGTGGTAGAAGCGGCCCTGCTTCGACTCGTCTTTATGCCGGAGCAGCTTCGAGCACATCATCGGCGTCACGGTCAGAGAAATAACCGCTGACACCAGGATGGTCGTCGCCAGCGTCACCGCGAATTCGCGGAACAGTCGGCCGACGATGTCTCCCATGAACAGCAGCGGAATCAGCACTGCGATCAGCGATACCGTCAGCGAAATGATGGTGAACCCGATCTGACCGGCGCCCTTCAGCGCCGCTTCCATCGGCGAATACCCCTTCTCGAGATAACGATCGATGTTCTCGATCATTACGATGGCATCGTCCACCACGAAGCCAGTGGAAATGGTCAGTGCCATCAACGAGAGGTTGTCGAGCGAATAGCCCAGCAGGTACATCACGCCGAACGTGCCCACCAGCGACAGCGGCACCGCCACGCTCGGAATGACCGTCGCCGAAAGATTCCGTAAGAAGAGGAAAATGACCATCACCACCAGCGCGATGGTAAGCACAAGCGTGAACTGGACATCGGCAACCGACGCGCGAATCGTCTGCGTGCGATCGGTCAGCACAGTGACCTTCACCGACGCTGGCAGCGACACCTGCAGCTGAGGCAATACCGCCTTCACGCGATCGACAACGCCGATGATGTTGGCGCCCGGCTGTCGCTGAATATTCAGGATCACCGCCGGCTGCGTGTTCATCCACGCGGCCTGCTGCGAGTTCTCCACTCCATCGACTACGTTAGCGATATCCCGCAGCCGAATCGCACCGCCATTCTGATAAGCGATGATGACGTCTTTGTAGTCCTGGCTCGAAAAGAGCTGATCGTTCGCGCCAATCGAAAACGACTGCCGTGGCCCATCCAGTTGACCCTTCGCCTGATCCACGTTAGCTGCGGCCAGCGCAGTGCGCACGTCTTCCAGGCTCAGCCCATTTGAGGCGAGCGCTACCGGGTTCGCTTGAATCCGCACAGCAGGCTTCTGTCCGCCGCTGATGGTGACCAGTCCGACTCCCGTCAGCTGCGAGATCTTCTGCGCCAGTTGCGTGTCCGCCACGTCTTCCAGCTTCGGCAATGGCAGCGTGTCAGAAGTAACTGCCAGCGTGATAATCGGCGGGTCGGCGGGGTTCACCTTGCTGTAGATCGGCGGATTGGGTAAGTCGCGGGGCAGGTACGTTCCCGACGCGTTGATCGCCGCCTGCACCTGCTGTTCGGCCACATCGATGTTCTGGTCAAGATTGAACTGCAGCGTAATCAGCGAACTGCCGAACGAACTGGTGGACGTCATCTGGCTCAAGCCAGGAATCTGTCCGAACTGGCGCTCCAGTGGGGCGGTCACCGACGAAGACATCACATCCGGACTTCCACCCGGATAGAACGTCATGACCTGTATGGTCGGATAATCTACCTGCGGCAGTGCCGACACCGGCAGCTGCCGGTAGGCCACCACTCCCACCAGCACCAGTGCAATCACCAGCAGCGTTGTGGCGATCGGCCGCTCAATGAAAATGCGGGACGGACTCATCGTCTACATCCCTACCGCTTGCGCAAATCGAGGAGAGTCCGTGTTCGATGTCGCGGGAGCGGTAGGCCTCACCACGCTTCCAGCTTGCAACTTGTCCTGACCATCGGTAACTACTTTCTCGCCAGGATTGAGCCCCTGGTTTACCGCGATGAGATTTCCTTCAGTGACTCCGACCTTCACCGATCGCACTTCAACCGTGTTATTCGCATTGACAACGAAGGCATACGTTCCCTGCGCTCCGCGTTGCACTGCCGCGGACGGAACCACTGTGGCGTTCTTCTGCACATCAAGCAGTAAACGGGCATTCACAAACTGGTTCGGCCAGAGCATGGAATCGTTGTTGTCGAAGACCGCCTTCAAGCGAACCGTTCCAGTGGTCTGATCAATCTGGTTGTTCACCGTAAGCAAGCTGCCCGTCGAGAGATGGTTGCGATTGTCCCGGCTGAAGACATCCACCTTCATTGCGCCCTGATGTAGCCGTTTCAGAACTGGCGGCAGACTGTCTTCCGGGATGGTGAAGATCACCGCAATCGGGTGCATCTGCGTCAGCACCAGCATGCCGTTCGTGTCCGCGGCATGAACCATGTTTCCGGGATCAACCAGCCGCAGCCCCACTCGACCATCGAAGGGAGCGGTGATGTGCGCATAAGCCAGGTTCAACTTCGCATTGTCGATCGCGGCCTGGTCGGATCGAACCATCCCCTCGAGGTTCCCTTCCGCTGACTGTTGCGTGTCCAGATCCTGTTGCGAGACCACGCCTTCTTTGAAGAGTTCCGAGTACCGCTGCACATTCCGCTTGGCAATCGTCAGCTGGCTCTGATCACGATATAAAGTAGCTTGCGCCTGCTCCAGTGCAACCTGGTACGGACGAGGATCGATTACGATCAGCAACTCGCCCTTCTTTACGTCCTGCCCTTCGCGAAACGCAACCTGGGTTACTTCTCCGTCAATGCGCGTCTTGAGAGTTACCGTATTGAATGCCTGGACCGATCCCAGTCCATCGAGATACACCGGCATGTCCTGCTGCGTGACTGCGGCTATGGCTACCGGCACCGCTTGCTGTGGCCCACCACGCGGAGGAGCGCTTGCCGCGGCCGCGTTGCCCCGCGTTCTTGTATAGCCGAACAGCAGCACCGCGCAGATTCCCACAACTACGATTAGAATTGCTATCTTGCGTTTCATAAGCTCCTATTGGAAGGACGACCGTATTAGAGCGACGGCGGATCAGTTATTTTGACACTTATAGAGATACTCCGTCCAAGTACAAAGGACGTTAATTGTGGTGAGGGACTGTAAAGTTTTGTGAAGCAAAAAGACACAACTGATAACACTTCTTTACCGCCAGATACGGCGCGTGAAAAGAAAATAAAAGCGATGAATCATCTGCTCGTAGTCGATGACGATCGCGACCTCGTCGAACTCTTGCGCGAATATCTCGTGCCCGAGGGTTTTCAGGTCGACGCCGCCTACGATCAGCCTACAGGCCTTCGCGAAGCTTTAAAGGGCCAGCACGAACTTGTCGTGCTCGATGTAATGTTGCCTGGCGGGTCTGGATTCGAATTGCTCAAGCAACTGCGCACCACGTCCGAGCTCCCTGTGCTTCTGCTCACCGCACGAGGCGACGCCGTGGACCGCATTGTAGGACTTGAAATCGGCGCTGACGATTACCTTCCCAAGCCCTTTGATCCCCGCGAACTGGTTGCGCGCATCCGCGCCATACTCCGCCGCACGCGCAGCGCCGCAGAAGACGGCGATAGGGATGAAATCACGGTGGGCGACGTCTCGCTGTTCAACAGCACAAGAACCGTGACTCTGGACGGAGAGCCCGTTGACTTGACCACGGTGGAATTCAACATCCTGGAAGTCCTGATGCGACATGCCGGCAAAGTCGTTCAACGGGAAGAACTGGCCCAGGTAGCGTTAGGGCGCCCCTTGGCTGCTTTTGACCGCAGTGTTGACGTTCACGTAAGCAAGCTTCGCCGCAAGCTGGGCGGAGCCGAAGATTCGGAAAATCGCATCAAAACTGTGCGCGGCTCGGGATATATTTACGCCGCCTCTCCCAGCGAGCACTGATCGATGAACCGGCGCCTTTTTTGGAAATTCTTCCTCTCCTTCTGGGTAACCCAGATCATCTTCATCAGCTATCTGGGATACAAGGCGCATAGCTTGTCGAGAAATCCGGGCCCCCTCTGGCTGGCAACGGCAGAGAAAACCATGCCGCTGGTTGCTGAGTCCGTACTTCAGAAATATCAGACCGGCGGAGCCTCCGCCTTGAAACAGGAACTGGACCAGCAGTCTGTCCCGGAACGTTTGGATTTTTGGTTCTTCGACTCCGCTGGAAACGAACTTTCTGGCCGTCCGATCCCACCCGCAGTAAGGCGCCTGTATACGCGTCTTGGCTCGAACCCTACTGTCCACGAGATCGAACACGACGACATTTCGCTGCTCTCCATCGACGTCAACAGCGGCGGCTCCACCTACAAATTAGTTGCTGAGTACCACATTTCGTATTTCCTGTTACGAGGCTCCGGTCTGTTGCGGCTCGTATTGATCAGTTCCGGGATGTCCTGCATAACGTGCCTCCTGCTTGCGCTTTACCTGACGCGGCCAATCATTGGCCTCCGTCGAGCGACCCATGCACTGGCCGAGGGCGATTTGAACGCGAGAGCTGGCGCGAAGCTGGGCGGTCGCAAAGACGAGATCGCCGACCTCGTACGCGATTTCGACCGCATGGCAGGCCGCCTTCGGGACCTTGTGTACAGCCAACGACAACTGCTCAGCAACGTTTCGCATGAGTTGCGTTCTCCACTCGCCCGCATGCGTGTAGCGCTCGCCCTCGCTCGACGCAATGAGGAGCCCATTCAGACCAATCCTCATAACCGGATGGAAGCGGAGATCGCCAAGCTCGACGAGATGATTGGACGAATCCTGACCCTGGCGCGCTTAGAGAGTGGCGAGGTTCATCCCCAGATGGAAGAACTCTCTTTGAATGAACTGGTTTCCAAGATCGTCGCCGACGCCGAATACGAAGCCGCCCGCGCCGGACACGCCATTGCGTACCATGCTGATACCGAAGTCTCGGTATATGGCAATCCGGATCTATTAGGGAGTGCCATCGAAAACGCGATTCGCAATGCTCTCTACTACACCAACGGACTCGAACCCGTCAGTGTGCTCTTGAGCGAAGCAGGTTCCTTTGCTGTTTTGCGAGTGCGCGACCACGGCCCGGGAGTTCCCGAAAACGCGGTCTCCTCTCTTTTCAAGCCCTTCTATCGTGTAGACGACTCCCGGGTTAGCTCCACCGGAGGCACGGGCCTCGGATTAGCCATCGCACAGAGTGCCGTGTCGCTGCATGGCGGAACGATCTCCGCACGCAACGAGCCGTCAGGCGGGCTGATGGTCGAAATCCGCATTCCACTCCGAAGCGCGAAGGCAACGTCGAAACCAGCGCCTCAGACCAGAACTGCTCCTGTGACTTCCTGATTTTGCATCTTTACCCCACCAATCGCCGGTAAGTTCTCGCGAAACTCTGGACAACATCCCTGCCCGAATCTGCACCCAATCAACCCACTTGCAGGGTATCGCAGGGTGACGACCCGGCACGTTGACTGGTGGCGTCGATCACTGAACGCAGAGTCCTCACGACACCAAATACGTGAACACGGAAACAAATTTCACGAAACAGCAAGCCCTGCAGTGGCGGCTTTAAAGCGGGAACGTAAAGCTTCGTTCCAGAACGAGCTCAGATTGCGCTTGTAGAGGCTTGCCGGTTGTGTTAAGAAGCCGCCCGCAACAAGTTAACCCTGCAAGGCCATGGAGGATAGGACCCCAGAAAAAGACATCGTGAGAGGAGATAAAACACGTGAAGAACCTGAAACATGTGTTGATCAGCTGCTTGCTTTTTGCAGTACCACTTTTCGCAGGTTCGGCCCCTTCACCGGAACCAACAGTCCACTCCAGCAATTCCCCCGGTACTCCCGCCGCAGCGACCTCCGCAGGCGACAGCGGCATGTTGGATTCCGTCGTAAACGTCCTCGCCACAAAAGGTATCCTCAGTTCCAGTGAGGTCGCTGCCCTCAGGGCCGCCCCACCCGACCAGCAAGTCAACCAGCTTGTGCTCCTGCTGAAACAGAAAGGCGTATTTACCGACTCAGATGTGGGCTCGCTGAACGGCAGCGCCGGAACGGGATCGTTTGGCTCACCGATGGCAATGGTTTCCACCGCTCAGCCAAACGAAAGCGTATTTGCAGGGCAGGTGACCACCGGGCCAGGAAACGCCACTCCATCGGGCGCAGGACAGATCCTGCAGACACCACCCACCCCAAAGGTAATTCCAGCGGTGGCTCCAATCCGCGTATTGCCGGTTGACCCGCCCAAACGAGAGGGCTTAGTCCCTGCTATTAGGATCGGAGGAGTCAACGTCACTCCCTACGGTTTCATCAAGGCAAGTACGATCTACGACAGTTCCTCCCCGCGCGGAGACGACTTCCCGTTCCCCCAATTCTTGTTTGGAGACACCGGACCTAACCCGTCTCCTGAGTTTCACGTGAAAGCCCGTAGCACGCGACTGGGAAGCAATTTCGAATGGCTTGATCGCTCCAGAAAGATAACCATCACCGGCAAGGTGGAAGTTGATTTCGAAGGAAACTTCAGCGCAGTCGACAACCGCAATCTATCCGCGATTCGATCACCAGCTTTGCAGTTACGCCTCGCGTACGGCCGAATTGACTACGCTTTTTCCCCCAAGAATACGATATACGGCGTCTTCGGCCAGGACTGGACCGTCTTCGGATCGAGCACGTTGCCGAATACGCTGGAAACCACAGGACTGGGAATTGGCTTCGGCAGCCTGTATGAACGAAGTCCTCAATTCCGCGGAGGCTACGTCCACAAGTTCGATGGCGGTTTCCGGTTCCTGGCAGAAGTTGCTGAGGTGATGCCCTCTTTCGGCGACGTTCCGTCTTCCAGCAACTTCCAGATTCCAGGCCCCAATCCTGGACAGAACGTGGTCAATGTCGTCTCGCCAACGGGAGCTGTGATTGGAACGGTGACAATTCCGCAAACTGCCAACACTGGTTTGGGTTTGCAGAATCAGTTGGCGTTCGGCGAACGCCAGGGCGCCGATTCTGCCCGGCCTGAGGTACAGGGCCGCGCCGTTTTCGAATGGCGGCTCGACAAAGCACCGGGAGTGCTGCCGGCGCAATTGATCATAGCTGGAACCCAAGCGGAACGAGACGCGATCGTGATTGCCAGCAGCGTACCCACCGCATTCAAGGCCGCATTCCCGCGCGGCGCAAGGACGAGCAGCACGAAATACGGGATCAATCTCCAGGCGCAGTTGCCTACCCGCTGGGTGACAGTGCTTGGCAGCTGGTACCGGGGAGCTGACCTGAGATGGTTCTTCGCGGGCCAACTCTTCTCTTTCTATAACAACACCACGGGCCTTACCAACACGGCAACCGCGGCCTCTATTGACGGCTCTGCCGCAGTGGTATTCGGGCTCCGCGGTGGAGTTCCGACGATTGCACCCCAAGAGCCAGTCCGCGCTACCGGCGGTTTCGCCGAACTCGGAGTACCGCTCTCGCGCTGGTTCAACGCCAATCCCGAAGGACGCATGGCAGGCTGGACAGCGAACTTCCACTGGGGGACTGATCAGGCGTACACCCGCGATGTCCGTGCATTTAACCCGGCGGGCGCCCGGCAGAAAAGCCAGTGGGTATTCGGAAACCTGCTCTACAAGATGAATAACTGGGTAGGCTTCGGCTTCGAAGAATCACTCTATTGGACCAACGCGACTACAGGCTCCGAAGGTGTGTATCCGCTTTGGCAGGGGTTCCATTCTCGCGAAGCACGAGACCTCCGCTCCGAATTCGCGACCACTTTCACTTTCTAACCTGCGATTGGGGAACGGCTAGCGCTGGTCGTTCCCCGTTTTTCTTCCCGGGCCGAACTGCAACCGCCCGACGAGCGCACAACCTCGTCTCGACTTCGGATTTCTGTACTCTCCAACTTCCCGGGCTTACAGCTAACCAAAAACACAGCGGGGTCATCCCTCGTCCTAACGTGGTCCTTCTACGCTGCTTCGTGGCTATACTCGTTTTTCTGCCGACAATGGCGAACTCCCTACCCCTGCCCAAAGCCATACCTTTTGAAGTTCGGGTGCTCAGCGCAACCAGCCGCCAATTTGAAGGTCCTCCTGATGCTCCGCGCGATTGCAACTGGCGCGACTACTCTGCCTATTGCCTCAATTCCAGCCCTGAAACGTACGTTGAGAACACGATGGTCGTCCAGAAATCTGATGGCGAGTCTCTTACAATTGCCTGTACGGTTTACAACGAATGGTCCCACTGCACCGACTTGCCCGTGAATCAAACCTTTCAGGCACGAAGGGTCAAGCACGGTCTCGAGATTCGCTATGTGGATGAGCACCACAAATTGCGCAAGCAGGTGTATGAAATTGCGGGCCTGAACGAGTCAGACCGTTAGCTCCCTTTTCTCGATTTGGGTTCCATTCCGCCGACCGTTGCGCTATATTCCCCGGCTTACCTTTTTGATAGGCTAGAGCTTCTGGCAGCCAATTCCGCTATGACGAAGACAGTGGCCCTTTTCGTACCCTGCTTCATCGATCAGCTGCAACCGCAGGTTGCGATTGACTCGCTGAAAGTACTGCGCCGAATCGGGTACAAGGTTGATTTTCCCGAAGATCAGACCTGCTGTGGTCAACCGGCGTTTAATACCGGTTACTGGGACGTCGCGAACTCCTGCGCTGAACGATTCCTTCGCGTTTTTTCTCACTACGAAACGATTGTCTGCCCTTCTGGTTCCTGCACCAGCATGGTGAAGAAGCACTATCCGGAGTTACTCGAAAAATCACCTCTTCACAACGATGCAGTTGCACTTGGAAAACGTGTGCATGAGCTATCTCAATTCCTCGTGCACATAGCGAATGTCAAGGATGTTGGCGCTACCTTTGCACACAGCGTTGCGTACCACTCCTCGTGTCATGCCACTCGCGAATTGGGCATTCACGATGAGCCCCTTGCTTTGCTGAAACAAGTGCGCGGTCTCGAGTTGCGCCCTCTCGCCCACGCGGAAGATTGCTGCGGCTTCGGCGGTACTTTCTCCACAAAATTCGGCATGATCTCCGCGGCGATGGGCGATACCAAGGCGGGCAACGTCGAAGCGACCAAGGCGGAGTATGTCACGTCCCTCGACACCAGCTGTCTGATTCATCTCGGCGGCATAATGGATCGCACCAGGCGCACCGCGAAGCCCATTCACCTCGCAAGCATTCTGGCGCAGGAGGCTTCATGAGCACTCCTGTCCAGGAATTCCTTCGCCGCGCCACCGAGAAGTCCGCGGACCTTGTCCATCGCAACACGATTCAACGCAATATCGACTCCTACGATCTCGCGGTAAAGAAGGGACAGACTCGCTTCGCCGATTGGGAAGCGGCCCGCGCGCGTTGCTCAGAGATCAAGGCCGACGCCGTAGAACATCTCGATACCTACCTGGAACAATTCGAAGCCAAAATCCAGGAGCGTGGCGGACACGTTTTCTGGGCCGAAACCGCGGAGGATGCCAGGAACTACGTAGCGCAACTCGCCGCCGACCGCGGCGTGAAGACTGTCGTCAAATCGAAGTCGATGGTCACCGAAGAAATCCATCTCTCCGGCGTGCTCGAGAAGCAAGGCGTCGCAGTCTGGGAAACTGATCTTGGCGAATACATCGTTCAGTTGCGCAACGAGCCTCCCTATCACATCGTGACTCCGGCAATGCATCTCACGCGGATCCAGATTGCCGATCTTTTCCGTGAAAAGATTCCCTCCGAAATGCAGGGCGAAGAACCGCCAGAATTGGTTGCCGCCGCTCGGCGCGCATTGCGCAAGGCATTCTTCTCCGCGGAAATGGGAATCTCAGGCGCGAACTTCCTGGTCGCCGACGCCGGCATGGTGGCAATCTCGACTAATGAGGGCAACGGTCGGCTCACCACAAGTATTCCGCGCATCCACGTCGTGGTGACGGGAATTGAAAAAGTGATTCCGCACCTCACCGACCTTGCCGTCCTCTGGCCTGTGTTGGCGACCGCAGGGACGGGCCAGCCCATTACGACCTACAGCACGTTGATTGGCGGACCGCGCCAACCTGATGAAGTCGACGGCCCTGAAGAGCTTCACGTCGTGCTCCTCGATAACGGTCGCAGTCAGATCCTCGCCAGCCGCGAGCACCGTGAAATCCTGAAATGCATTCGCTGTGGTGCCTGCCTGAACGTCTGTCCGGTGTATCGCCAGGTGGGCGGCCACACCTACGGGACCACATATCAAGGTCCCATCGGAAGCGTTCTGACACCAAACCTCAAGCCTGCCGACGGCTTCTCGCACCTCTCCTATGCGTCATCGCTGTGCTCCGCCTGCGGAACCGTTTGTCCAGTGAAGATCGACCTGCCTCATCAGCTGCTGCTCAATCGTCGCGACGCCATCGCCCGATCCAATAAAACTGGCAGCCGCCTGGCTTTTCGGATTTTCCAATGGATAATGATGAGCAGCCGCCGCTTTAGCGCCATGGGTTGGCTGTCACGAAAAGCATTGCGCGTCGCGAAATCGATCGGCCTGACGGGCTCCGCACTCGATCCAATGCGGCCCTGGACACAGTATCGAAGCGCCCCCGAAGTTCCTGCGCAATCGTTCCGCAGTTGGTGGAGGTCTCATGGCCAACAATAATCCTCAGCGCGAACGAATATTGGCACGGCTACGCGCCGCGACATCCGCAAACGGCGCGCAGCGCGACACAGCCAGCCAAACGCAACACTCTGTGCCATCAGGAATTTTTCCTCCCATCACCGACGCTCGCACCCGCTTTCTCACCGAATGTGCGGCCAATCTGACCGAGGTCCTCAAGACCCGCAACTGCGCCGAGAGCGTAACCGCATTCGAACGCTTATTGCCTTCAATCCCCGAGGGAGAACTTTTCTTCCAGGACGCCGACGTCTTCCGTAACTGGGCTGACCGGATCGACGGCTCCCGAACCATTCGCTGGTCGCATGAAGGAGCGCCACGCGAGAGCACGCAAGCCACCATCACCCTCGCGCACGCATTTGTCGCGCAGACCGGATCCATTCTCACCTCCTCGCGATGCGGAGGACGAGGTGCGTCCATCGTTCCACCGTGCCACATCGTCTTTGGCAAACAGACCCACATCGTGCCAGACATTCAGGCCGCCTTGGAGCAGGCTCGTGAGGAATTGTTGGACGCTTCGTTTGTCGGCCTCATTAGCGGATCAAGCCGCACCGCGGACATCGAAAAAATCTTGGTACAAGGTGCGCACGGACCGCGCCGCGTCGTCCTCATCCTGCAGGAGCAAGACTAGTTTTTTCTCGCCAAGGTTCTTGCATCCCCTCCCAAATCCCTGCACCGCCGGACACTTTGTTCCTGTTCCACTGCAATTTGCGCAACCGCCAAACCCCTCAACTCATCTCTCACCTTTACAGTTGACGAGGGTGCACGTTGGCAAGATCAGATCGCGCCACAAATCCATGGATGATCGCTCTCGCGGTGATTCTTCCCACATTCATGGAAGTGCTGGATACATCGATTGCGGCAGTTGCGCTTCCCTACATTGCGGGCAGCGTCTCCGCCAGCAATGACGAAGCCACATGGGTCCTCACCAGCTACCTTGTGGCCAACGCCGTGGTCTTGCCGGCCAGCAGTTGGTTCTCTCTGAAGTTCGGCCGCAAACGCTTCCTTCTCACTTGTATCGGCATCTTCACGATCTCGTCGTTCGCATGCGGCTCAGCCACCAGCCTCGGCATGATCCTGCTTGCGCGCGCGGTACAGGGCGCAGGCGGTGGCGCGTTACAACCGATATCGCAAGCCATCCTCCTCGAATCCTTCCCTCCCAAGAAACGCGGCCTCGCGATGGCGCTGTTTGGATTGGGAGTTGTCGTTGCTCCGGTGCTTGGCCCCACTCTGGGCGGCTGGCTTACCGACACGTATTCCTGGCGCTGGGCGTTTTACATCAATATCCCCGTCGGGATCCTCGCCGTGGTCATGATTATGCGCTACGTGCAGGATCCGGCCTACATTCGTGATGCCAAGCCTGGCCGCTTTGACCGCATCGGTTTCGGACTGCTGGCTGTGTGGCTTGCTCTCCTGCAGATCATTCTCGACAAAGGCCAGGAGGACGACTGGTTCGGAGCCACCTGGATTCGCTGGGCAACCTTCATCCTCATCGTCTCTTTCGTCTCCTTCATCATCTGGGAATTGCGCCGCCACGCCCCGCTGGTGAACTTGCGTGTCTTCCGAAATCGCAACTTCGCGATTGGCTGCATTCTGATCGCGTGTTTTGGAGGCGCCATCTATGGTCTCGTGACGCTCCTCCCGCTCTTTTACCAGGAGTTGCTGGGATACACAGCTCTCAATGCAGGCATAGCTGTGAGTCCGCGCGGGTTGGGTGCGATCCTAGCCATGCCACTGATCGGCGCCCTCACCAGTCGGTTGGATAATCGTTACATGATCAGCTTCGGATTCTTCCTCTTCGCCGTGTGCAGTCTCTGGTTCGCTCACGTCGATCTGCAGATATCGCAATGGTCGTTGTTGTGGCCCATCGTTCTGAGCGGTTTCGGATCTGGATGTATATTCGTTCCCCTTTCCACCACGACCATGGCCGGGCTGCCGAATGAGCAAATCGGCAATGCCAGCGGGCTCTACAATCTGCTGCGCAACATTGGCGGCAGCATCGGAATCTCGGTCGTAAACACCATCGTCGCGCGCCACGAACAAGTACATCGCTCCTACATGGTTCACTGGATCGATCCGACTCGCCCAACCTACCAGCAACAGATGAAGGGTATAGAGACTCTTCTCGGCCAGAGCAGCGGCCCTAACGGACCCGCCCTCAGTACGCAAAGCGAGCGTGCTCTGGGCGTGATCAACGGAGTCGTGAACCAGCAGGCGCGCTTGTCGTCCTACGTGGACGATTTCCGGTATCTCGCCTTCGCCTGCTTCCTCTGTGTTCCGCTGGTATTTATGCTGAAGAAGGCCGTCGCCAAGCCGGGTGCCGTCAGCGCAGCGCACTAGAATTACTGTTTTCAGTTGTTGTCATCATGAGGGGACGCAGTCCGCGAGGGATCTGCATTTTTGCCATTCCAGCGGACCCTCGTCCGCGAGCAATCTGCATTCGCAATACCCGACTCGGAACTCGCGATGACTAAGGTACC
>CAZBCQ010000034.1:0-2182 GCA_964490255.1 uncultured Terriglobales bacterium | reverse complement strand
GCGAGCAATCTGCATTCGCAATACCCGACTCGGAACTCGCGATGACTAAGGTACCCGCTAGAACATATCTTTTTCCGACCACTTTGATTAATCTCTCCACTGAAAGGGCCTTGCTCGTGGATTCTTCAGCCGACCTGAATCGGCTTGGCGCATTACAGAGTGCCGTCACTCGCAACCTGACACCCTCGCGCATCTGTGCTGAGGTCGCCCGCATCTTCGATGTTCGCGAGACCGAGGTCGCCCTCCTGCAAGTAAAGCGCAGCTTCCTCGAATTTGTGTTCCCTCCTGAACTGAAAGCAGGAGGTGCTATTCCGATGTCGAGCTCTGCTGTTGCGGCCAAAACCGCTGCCGAGAAAAAAGCAGAGGTCTTCAACAGCTTCACCACCGTCAGACATGCCAGCATCTTCGAAGTGGTCAAGCTCGGCAGTACACAAGGCGATCTTTCTGATCAGGTCATTCAAAAATTGATGTCCGCACCAGTGGTTGCGGCCGACAAAGCCCTTGGCGTGATCCAGGTCTCTCGCAAGGGGCGCAACCCGGCAGTCGCCGGGCCCGACTTCACCCCTGCCGACCTGCGAACTCTGGAGTTGGCCGCCGAAGTTATTGCGCCCTTCTTCACATCTTTTCAGTCCAATAACACCTAGTCTGCAATCCGCCGACCTGATATACACGTGCGTTGATCCGACTATGTCGCCCTCGACCTCATTCTCGCGCCAGGAACAGGAAGATGATCGCGCCCATCTGAAACAAGTGGCCGCAGAATACGCGGTGCGCTTTGTTCAGTCCGGTATGCGTGTCGGACTTGGTACCGGATCCACCGCATATTTTGCCACTCGCCGCATTGCCCAACTCATCCAGGATGGCACTCTGAAAGACATCATCGGTTTCCCAACCTCCAAGGCAGCCTGGCTCCAAGCCGAGAGCTCCGGCATTCTCCTCATGGACGACTCCATGCCGGAGACTCTCGATGTCACCATCGACGGCGCGGACGAAGTCGATCCGAATCTCAACCTGATTAAGGGCGGAGGTGGCGCGCTCTTCCGCGAAAAGATCGTCGCCCAGGCAAGCCGTCGCGAGATCATCGCCGTCGACGATTCAAAACTCTCACCCGCCCTCGGCACACATTTTTATCTCCCGATCGAGGTCGCGCCTTTCGGCTGGCGTTCGCAAATGAGATTTCTCGAATCACTTGGCGGCCGTCCGATAATCAGGACGCTCGAAGACGGTGCGCAGTTCGTCACCGACTCCGGCAACATGATCTTCGACTGCAGCTTCGATCCCATTACCAATCCAGCTGCGCTGGCTGCGTCCCTCTCCGCTCGCGCCGGGATCATCGAGCATGGCTTGTTCATCGCGCTCGCCACCGACCTTATCGTTGCAAGCGACAGTGGAATTCGCCATCTTCAACGATCCGGCACGAGCGTGTCCGATGTGCCGGTCGAGCCTCATTAAGACACCTTCCCCCGACTCAGAAGCAACCGGTTCTGCAACACGACCACTCCAAACATAGGAATGCCCCTGCTGATTTTCCCGTCAGCAAACGTTCTCGGAGACTTCCGTTGCCCCCTCGCCTTCTCCTGATAGATCAAGATCAAGAACTGAGCAGGTTGCGAAGCATGATCCTGGTCAGCCACGGCTTTGATACCGCCTCCGCTCGCACCATTGAGGAAGCACGCCATCTTTGGCGCCCCAATACCTACGCTCTTGTCCTGGTGAACGTCCAGCCCGATGCGGACGCAGCTTTGGAATTTTGCGAAGAACTGAAGGAACGCGCGCCTCACCAGCTAGTCGCAATGATGTCGGCACATCACGTTTATGTTCCGCCCAACACCTGTCCCGACGACGTCATCGATCCCGGCGAAGGCCCACGGCGTTTCGTCACTCAAATCAAGCAATTGTTGGAGCCTGAACCCACTACGCCCGAATCCAATACGCTTTCCGGCTGACGTCGAGCAACACTCACTGACTTGAAACGTACCTTCGGTTCTCACTAGCTGTGCCGAGAAGAGCGTGTGTTACAATTTCCTTCGTGCAGTAGACAAGCGGGTCGAAGGTTTGGACCCCCTGCTTGCGAAGTGCCGCAAGTCGCTTGTTTTCGTGCGTTAGGGCGGTTAGCTCAGCTGGTTAGAGCGCCTGCCTTACAAGCAGGAGGTCGCAGGTTCGAGTCCTGCACTGCCCACCA
>CAZBCQ010000033.1:0-32767 GCA_964490255.1 uncultured Terriglobales bacterium | reverse complement strand
CGCCGTACGGCTTGCTCTTTTCCGGCATCAGGTGTGCCCGCACTACTTGCCGGATCTGTTCCTTTGCTTCCTCAAGTCCTCCGACATCAGCAAAGTGTTCTGTCGGCACGTTGGGAACGATCTCAGTTCTTGTGGGAGCGGACAACTGAGTTGCAGTGCCTGCAGAGGCAACGGGCATGGATACCCGTCGCTGCCGCGAGAAAAGAACCCTGAAGGACAAGACCAGCCAAAGGATCGGGATCAGCCCAGATAGCAAAACCCATACCATGGTCAATCCGCTCGATTGCTTCGCCGTCTTTTGTATTGGCTCGGAAACAAGAAACAGAGCGAGGCCCAACGCCGCCATGCTGACTGCCACAAAATTCAAGGGCTTTTTCAGAAGACCCGGTGCGTGACGCAGGGGACCGCGCAACAAGATGATCAGCACGAGTGCCGTGAGCCACAGCACTGGCGTGTTGAAGAACCATTCTTGAGGCGGCTGCGCCACTCAGATCACCAATCGTCTGGCACGGAGCCCAAAAGTTAACATCTCTCGTGCCACCTTTCAGGGCTCCAATGTAGCCCATTTCCAAGCGTGGCGCTGGACACTAGAGTAGATGCTGGAAATACCGGAGTGATACTTAGGCGGAGATGGCGACCCGCCTTCGCGGCGACCGCCCGGCTCAATGGATATTGCTCTCCCGAGGCTCGACGGTGATCGTCAGAAGCGATATTCCTTGTCGCTGCAATGCCTTACGTTTCCGTTCAAGGAACGCGTTGTCGTATTGGGTGGTCAGGCTGGCCCCCATGCTCGAAAGACAACCTTCAATTTTGGCCAATTCCTGTCCCCAGTCCGCCAGCGTATACGCTTGCCTGTCGTATGCGTAGCAATTGCCATCGTCATCGAGATTGAGGTAGGTGCGTGTGATTCCGTGCTTGTATTGGCTGATCCCGTTAACGCGCCCCATGAACATGAATCCCACGCACCGTAAGGGACCCAATCGCTTTTCCAGTGGCGCCCAGTTCGCTTCCAATTTAATCCGCCTCTCACTGCTGCTGCGGCGGTGGGACCGCCTGGCTGGTCTGGGTGTAGAGCTCGTTGATTTCGCGCCGCAATTGGAGCAGTTGCCGGAGCTCTTCCATCGTGGGCACACCGCCGCTAAAGCCTGCCGTATTGGTCGATGCGCTGCGCGCGCCGTTCGAGGAGCCAGCGGTATCGCCAGTCGGCTTTTGCAGGACGATGTAGAAGCGGGTGTTCCCGGGAACCGTGACAACCAGATTCTGATTGAATGCCAGACCGTTCAGTTGCTCTTGCCCGGCTGTGGCCACGTTGTCGGCTAGGCGCTCCCGCATCAGAGCGTTGGTCGAGATCAGCCCGGCCGAGCTTGATCCCTGCGGCCCAACTACATAGGAAGCAACAGTTCCTAAACCTGTCAGAGAACGCACAAGAAACTTCGTCCCCGTTTTCTTTCCCGATACGTACCCTTTGAGCGGTCTAAAGTTCAGGTCCATCGCGGAGGCCTCAATCTTCGCACTGGTTCCGTCGGGCATCTCCACACGGCTGAACTGGAGGCCGACATATCCGGATGGATTTACCTGTGCCAGACGGCCGAATACCTTCGCCCCTGCCGGCAGAACAATCTGACCGTTGCGCTCGTAGTTGTATTCGACGACCGCAACGGCTGGCGCCGGTATTGCTGAGCTTATCGGCGTCTCAAGACGGGCTACCAGGCGTGTCCCTGCAGGAAGTGCCAGCGTTTCCTCCTGTTCATCCGAAGAGCGGGACTTGATTGCCGGTCTCGCCTCCAGAGAACGAACGAACACCAGCGAGGGTTTCTTCAAATCTGAGGTTTGATTCGGCGCTACCGATTGATCCCGGGACGTTGATGGGGGCGGTGGTGGAATGGTATTACCTTGTCCAACCAAAGGGTCTGAGAAATCGACTTTGCCCAGCGCGTAATCCTGTGGAGGATTCGTCTTGGTCATCGACGAATTGATGGACTGGCTAGCGGTGTATCCGTTTCGAGAAGTGCGGCCGACATCTTCCGGGGTGACTTGACCTGATAGGGCGGGATCGCTCGATTGAACATCCGCACTCAGCATCGGAACGACATTCTTGCCCGCATCAATGGCATCCTGTCCCGGAGTCACTTTTCGGCCCAAGCTGGCTTGGCCGCGAGGGGTGTCGCCGGGAAGCGGGGTTCGCTTTTTGGGACTCGAGAAAAGCCCGAAGAATACCAAGAGCAACACCACTGCGACCGCCGCTAGCACGAACAACGATTTGCTCTTGTCGCGACTCAATTCCTGCCTGCTCTCCACTGGTTTTTGTTGCCGCCGGGCCCGGTCGAAGGCTACGCGGAAGGCCTCTCGCCATCCTGCTTTACCGATTTCCTCGGGCTCCGGTTCCTCGTTCACCAGGTTTGCCGAAGCCTGCTGTTGGGCCTGATGGGCCAGGTTCGTTTCATTGCTCGTATCGTCACTGTGCATGATTGGCTGCCTCCCGGAGCGTGCTAACTCCAAAACCGATCGGCGCTAAGGCTGGTTTATCGACAGCGCCGGATTCCGCCATTTGCAGAAAGAGAGTTTCCGAGGAACGCTTGTACGGAGGGCGCTCGAACAGCACCACACCATCGGCGCGCTCGCCCGGTGCAATGCGGCGTTGGCTCAGCCGCGAATCGATCACCGGCAACTGTTCTGCGGTGGACCAACGCTCATGTTTGATCAACTTCCCGGAGCGGTCCCGTCCTCCCAGCTGAATCTGCGGCGGCATCAGCAGAATCGGGTGCTTGCTGGTGTTAACGACCGAGAACAGTACGATGACCTGCTGACCGCCATCGAGAACCTCGCTGATGCCGGTACGCAGGCGGGCTCCTTTAACCTCGTCGCCTTCCATGTGTTCGCCGTAGAGCACGGGCAAAGGCGCCAGCTTTTGGCGCTCCAGCAGGCTGTCAAGAGAATCGGGCTTCGAGTCGTTCGCGCGCTCGGGGGTTGCTGCGCTCTGAAGTGAGACCGGCATCAGCGTGGCACCCGATTCAGCAGAACCTGTAATCGGGTTCGTGGCCGACGAAGACTGTGGCTTCGCCAGGTTGGTGGTCTGTGCAACCAGAGCGAAGGGCACCGGATCCGGTTCGATTAGAAACCCTCCGGCGTTCTGATACCGCAGCAGGAAATCCACTTTCGCCGGGGTGGGGCCGTGTCCATGACTCATGAGCAGGATGCTGATCTGCCGCCCTTTGGTCGTGGAGATCAGCAAGTTGCTCTCGCTCGCCTCCGTCGTCAGCGCCTTCACAAACACCAAGTCGGGCTCGTGTTCGGAATGTTCGACCTGAAATAGTGCGGGATCGCCAACGACCACCGAGTTGACCGGCTCCGGTACGCGAATGGCGGTAACGAAGTGTGCTGTGAGTTCGACGGCGGTGATCTTGTGATCCGCAGTGGGCTTGTTCCGAACCTGCGGATCGATGCTTGGCTGCTCGGCTAGGCTGCACGCAGTGACCAGCAACAGCGCCATCCAGCCCAATAATTTTGTCTTGCTCATTCTTCACCTCATGTTCTGTTTCTGCCGTCCCAACCTGCTCCCAGCGTGATCGAGTCGCCGCGAGCGGTAGCGTGCCGCAATCCGTTTCACGTAGCCCTGCACATCGGGTGATGAATAATCGAGTCCGCGCAAAGAGATCGGATACTCGCCGACGTAGTAAGCCGCCGTGATCAGACGCAGATCGCCGCCGAATCTCCCATTGAGCCATGCGAGGTACGCGACCCCGCCATGAATGTTCTCGTCCAGGCGAAAACGGTTGTGCACACCGAAGCGAGTTGCCGTTTCCGGCATTAGCTGCATGATTCCCGCGGCTCCCTTGTTCGAAACCGCATAGGGATTCCAGCCGGACTCCTCGTCGATAATTGCCTCCACTAGCTCCACCGGCACGCGATAGGCGTCTGCGTAGTAGGCCGCCCATCGTCCCGCAATTTCGCGGATGTTGCGATCGGCAACTTGCGCATTGCTAGTGCTCACCAGCAACACGAACACACACGCCGTGGCCATCTCACGCTGCAGCCTCCAACCCAACTGTCGTACCCTCCTCCCTTTCCGCTGCGGCCATGAGTTCGTTGCGATAGCGTTTGGAGTCGGCCACCAAGCCTTCGAACCCAGCTCGCAGCATCAGCCGTTTGCGGTCGGCCTCAGTCTTCGCCAGCAATGGAAGCAACAAATCCCGCTGCTCGTGCGAGATTTCTTCCACGCCGAGAATTTCCAGCGCCTGAGCTAAATCCAGCATTTCGGCAATAGAGGGTGGCTTTTCCATGTTCCAGCCGCGCAACGCGTGGGCGAGTCCAGCCAGTTGTCCTCGTAATGCGAGGCTTTCGCTGGTGCTGCGAATAGCAAGAATTTCCCGCTCGCGTTCGACCGTTGGGTATTCGAAACGCAGATAGAAACAGCGCCGGCGCAGGGGATCGCCGAGCCTGCGTTCCTCGTTGGAGCTCAACACCACAAAAGGAATCGTGTTTGCCTGGATCGTGCCCAGCTTCGGAACCGTGATCTGAAAAGCCGAAAGGACCTCCAACAAAATTGCTTCGATTTCATGATCAACCTTGTCCAGCTCGTCGATCAGCAGCACGCACGGGCGCCCTTGATAACGCAGGGCGCGCAATAGCGGCCCCTCGCAGAAGAAATCGAGCGAATGCAGATGGTCGCGTATTTCACTCCATGCGCGGTTAAGATTGCCGTCTTGTGTTTCCAGGTATAGCTTCTGCAATGCCTCGTCGAATTTGCCAATAATTTTCTCTTCCGTGATTCCGACATAACACTGCAGGCGCTCGACAACGGTCCCGGCCGCGGCGGCAACCGCATAAGCCAGTTCGGTCTTGCCGCACCCCGGCGGACCTTCGACTAGCAATGGCTTGCGCATTCGCGCGGCCAGATACACGACTTCGAGGGTTACCGCATCAATGATGTAGCGCGCGGCTCGGAGCTTTTGAGCGAGTTCATCCGAGGAAGAGAACACGTCGGCTTCCTTCCGGCGTGAACACTACACTGGAACTCGTTTGCGTGCATCCGGGCACCGGGCGATCACGCGATTGAACGAACTCCTAAAACTGTCGTTTGGGGGCGAATGACCGTGCAGGGACGGAGTGAATGCGATTGTTCAGCGATTACGTTGTCACTGGCCCGAAGTGCGGCCATCTTCGGTATGCAGACACAAGCATCAGACCGGCACGATGGAAATCTCACTGATCGCGAAATCAATGACAGAGTGCGACTAGCGCCGATTGGCCGGTATGGGAGTTGCTGTGGTTGATTTTTCACCGATTCCACTTCGGCTGTCCGGAATGCTATGGCGGGTAGTTGCGGAAAGCATGTCCCCGGTTGACACTTCGGACCAACGCGGGGGCTATATGCCCCTATATAGCTACATGCCCCTATATAAAGGTTAGTATTTGACCGCTCGTATGAGCTCGCAGGGGACCCCTTGTTTCCACCAGTTCCAGCATTACTGACGTGGGGACGCCGATCTGGAATCAGTCTCCCGTCAGCCTACGAGGGAATCACCGAGAGGAATTTTTCTGCACTGATACCAAGGTAGCTGACCGGCGCTGCATAACCTGAGTTCTGGATTAGTGTCCTTTATTTTCAGCTCATTGGAAGCCATCTTAAAGAATAAGGCAAGATTCCAAAAGGAGAATATTGTTGCATAGGAAATATTTCCTTTACATACAAATTTCTGTTTGAGAAAATACCACGATGGAAAGGATGTCCGAGACCGAACAGATGATTGCTGAGGCACTGAGGGGCCAGATTCCCTTGAGGGGCTTGCCGGGAGTGTCGATCCAGAATGTACAGGAGCAGCCTGAGCAGCCATTCGATATCAGCTTCGATCTCCTCTCCGGCCCCAATCGAATTCAGGTGCTCGGCGAGATCAAGCGCTCTTTCTCTCCGCGCTTGCTCGAAGAGATCGCCCCCTGGATTGGACGCCTAAAAGCACTCCGTGGCGATGTTTCCGTCGCCGTCATTGCGCCAGTGATATCGCCGCAGGCGCAAGCATTCTGCATTCAGAACGGAATCGACTTCCTCGACCTGGCGGGGAATGTCTTCATCAACGTTCCCGGCAAATTCACATTGCAGCGGAACGGAATGCGCGCGCCCAGCGAACTGGGGACAGCATCCGAGGACGTGCGTACGGTAAATGTCTTCTCCGGCCGTTTTTCACGGGTCCTGCGTGTGCTCCTAGAGCAGCCGAAACTATGGACTGTGACAGAAATCGCTCGCGAACTTGAGGCAGAGAGCCGGCGTTTCGCCGAACGTTGTCCGGGAGACAAGGTCGATTTCACAATTAGCCAAGGCTCGATCTCCAAAGCAATCAGTGGCTTAGCCGAGCAACTCTGGATTCGGCGGCGGGGTACCTCGATTGTTGTGCCCGAGCCCAGACGACTGCTTGAACAGTGGGCGGAGAAATATAAGGAACGTTATCGATGGAGGTTGCGGAGTTCTTTCCAAACCGGCAATCCCTTCGGGACCGAGTTGGCGGCGCTTGCGAATGGCATAGGCTCGCTGGTGGACGGGCCGTACGCATTCACGGGCGCGATTGCAACGACAGCAGATGCCCCGTATGTCGATATCGACGTAGTCGACGTTTTTGTGCTCAACGATGCCGAAAGCACGATGAGACTGCGCGGGCTCAAGTCAAAAGAGAGCAGTAAACCTCCTATTAGGGCGATCATCGCTTACGACGCGGGCGTATTCATGTACACAAAGAAGATCGGAACCGCGCTGGTCGT
Source organism: uncultured Terriglobales bacterium (assembly GCA_964490255.1). GTDB lineage: Bacteria > Acidobacteriota > Terriglobia > Terriglobales > Acidobacteriaceae > JAJPJE01. The sequence goes on along the minus strand of CAZBCQ010000033.1, from coordinate 26,017 downwards.
CTCGCCGCTTCAGGCTTATTTGGATCTTTACGCCCGGGGAGGACGTGATCTGAAACAGGCCGATTACTTGCTGAACAACGTGATCCAGCCTCGTTGGGGGAATACATGATTCCCGAACCACAGAGAACGTACGTGCTGGAGTTGCTCCTTGCGCTGGGGCCAGCCGCTGACGATTTCGTGATGGCCGGCGCGCAAGCCATGAAGTTTATGGTCGAGCGGGCGCGCGCCACCAAAGACATTGACTTTGTCCTTGATGTGGTGAGATTGCGCGGCGAGCCATTGGCGCTCGCCGCGGAACTGGAACGGCTGGATTATAAGGCGGTCGAGAGCTCCCGCAACTTTCAGTTTGAAAAACCCATTCCGAACAGCTCCCAAACCATGCGGATCGAATTCATGGCACCCGAAGAATTCAAGCGCGAGAAAGACTTTCGAGTGGATGTCCAGAATGGCGTCCATGCGCGCGCTTGCACGGGCGGCGCCATTGCGGTGGCCGAATCGGACACTCACCAGTTGTCGGGCAGGCTTCCGGACGGCTCGGAATTCACGGCCTCGGTGCGTGTGACCAGGCCCCATGCACTGGTCATGCTGAAGTTGCTAGCGCTCGATGATCGCTATCGCAATATCCGTGGTTCAGCAGAGGCTCGGCACGATCGCGAAGAGGCGCGCACTCACGCGGCCGACATCATTGCGATTATTTCGGCACAGTCCGATTTGGCTCGGTTCGAAGAAGCGTTCCAGCGCCAGTTCGCGTCTGACCCTGCCCTCCATAAACGGACAACGCATATTGTTCACGAGTATTTTCGCGAGAATGTCTCACCAGGGCTATTGGTTTACGAGGAATTCTTGGTGGCAGACAGGCCGTTGGATCGTAGTGTTCGACTTGAGGTAGCGCAAGAAGTTGAACGGGCGTACCGGTTGATGGAAGCCCTCAAAAGGCGATGATTTTGCATACCGTGGGGTTTGTGAGATGCGACCAGAATTATTAAAGACGCTAAATGAGATTGTCCGCCGTGCGCTTGTCGACAGGTTTCGAAAGGATACCCCGGCAGAGGATCGCTTGAATCGGAACTGAGACAAAATCAACTCTCAGAATCCAATCCAAGCCTTAGCCACTGCGCTGAACATGAAGCGTTTCGGTGTTTGGCACGAACTGAGGCCCTTCGGGTCACGTTCAGCCCCCTGCAAGGATTCACGGCTGTTTTCACCGATCGCATTTTTGCTGACGGCTCGCCACTTCGTCTCCCTGTGCTGAAAACACGCGGCGATTTGGGCACTAGCTCCGGTCATTGTCGTGCCGTTTTACGAAAGAACGCTTCCGCAGTACAAGTGTCTGCGTGGCGAACGAGCAGTTCACTCTGTGCGACATCCAATCCGAACTTGTTCGCAGACAACTTCCTTCTGGAGGCTGGGCGGGACTCGCGTCGTCGTCGCAGCCGGCGATGGAACCAACCTGCTACTCGCTGCTGGCACTCGGCACCCATTTCGAGACGACCGTTAATCGTGCCCAATCCTTCCTGCTGCAAAACCAAAACCCGAACGGAAGTTGGCCGGTGTTCCCGGGAGACGATGAGGATGGCTCCTGGACAACCACATTGGCCGCAATTGCGCTCCGCGATGTCGTGTCGGCGATCCCCGCACGACTACGCGCCTATGGATGGTTATTGCGTTTGACCGGAAGGGAATCGGACTGGCTTTGGAAGTGGAAGTTCCGCACGAGCGATCGCCATGTCCGCTTCGATCCGGACAAGAGCGGCTGGCCATGGTTTCCTGGGACCGTCAGTTGGGTCGTGCCTACGTCCTTCGCGATTCTGTCCCTCGATCAGCTTCCGTGTAGCTGTGGTGGACTGGAACAAGTTCCGGTGCGAATTGAAGCCGGGATTCAGATGCTGCTCGATCGCGCCTGCCCATCTGGAGGATGGAATGCCGGAAACGGTGTCGTCTATGGAGAGCCCCTTCCTGCTCATGCGGATGATACGGCGGCTGCCTTGCTAGCCTTGCGTGCTCAATCTCAAGAGGTCGCCGTGACCCGAGCCGTCGCCTTTTTGGAGCGCGTTGCGCCAACCCTCAATTCGCCTTGGAGTCTTGCCTGGGCCATCTTGGCGTTGGCCGCATACAAGTACCCATTCGCCTCGCTCCAGCAGCGGCTTGGCACACTTCTGTCCTTTGCTGCGTCCGAGGACATCAGCACACTAGCAGTATCGTGTCTGGCTCTCGATCATCAGCGCGCATTGGCGGCTTTAGGAGTAAAGCTATGAAGTTCAGCCGCCGTGATTTTCTTGTCGGAAGTGTGGCCGTGACCGCGGGTTCTTTCGTGACTGCACCGTTCTTTCTGCCGAAGTACCTTTCGCAGCGGCAGACGAAGCGTTCACGCGTTGCCGTTTTGAAGACTGACAGCTATTCCGGGCATATCGACCAACTCCTTCAGGAAGGGATGCGGCAGTTCGCGATTGATGTTCGGGGAAAGCGGGTTGTTCTCAAGCCTAATCTGGTCGATTACCTCCCCGGAGACGCGATCAACACGCATCCGACATTGGTGCTTGCTGCAGCCCAGGCGTTTCGCCGGATGGGGGCGGCGTCCGTGACTGTGGCCGAGGGACCTGGCCATCAACGCGACACTCAACTAGTACTCTCAGAGAGCGGCTACCAGTCGCTCCTGCGGGAGGAGACGATTCGTTTCGTTGATCTCAACCGTGATGAACTCATCCGTACACAGCTGGGCGCTGGGTACACGGGGATGAAGACTCTATGGCTGCCGCGAACCGTACTGGAGGCTGACTACCTGGTATCGATGCCGAAGATCAAGGCGCACCACTGGTCGGGCGTCACGCTGAGCATGAAGAACATGTTTGGCATAGTCCCCGGCGCTCGCTACGGTTGGCCGAAAAACATACTGCACTGGAAAGGCATTCAGGAGAGCGTTCTCGATCTTTGCGCGACGGTGCCCATTCACTTTGTCATCGCAGATGGCATCATCGCCATGGAGGGCAATGGACCGCTGAACGGCACGCCACGCACTCTCGGAAAGATCGTGCTCGCAGACGATCCAGTTGCGGCCGACGCGACCTGTGCGCGGCTGATGGGATTCCAGCCCGAACGGGTGATCCATATTCGCGAAGGAGCGCGCTTCCTGGGCAACGCAGCAACTGAACTGATTGAACAGGTGGGAGAGAGTGTTGAGCGGCCGAGCATCCCGTTCAATGTGGTTCCGGAGTTTCGCTATCTGCAGACACTGTGATCAGCCTGGACGCAGCGGTCCTCACGAAACTCGCATGACGTCGCTCTCGGCGAACATGGTGCCTGAGGGGCCGTACTGGGGCTACGGAGATCTCGGTGTTGTCCTCTTCGCCTTGTCTGTGCTGACTTTGGGCCTGCATCTCCTGGCGCGATTACACCTTCTCTCGAAAGGCCAACTGTCTCATCCTAGCGATGGACTTCAGATGGCGGTTGTCCTTTACTTAACCGCGAGCCTGTATGCGGTTCTCAGGCTGCGCTATCGCCGGCCGGTGTTGGTACCACTCGGATGGATACGGCCGACGCCGCCGCAAAGCGGCGCATCCGTGGCTATCGGCGTGACACTGGGCATCACGGTTGTTCTGTATCAGCACTTCAAATTGCATGGCGCCCCGCTCAATCCATCGTTGAGGTTGTTCTTGCTCGCTTCGCTGTTAGCTCCAGTTCTCGAAGAATCTCTGTTTCGGGGATGCCTTTTGCCGCTCATCGCCAAAAACGCGGGAAATGCGCTCGCGGTCATTCTCACAGCAGGCGCTTTCGCTCTGTTCCACGGCCCCATCGACCTGACGCACTGGATTTCATTTGTGCTGACCGGAATCGCGTATGGTTGGATCAGAGTTGTCTCCGGTACAACCACCGCACCAGCAATGGCGCACTCCGCTTACAATCTGATTCTCTTCGTGGCGGCAATGATGTGAGGCGACACCGGACCGACCGCAGTGTAGTGACAAACCCAGCGTCCGTAGCGAAACACCCAACGTTCACTGGAGTTCTGCAAAGACCGGCAGCCGCCCTCAATCGGCTTTTCACAGTCGATCTCTCCCCGTCATGCCATAGGGGCTCCATTGAATCAACGGGAGGCAACAATTCCACCGGCTCGCCCCGAATGAGTCGTAGGAAACGCTGTTGTGGAGTAGTAAACAATCGTCGAGCTGCCGCATCTGTCTCCGCTGCAATCACCTGTGCGGCAATGAGCAGATACGGAGTTTGTAATGCTTCGCTCGGCTGGAAACGTTCTCGATAAAACTGCGCTGCCGCGTACAAAGCGTCAGGTGCAAAATGTGCCGCGAATGCGAATGGCAGGCCTAACGCCGCTGCCAATTGAGCACTGAAGTCGCTCGATCTGAGCAACGTGATCGGCACATTGCTGTTTTGTCCAGGTATCGCTTTTACAAGTTGACCAGGTCTTTCAGGTCCCAAGTATGTGCGCAACTCTCGCGCACGGTTTGAAAGTCTCCCCCCGGAGCTCGTCCCAAACCGAGATCGATTCGCTCGGGATACATGGATTCCAAAGTTCCGAACTGTTCTGCTACCACCAGCGGTGCGTGATTTGGCAGCATGACTCCACCGCTGCCCACCCGAATCTTTTTGGTCGCCGCCGCGATGTGTCCGATCAGTACCGGCGTGGCTGAGCAAACCAGTCCCTGAATGGAGTGATGTTCCGCCACCCACTAGCGCTTGTAACCCAATTGCTTAACGTGCCGCGCCAATTCCACCGACTGCGCAATGGCGTTGCTCGCTGGCTCACCTGCCCGCGAGGGTATTAGATCCAATACCGAGATCGGTAAGGATTGACTAGTCGCTTGGCTCCTGGACACGACCACCTCCGCGAATGCCATTGCTGTTGCCATCCGCCGCCGAGAGCCTGGTAGAGCTGCACGAGCGCCAAACGCTCGCCGCAGGTGGTGGGAGTGAGTCCGGCGAGCGGGGCGCCGAGCAGAGTGTTCACGACTAAATTCATGCTCTTTCCTGACCCCGAGGGCCCCATCAAGAAATATTGCTTCGCGAATGCCTGGAAAATCGGCTCTGCAGCCTCAAACAGTTCGCCATCGCCGCCGGCAAGTAATGTGACGGTGCCCTGTTCGATCGCAGGGGTGCTGCCTGAGATGGCGACGTCCAAGACCTTGACGCCGAGAGTGGCGCCTACTGCAAGGAGTTCGCGGGAGGTGCTGGGCAAAATCGTACTCATTTCAAGCACCACCTGGTCTGGCCGTGCGCTGGCGAGGATACCCTCGCGCCCGAGATAAACGTTACGAACTGCATCATCGTTGGGTAAGCGGGAGAGGATTACATCGGCGTCCTTTTGCCAAATTCGCAGGGCTCTCGGCCACCGACGCCCCCGAGGTTAGCAGCCCGACTTCTTTGTTGTGGTCGCTGTCGCAGAAAGTAACTTCATAGCCCGCGAGTACGGCGGTGCAACCATCTTTCTCCTGCGAGTCCGGGGAATGAGTGCAGCGTAGAAATGTTTTTTCGGTGGAACCCTACTCCGGCGCAACTAGCGGACTTCGACAATAACCAGGGACACAATCGTCGGAGAGAAGGCTGTGGCTCCAGGAAGGTACCTGCCTGGACGAAATCCTTATCGGTGTAGGAAAGGCCAAGATTTATCGAGGAATTCCCGCAAGTCCCGACCGAATCTATGCTGGGAAGGGCTGGAAGAATTGGGCGGAGTTCCTGAGGGAAGGTGAGCCAATCGCCTCGAAGTTTGTCTCTTACGATGAGGCGTGCCGCGTTGTGAGGGCTGCGGGTGTGAAGACGGTAACTGAATTCAATACATGGATTAAGAGTCATGCGGATTTGGGAATACCTGCTGCGCCTCACAATACTTACGCTGGGCGAGGGTGGGAGAATTGGCCGAAGCTTCTGAATAACGGGAATGAACGACAGGATTGGGTCTCGTATGACGAGGCTTCTCGGATAGTGAGGTCGGCTGGTTTGAAGACAGCTGCGCAGTTTTCAAGCTGGGTCAAGAATCACAAGGTCGGAGTCCCTGCAGCCCCTCAAAAGTATTACGCGGAGTGGATAGGGTGGTCGAACTTTCTAGGCACAGAGAAATTTCAGCCGGCCGCTGTTGCTTAAGACAAACACAAATGCGGCAAAGTTCAATTTGTCGATCTGACCTGCGACTTCGGAACCAGGAACGATTCCTGTCAGGAGGAAGAAAAGGAATGCAGCCAACACCGACTCACGAACTCATTGCAGTTCCACCGGACACGGCTAGTGACAACCCATTCCTTCGAGTAGCGCTCGCCGCGAGAGAGCGCGGATTCGAGTGGGTCACTCCCGTTCGTGACAAGAAGCCGCGATTGATGAGGTACAACACTTGGTGCCGTTCACGAACGCTCACCGATTTACGAGACCTCGCTGATGAGTTCCCGGATTGCGAAGTCGGCATCGTGATGAAACGCGGATTGAAGTATCTGGTATGGGATATTGACGGGAAAGGCGTCCTCGAAAGGATGACGGCCGAAACGGGCAGAAGCCTCCCGAAAACGTACTTCGTCCAGAGCCGGCCCACAACGGCGCCCCACAAGCGACATATTTTCTTCATTCAAACGCCTCACTCGATTGAGCGATGGAAGAAAGAGGTCCATCTCTCTGGACGGTACGACATCATCGGTGTCGGTGCTGGCGGACAAGTCGTCGCCGAAGGTCAACTCCGACCTGACACGGGGTGAAACTCGCACGGGTAACGGACTCGCGCCTGTTCCAATTCCTGACTGGCTTGTGGATTGGCTTGTCGACGTTGACATCCCGCGGATGCGGAAGGAAGAAACAGCCTGAGGGCGCCTAGCTTCCGGTTGGCCGGCTATTCAATGCTTCCCCGACCAGATCACATGGCGCCCTCGACATCTGGTCTGAAATGTCGGGATGAAACACCGCTCCTAGAGCACTCGGCCCAGACGGCATGTGAACCCAACGGTGGGCCCTCTTAGACAAAGTGGCCTGCTCTTGGCGACTCAGCGGACCGCGTCGCGCAATTCACGGCGCATCTCAAAGCTAATCCGTTTGCCGCCCGGCGATGTGGGTTGCGCATTCCTGCATCTCACCCGGCCAAGGCCTGCCACTCAGTATTCGAGTGCGCATGTGATGCGACGGCATTATCTTCGCGACCGGGGCGCACAATGCCGAGCTTTTTCATTCGGAACTGGAGAGTCGACCGATTGATCCCAAGTTGCGCCGCAGCGCCGTTAGGCCCGCCAAGGACCCACTTTGTCATCTGGAGAGTCCGCAAGATGTGAGCCCGCTCGGCCTCTTCCAATGTTTGATGTCGCCCACTATTCGGAACGGTAACCCTGCGCTGATGAAGGTCGCGGAGCGGTACTCGCAAGACTGGACCGGGGGAAAGGATTACGGCGCGCTCGATTAAGTTCTGTAGTTCGCGGATATTTCCGGGCCAGTCGTACTCACACAACACTCTCATCGTTTCCGGAGAAACACTCTCATAGCTCTTCTTCATGCGCCCAGCGAACTGCCTCACGAAATGCCACACGAGGGCAGGTATGTCGTCACGACGCTCACGCAACGGTGGAACTCGCACCGGGAAAACATTCAATCGGAAATAGAGATCAGAACGGAACTTCTGTTCCTCAACCATCGCCGCCAAGTTACGATGGGTCGCGGCGATTAACCGAGCGTCGGTATGGAGCGTCCGCGAACTTCCCAGGCGTTCAAATTCCCGCTCCTGCAGCACCCGGAGCAATTTCGGCTGAAGCTCAAGCGGAATCTCCCCGATCTCATCCAAAAATGCGGTGCCATGGTTTGCAACTTCGAACCGGCCGAGGCGCTGCGCGATGGCTCCGGTAAAGGCACCTCTTTCGTGCCCGAAAAGTTCGCTTTCCAACAATCCGGTTGGAATAGCGGCGCAATTCAGCTTCACAAATGGGTTTGCGCTGCGAGGGCTGAGTTCGTGAATAGCGCGAGCGATCAACTCTTTACCGGTTCCGGTCTCGCCATAAATCAATACCGTCGAATCGGTCGGAGCAACCGTTCTAATCTCACGCAGCACGCTTTGAAGCGCGTTGCTGCGACCGATGATTCCAGCGAAGCCTGATTCAGCACAGTCCTCTTGTTCGAAGACGGCGTCCGGCGCGACGATATCTTTCATGTAGATACTCCCCATTAGGTCATCCTCTCTAGCGGAACGACTCCGGCCATCCTCGGAATACTGCTTGTCGTATTGGGGAACATGATTACCTTGGCCAGTTGGCCTTCAGGTATCGATTCGCGCTCCGCCTTCCAGTCTTCTCGTTTGTAGAATTCGATTACTTTTGCCACGATCCACCTCACCAATGATTTCTTCGTCGTTACTACCTCGTCCTCAGGGCGTCCGCCCCCTTTTTCTGTTCTTTTCAGCCGCAATCCAGTCGCGAATGTATGCCGGAGAGTTCTCGAGGGTTGCGCTTTCTTCTTCGCAGCGCGCCAAAAAGCGAATTGCTGATTGATCGACCAGGGTTACATCTTTTAAATCGAGAACCAGGTTGTGGTCCCCTGTTTCTAGCCCGACAACCCGCTTCAACTCTTCCAGGTTCCCCTCCGCGATTCGACCAAATAGAGTCAAGATCACTGACTCATTTTCGGTCGTTCTAACAATCTTTAGCATCGTGAGAGCCTTTCTTCCAGACCACGATCCGTTTCCATAGAGACCTGTAATGCAACGCGACCACCATTACGCCACGCATTTGAGAGGAAAGGATTTGCAGGAATCACGAATTTACGAAGGACACGTAAATTTACGAGCTTCGTAAATTCCGAGTTCGTAGGCTGGGAGAGTTGCGCGAGCAGCGTCTGAAGAAACTTTCGGGCGGTGTTTCCTAGGAAAACCAAGCGCAGCACAAGGTGTGTGTTTGAGCCTGGGTTGGTGCTGCGACGGTCTGAACGGCAATGAGTTGACATCGGTGATAGCTTTTGGCGCGACTGCCGAACATCGCGAAACTTGCCACACCACGATGTCTTTGTAGCCGCTCGTTTTAAAGGCTGCAGCTGAGCCAACGATTTGGCATGGCTCTTGCACTACTAGGATTGGCTGAAGTTGTGAGCCGGCATATTCACTATTCAGCCGTAAGGAGAATTATGTGGATGAGATCGTGTGCAAAGTGTAAGACCCTCCTGATCAAACTACGGTTGTGCGATTCCGTCCGCTGCCATTGCGGATGGGAGTGGCAGTGATACGCCACTGTGAGAGGGAAGACTTCGCCAAGAATACCTGACTGAGAATTTCGCGATAGCGAGTTCGCTCGCTGAACACACCGCACAAAGAGCCAGGCAACATCGCCTTCATCGACATCAGCTTTGTATGTCTGCGGCGTCCTAACTTCTATTGGTCACGATCCGATCTACTACGATCCAGTCTGTGACAAGGATCTGGATCTTGGCTTCCACTCGCCATTGCAAACTGTCGTCTAGCTAGCACGCCACTGCCAACTGGTTGGCTAGGGACAACCCGCTGGCACTGGAATTTCTTGAAGTAAAAGAGCAGATTTCGTGGCGTCCTCTTCTATGTAACTCAGTCTCTAGCGCTTTTGGCTACGACAGAGCCTTCCACGAAAACGGCATCCACCGTGCTCTATTCACTGTCAGCCGGACAGTCGGACGCAAAAACGAGCCTGATTCAACCGGACCTCTAAGAAGGAGACTGAATTGGTAACAGCAAAGACTCCAGCCGAACCCGCGACGCCGTCAACCAGAAGGCCTTTTATACAGCCCAAGCAATTGCCTGCACCGAATAGTGATTTCTACGAACTCGCAGCGACCTTGTCCGCCGATGAACTTGCGGTTGTGAAGCAGGTACGCACCTTCATGGAGACCAGGGTTGCGCCCATCATTACGAAGTACTGGGTTGAAGATGCCTTTCCATTTGAACTATTGCCAGGCATAAAGGAGCTCAACATCGGTGGTGTCGCCATGAACGGCTATGGCTGCAGAGGTGGAAGCACACTTTTGTTTGGACTGATCGCAATGGAAATGGCGCGCGTCGACGCATCCATCGCGACGTTCTTTGGTGTCCACAATGGCCTGGCGATGGGGTCGATCTATCTTGGCGGATCGGAAGAGCAAAAACAGAAGTGGCTTCCACCGATGGCGCGCTGGGAAAAGATCGGCTGCTTCGGCCTCACCGAACCTCTTGTGGGTTCGGGAACATCCGGCGGCATGACGACGACCGCGAAGCGCGAGGGGGACACCTGGATCATCAACGGTCAGAAAAAATGGATCGGGAACGCCCCTTGGTGCGACGTCTCGGTCATTTGGGCACGCGACGTTGAAGACAATCAAGTCAAGGCGTTCATTGTGGAGAACAAGACTACGCCCGGCTTCAGTGTGGAGAAGATTCAGAACAAAATCGCGCTGAAAGTGGTCCAGAACGGGTTGATAACGATGGACAACTGCCGGATACCGGAAGAGAACCGCCTCCAGGAAGACAAATCGTTCCGCGATACAGCGAGAGTGTTGCGGATGACGCGCTATCTCGTGGGATGGGAAGCCACCGGATGCGCGATGGGAGCATACGAGAATGCGCTCAAGTATTCCCAGGAGCGCTTGCAGTTCGGAAGGCCGATCGGCTCGTTCCAACTCGTGCAGGACCTGCTCGCCAAAATGCTCGCCAATATCACCGCTTCGCAATGCATGGTTGTTCGCATGGCTCAACTGCAGGCTGAAGGCAAAATGACCGACGCCCATGCGGCCCTCGCCAAGGCGTTCACCACGGCTAAATGCCGCGAGACAGTTGCGTGGGCTCGGGAGCTGCTGGGCGGAAACGGCATTGCCGCCGATTACAACGTGGGACGTTTCTTCGCGGATTCCGAAGCACTTTACTCCTACGAAGGCACGTACCAGATGCAGAACCTCATTGTCGGCAAAGCGATCACTGGGTTCAGTGCTTTCGTCTAATGAGGCGCCACGAAGCAGTGGCGGATTTGCTCGCGACATCTAGCTAAACGGGAATGTTAGCCGAGAAGGAGATTTTGTTTTGTCGATAAAAGTTGCAGATCTTCTATGGGAGATGCTCGCGAAGGCGGGGGTCAAACGGTGTTATGGCATCGTCGGGGACGCTCTCAATCCCGTTATCGACGCTCTTCGCCGGAACGCCGGTATCGATTTCATCCACGTCCGTCACGAAGAATATGGAGTTTTCGCCGCAGTTGCCGAAGCTTATTTGACCGGAAATCCAGTGGCGGTGTGTGGATGCACTTACTGAGGCTCTTGCATACAAGCGCGGCCCAGTAGTCGTGGATGCCGTTGTAGATCCATTCGCGCTGGCCATGCCATCGCACGTTCCGTTTCACACAGCGAAGGGCTTCACACTGAGCTTTGCTAAGCAGGTACTGGGCGGCAGGATGGACTCGGTCATCAAGACGATGGAACGGAATCTCAGACTTGTCTGAGCCGTCTCGCAGTGTGCAATGTCATTGGTAACAAGATTTTCGGTGAACTGAAACTCCAAATGGGAACGAAAGGCGGACTGGAAGCCAACTACGGTTTCTTATCCAACCTGTTGCCAAAAGCTGAAGTAATCAAGGAGCGAAGAAAACTCATGGCTGTTAAGTCCTCTCAATCAGAAGTCAGAAAAACTACAGCAAACGCCGCGAAGGCCCGGTTGTTTTTTCTAAGTGCAAGCAGCGGCCAAGTATTGTCCGCGAACCCTGACGGTTCCGACCTCAAGGTCATTGTGAGCGAGGGAAGGCGACTTCCGGACGGCATCGTTGTGGACGTCGCGGCCGGTCACCTCTATTGGACCAACATGGGCAGCCCCAGCTCCAACGATGGGTCCATCGAGCGCGCGAATCTTGACGGAAGCAACGTCATCCACATTGTTCGTCCGGGCGACACTTTCACTCCCAAGCAACTGCAACTCGATGAGAAGAACCGGAAGCTTTACTGGTCGGATCGCGAGGGCATGCGAATCATGCGCGCGAACTTGGATGGCTCCAACATCGAAACGCTTGTCGACACCAGCGAAGGTGACGCGCGTCCGGGCAAAGACATTAAGAAATGGTGCGTGGGCATCGTGCTCGACGTCGAAGCCGGCAAGCTTTATTGGACTCAGAAGGGCCCGGACAACGCCGGTGAGGGACGCATCTTTCGCGCCAATCTCGAAATTCCCAAGGGGCAGGTTCCAGGGAACCGCAAAGACATCGAGCTTCTGTACGAGAATCTGCCTGAACCAATCGACCTCGAACTCGACCTCATCAACCGGATGATCTACTGGACCGACCGCGGCGACCCTCCCCGCGGGAACACAGTAAACCGGGCCTCGATGGATCCGGCTCAGGGCAATGGCAAGAAAGAACCGGAGATTATTTTCCAACATTTGATGGAAGGAATCGGTATCGCCTTGGATCTGAAAGGGGGCCGCATGTTTTTGACCGACTTGGGTGGATCCGTCTATAGCGCGAATCTCGATGGGTCAAACCAAAAGACCGTGCTTGCGGCGGAGGGGAACCTGACCGGCATCGCATACGCCGAAATTTCTGCGGCGTAATAACAAACGCCACCAAACATTAAGGATTGATAAGGAGAATGGAATGGCTTTGCTAGCTTCCGCTTTGAAACTCGAGAACGTTCTTTACGAAAAAAAGGGGCCTATCGCATACGTGACGCTCAACCGTCCCAAGGTCATGAACGCGCTGAACCGCGCGACCATGGCCGACCTGAAACACGCATTCGAAGACGCTCGTGACGATTCGAATATGCGCGGCGTGATCTTAACAGGAGCCGGCGACAAAGCTTTTGCCGCGGGCGCCGATATCAGCGAGGTAGCTAATCAAACAGCAATCGAAGCGGAAGAGAGCACGCGCTTCGGACAATCCGTTACGGACCTGATTGAGAATCTCGGAAAGCCCGTCGTAGCTGCCGTCAACGGTTTCGCCCTCGGCGGTGGATGCGAGCTCGCCATGGCCTGCACGCTTCGGATCGCTGCCGAATCGGCGAGGTTCGGGCAACCAGAAGTGAAATTGGGAATCATGCCAGGCTTCGGTGGATCCCAACGGCTCCCACGTCTAGTGGGCAAAGGCCGCGCACTGCAAATCATCCTGTCCGGCCAGATGATCAAGGCAGAGGAAGCTTATCGCATCGGTCTCGTCAACGAACTCCTCCCCAGTAACTACGTAATGGTGCGAGCCGAAGAGATCCTGACCCAGATCATTGCTAACGCGCCTTTGGGTCTGAAGTTTTCACTCGAAGCGGTCAATAAAGGCATGGAGACGAGCCTCGCGGAAGGCTTACTCCTCGAGGCCTCGCTCTTTGCGCTTTGCGCTGGTTCGGAAGACAAGAAAGAAGGCACAGCCGCCTTCCTGGCGAAACGAGCACCGCAGTTCCAGGGACGGTAAGTAAATACAGGAAATCTGCAATTAAAGGAGTGTTATGGCGACGGACAATATTTTTTTCGGTTTGAAGGTAGTGGACTTGTCGAGTTTTATCGCCGGTCCGGCTGCAGCGACGATTCTGTCCGACTTCGGCGCGGATGTCATCAAAGTCGAGCAACCCGGTGGGGAGATGTGGAGAATCGGGCAGAAGATCCCGCCGCAGCCGTATTCGGAAGAGCCGTATCCCTTCCAAATGGCTAATCGAAACAAGCGTGGCGTTGCGCTCAATCTGAAAGCCGCGAGCGCGCAGCCGGTTCTCGAGCGGTTAGCCAAGTGGGCCGACGTGTTCATCGTCAACACACCGCATCCCGCGCGCAAGAAATTGAAGCTCGAATATGACGATGTCGCGCAATGGAATCCGCGTCTGATCTATGCCGATCTCACTGGCTTCGGCGAGAAAGGTCCGGACGCTGCTCTTCCGGGATTCGATCTCACGGCCTACTGGGCGCGGAGCGGTTTGTTATTCATGACGCGCGATGCTGGAGAGCCGCCGACCTGGCCGGTGGCAGGTAGCGGTGACAATGCGACTGCGGTCTGCATTTATGCAGCAATTGTAACCGCGCTTTATCGTCGCGAACGCACAGGCAAAGGATCCTACGTCACGACTTCGCTTCTCGCGTCAGGTGTCTGGTCGGCCAGTGTCTTTATCCAGGCCGCTCTATGCGGTGCGAATTTCTATGGGTTGCACGATCGAACAAATCCCGCGAATGCAGCTTTGAACACGTATCGCTCGTCCGATGGCATCTGGTTCGTTCTGGTAGCTACCCCGGACAAGATACCCCCGGTTCTGAAAGCAATGGGTCGTGAGGATATCCTTACGGACCCGCGATTCTCGGATCCTGCCAAGCTCGCGCAGAACCGGCCGCAGCTGACGGCAATACTAGATGAGATTTTTGGTTCACAGCCAATGTCGCATTGGTATGAAGTCTTCAACGGCGTTCACGTGCCCTTCGGCCCCGTGCGTGAGCCGCAGGAAGTGGTTAATGATGCGCAATTACGAGCAAATGACATCATCGTGCCGCTCGAAGGAGCCGGTGAAAAGCTGACGTCAACGATCAGTAGCCCTATTCAAGTGCATGGCGTGACTAAAACACCGGCGCGACGAGCTCCGCGCGTTGGTGAGCATAACGAAGAAGTGCTAAAGGAGCTTGGTTTCACAGGCAACGAGATCGAAGGATTGCGGGCGAGCAAAACTATCCCTCTGGAACAGACATCAGCTGCGGCGGACTGAAGCAGATTGAGGAGCAAATGGACCTGCCAAGAATCATCATTATCGGTGGGGGCTTTGGCGGATTAACGGCTGCCAAGGCCCTCAGGAATACGCCAGCAGAGATAACCCTGATTGACCGCACGAACCACCACCTGTTTCAACCTCTGCTCTATCAAGTGGCGACGTCGGCGCTCGCGCCTAGCCAGATTGGATGGCCTATCCGCGAGATTTTTCGGAATCAGAAGAACACCACGGTGATCCTGGGAGAAGTCACGGGTGTGGACACAGAGCGGAAGCATGTCTTAGTCAGCAATGCAGATCGCGAGTTGGTGCCCGTTCGCTACGATTACTTGATTGTGGCCACAGGCGCGACACACAGTTACTTCGGCCATAACGAATTTGCAAAGTATGCGCCGGGTTTAAAGAGCCTAGCTGATGCCGTGGCAACCCGAAACAAGGTATTGCAGGCGTTCGAACAAGCCGAAGCTGAAGAGGATCCGAGTCGACACCGAGACCTGCTGACATTCGTTCTGGTAGGTGGAGGTCCAACCGGGGTGGAGATGGCCGGCGCTTTGGCAGTGCTCGTCCGCACCGCACTGAAATCAGCGTTTCGTAGGATCAATCCGGCGTCCGCAAGAATCGTTCTTGTGGATTTGGCGCCGAGAGTCCTATCCCCCTTTTCCGAGAAGCTTTCGAAGGCGGCCAAGCAACGGTTAGAAAAGTTGGGCGTCGAGGTCCGGCTCGGACACAGCGTTGATCAGATCGACGCTGACGGTGTCGTGGTCGGGGGCGAACGTATCGCGAGCAAGGCCGTGATTTGGACTGCAGGCGTGGCTCCGTCGCCGGCAGGGAAGTGGCTGAGCGCGGAGACAGACCGAGCTGGGCGAGTGCGGATTCGAAAGGATCTCACGGTGCCCGGACATCCGGAGATTTTTGTTGTCGGCGATACGGCATCCTTCGACGAGAACGGCAAGCCGCTGCCGGGTGTTGCGCAGGTGGCAATACAGCAAGGGCGGTATGCAGCGAAGCTTATCAAAAGCCGCATCACCGGCAGTACCCCACCAGGTCCATTTCGATATTTTGACAAAGGGACTATCGCTGTCGCGGGCAAGGGCTTTGCGGTGCTGCAAAGTGGCAAGGTCGAAGTGAGCGGATTTACGGCATGGCTCACTTGGGCGGCCGTACACCTTCAGTTCCTCGCGACATCGAGCCTGCGGTTGAGCGTCTTCCTGCAATGGGTGTGGACCTATGTAACAGGGCGGCGGGGTTCGCAGCTCATTGTGAATCATCACGCGTCAGATTCGATGAAAGCAGCGGAACGTGCGCCTGCTACACCAGCAGCATAGGCAAGAGTTTGGAACAAAAAACAACGAAACGGAACAGAAGTGAAATCACGAAGTGAGGATTCAAATGCCAAAGAAAGAAATTCGTAACATCGCTATCGTAGGAACCGGAGTTATCGGAGCAAGCTGGGCTGCCCTATATCTCGCGCGCGGACTTAACGTCATTGCGACTGACCCGGCGCCTAACGCAGAAGTCAACTTACGTCGATATGTCGATGACGCCTGGAAAGACCTAACAGCAATTGGTCTTTCTCCTAACGCCTCGCGCGAGCATCTCAAGTTCACCCTGGATATAAAGAAGGCACTGTCAGACGCCGACTTTGTTCAAGAAAACGGACCCGAACGTCAAGACTTCAAAATCAAGCTCTTCGCAGATATGGATGCGGCAACGGCGCCAGATGCGATCATCGCATCGAGCTCATCCGGGTTGACCATGAGCACGATGCAGTCAGCGTGTAAGCATCCCGAACGCTGCGTGATCGGACACCCGTTCAATCCGCCGCATGTGGTTCCTCTGGTCGAAGTCGTTGCGGGTGCAAAGACCTCACCGGAAACCGTCCAACGGGCAATGGCGTTTTACACCTCCGTAGGCAAAAAGCCGATCCATGTCCGAAAAGAAGTTGTCGGGCACGTCGCGAATCGCCTCCAAGCGGCGCTATATCGCGAGATCGTGTATCTCATCGAGCAGGGAGTACTGGACGTTGCTGATTCTGATGCCGCTGTGTGCTGGGGACCTGGACTGCGCTGGGGAGTAATGGGCCCCAATCTTCTTTTCCATCTGGCAGGCGGTGCGGGCGGAATTCAGCACTTCATGGAACACCTCTCCGGCCCAGTCGCCACATGGTGGAAAGACCTTGGAACGATTACCGACTTCAGCCCGCAGGTCAAACAGACGATTGTCGACGGAGTACTGAAGGAGGCTGACAAGCGCTCGATTGAGGAGCTAGAGCACGAACGTGACGCGATGCTACTCGAATTGCTCGCTACGCGCGCAAAGGAAGAAAAAGCTTCGTCCGCGGCATAGCCATGCGGTGTTCGAACTCCAAGAAGGCGTGCACGATTTGTGCACGCCTGAGGCTCCATTCTTTGAAGAGAGGTATACAAATGAGTGAAATCGTCACCGAGAGGTCTGCAAGCATCCTGCGGATTCAACTGAACCGTCCTGCGAAGAAAAACGCAATGACGTCGAACATGTACTTGACGATCGCGGACCTGCTGAATAGCGCGGCAAAGGATGACCAGATACGCGTCGTCCTCTGGCACGGCGCAGGAGACTCGTTCTCGGCCGGCAACGACATCGAAGACTTCGTGAAGAATCCTCCTGGGCGAGACGAGAGCCCGCAGGCCCGCTTGATGTACGCGCTGCTTGATTTTCATAAACCAATAGTCGCAGCCGTACATGGAATGGCCATTGGGGGTGGGACCACGATGCTCCTGCACTGCGATTTCGTATACGCCGGCGAGAGTGCGAAGTTCCAAATGCCGTTCGTCAACCTGGGCGTTGTTCCGGAATTTGGATCCACATGCTTGGTTCCAGCGCGTATCGGATACACACGCGCAGCCGAGCTGATGTTGTTGGGACAACCTTTCGACGCCAAACGGGCTGCTGAGTTCGGACTCGTGACCCGAGTAATACCGGACGAGACGCTACTCGCTACAGCGACCGAAACGGCACACAAGTTGGCACAAAAGCCCGCCAGCGCGCTTCAGGCGAGCAAGACGCTAATGAAGTGGTCCACACGCCAGCAGGTCGAAGACGCGATGCGAGCTGAGAACGAGGAGTTCGCCTCGCGAGTACGCTCGGCCGAAGCCAAAGAAGCAATGGCGGCATTCCTTGAGAAGCGCCCGCCGGACTTCACGAGGACACGGGAGACGACAAGACCCGAGAAGGTGTCTTGATCCGATGGATACAAAGGCTGAATACTTGCGCGCGGTCTCATAACTGGAGAAACAGATGATCCACATTCACTCTCTTGGCAGGGCTTCCCGATACTATGCGGATCGGGCGGCCCTTACTCAAGGCGGCTCTAATCTAAATTTTCGGGAGCTTCACACACGCGTTGGGGCCATAACCGCGGCACTGAGCGCAGATGGCTTTAGGCGCGGCGACCGACTCGCCCTCCTCCTCCCTAATGGACCAGAGTACATCGAGCTGCTGTATGCCTGCGCCTGGTTGGGAGTAATCTCAGTTCCGCTAAACACACGGCTTTCTGCAGCCGAGATAGATCGGGTGCTCGCAGATGCAAGTCCGCACGGTCTCGTGCGGCACTCTTCCTTACCGGCCCCGACCGTGCAACTCTCGTGGCAGCGGGTGCTCGACGAAGAGCCCTTGGAAATTCGAGACGATCTTCCTCCCGATGCCATTTACGATCCGGAGGCGATTCTCGCCCTCATCTACACGAGCGGAACAACAGGCCGACCCAAGGGCGTTATGGTGACTCATGCCAACCTTCTGGCTAATGTCCACAACTTCAATTACTGGATGAGATACAAAGAAGGTGGAGTCTATCTTCATGCGGCGCCAATGTTTCATATCGCCGACTTTCCCGCGATGTTTGCGGCACCGGCTTTTGGTGCACGCCAGATCACGATTCCCAAATTCAATCCACAAAGCTTCTGCGAGACGGTTGAGCGCGAACCTGTGAGTCACACCGTTCTGGTGCCGACGATGATCAACATGCTGGTCCAGTCTTCGGCGGCCAACAACTATGACTTGAGCAGTCTCGAGGTTCTGGCATATGGCGGATCTCCCATGGCGCCTGAACTAATTCATCGAACAAGAACGCTCTTACCCAACGTGAAACTTCTTCAAGTCTATGGATTGAGCGAAACCGAATTCCTTACTGGTCTACAAGACCATGAGCATGTCGAAGGGAAGCTGTTGTCGTGTGGAAGACCTTGTCCCGGAATCGATATCCAGGTCACGGATGAGTTGGGCAAGCCAGTCGAAAACGGAAAGCCTGGTGAACTCGTGGTTCGGGGCGCCAACGTAATGCGCGGATATTGGAACAATCCGGAAGAAACGGCGCATGCATTTCGAGATGGGATGTTTCGCACCGGGGACATAGGTCACCAGGATCGCGACGGATATGTCTACATCCTGGACCGGTTGAAAGACATGATCGTGACCGGAGGGGAAAACGTCTATTCCGGTGAGGTCGAAGCAGTTATTTATGAGCATCCGGCCGTTCGTGAGGCGGCTGTCTTCGGGATACCTGATGCTCAATGGGGCGAATTGGTCATGGCTTATGTGGTGCTGAGGCCTGGAAAAGCTCTCAACGCGAACGATCTGATCAGTCATTGCCGGCAATTTCTAGCGAATTACAAGGTCCCACGCCGAATCGAGTTCTCGGACGAAGAGCTACCGAAAAATGGCTCGGGCAAGACCCTCAAGAAGGCTCTGCGTGAACGTTTTTGGGCACTTCAAGAAAGGGCAGTGAGCTGACAAGAGCGGGCTCGAGTTTTTTGACTCTTGCGAGGGCACATGATCGAACAGCTTCAAATCGCGAATGCAGCTGACAAACACCCTGAGGAGTTTGCCCGCATTGAGGACGCCGTTGCCGCCATACGCGCTGGCGAGATGGTGATCGTCGTTGACGATGAAGATCGGGAAAATGAGGGCGATCTGACCATTGCCGCCGAGAAGATTACACCCGAAGCCATCAATTTTATGGCGAGGCATGGACGCGGATTAATCTGTCTCGCGATGATGCCAGAGCGGCTCGATGAGTTGGAGATTCCGTTGATGGTCTCGCAGAACACGTCGCGACACGAGACAGCGTTTTGCGTCAGTATCGAGGCGAAGGAGCGAACAACCACCGGCATTTCTGCCGCGGATCGTGCCGCTACAGTGCTTGCGGCAATTGATCCGGCGACGAAGCCCTCCGATCTAATTCGTCCGGGTCACATGTTTCCCCTGCGTGCCAGGAATGCTGGAGTATTGGCACGCGCCGGGCAAACGGAAGCGGCCGTGGATCTGGCTCGACTCGCCGGCCTTCAACCTGCCGGTGTGATCTGCGAGATCATGAACGAGGATGGCACCATGGCACGACTGCCGGAACTCCGTCGTTTTGCGCGTCGTCATCACATCGTGCTAGTCACTGTTGCAGACCTGATCAACTATCGGCTGCGCACAGAGTCAGTGGTCAAGTGCGTAGCCTCGACGAAACTACCAACCGAATACGGAGAGTTTTGTCTCCACGCATTCGAGAATCAGATCGACGGACAGACAAACATCGCATTGGTATGTGGCGACATCGGGAGTGGACAGGACGTGCTCGTTCGCGTGCACTCGCAGTGCCTTACAGGTGATGCGTTTCGCTCGATGCGTTGCGACTGCGGCGCGCAGCTCGATGAGGCAATGCGGCGGATCGCTATGGAAGGGCGCGGCGTGTTGCTTTACCTCGACCAAGAAGGACGGGGGATCGGGTTGGTGAACAAGATTCGTGCATACGGACTGCAGGACAGGGGATTAGACACCGTAGAGGCGAACGTGCGCTTAGGATTCAAAGCTGATCAACGAGATTATGGAATTGGTGTGCAGATTCTGCGCGAACTTGGCGTGCGCTCCATGCGGCTCCAGAGCAACAACCCTCGTAAGCTCGTAGCAATCGAGGGATATGGGCTGTCGGTGAAGGGATGGTTGCCACTTGAGATCTCTCCGTCAGCTTCGACCCTGAACTATCTGATGACGAAACGAAACAAGCTGGGGCACATTCTACGCGGACTGCAACCCTCGGCGATCTCGGCGAACGCCCAGGAAGAATCGTGAGGAAGGTATTTTTCATTTGTCGAAGATACTCGAATTTATAGGTAAGGTCAGCCTCTTTGGGCTTCGGGTTATCACTGACCTGTTGCACCCTCCGTTTGAGGCGGGACAAATAGGACGCCAGTTGGCGGAGATCGGATCCAGGTCTGTCCCTCTTGTAGTCGTTTCTGGGTTCGCTCTAGGCGCCGTGATGACGCTCCACACGCGTAGCACGTTAGTTACATTCGGTGCGGAGGCGGAGATTCCAACGGTGCAATCTCTAGCGTTCTTTGTTGAAATCGGCCCCCTGGTAGCGGGGTTGCTGCTCGCTGGCCGCGTGGGCTCCGGTATCGGAGCGGTTTTGGCCAATATGAGGGTTACGGAACAAATTGATGGAATCGAATCTCTCTCGATCGATTCCTTCAAATTCCTGGTTGTGCCTCGTGTCGTGGCGTGTGTGATTGCCCTGCCGCTCTTGACCCTGTTCATGGATTTTTCGGGGCTTCTGGCGGGCTTTCTGGCCGAGTATGCAGCGTCGCATATTTCGTTTCAGCTATACGTCACGCGTGCGTTTGCCTCGTTAGATTGGGCGAATTTCATACCCCCAACCCTAAAGACAGCTGTTTTTGGATTCATCATCGGAACCGTTTCTGCGTATTTTGGCTACACAGTTAATGAGGGTGCGCAAGGCGTTGGAAAGGCAGCCACGAATTCCGTGGTGCTGTCTTCGTTGTTACTCATTTTGTCCGATGTAATTCTCGTCAAGGGCATCGCCTTTGCCTTTCCCGGAAGTGCGTTATGAATGATGACAGCCGGATAGCAATCTCCTTTGAAAGTGTTTCGAAATCGTTCGGGGCTAAGAAAGTCCTAAGCGATGTTTCGTTCCAGGTCGCTGCTGGTGAGGCCCTGTGCATTCTTGGGCGAAGCGGAACTGGCAAAAGCGTGACCCTGAAGCTCATCATTGCGCTCTTGAAAGCCGACGCAGGCAAAATATGGATTGAGCAGGACGAGATTTCGAACCTCAGAGAAGAGGGCCTGTCGCGGGTGCGCCGCAAGATGGGATTTCTCTTTCAGGATGCTGCATTGTTCGACTCGATAACGGTTTATGAAAACCTTGCACTTCCCCTGCTTCGCCTGACGGACAAATCCCAAGAGGAAATTGACTTCATCGTTGACAAGGTGCTCCGTCAAGTTGGCTTGGCCGCTGATAAGAAAACCATGCCTTCGGGGCTTTCCGGCGGCATGCGCAAGCGAGCCGGACTCGCACGTGCACTGGTACTGGAACCAAAGATCTTGCTGGCGGATGAACCCAGCAGCGGTTTGGATCGGATCACAGCCTCGGAAATTGACGAGTTGCTGCTGCAACAAAAGACCGAGCGTAAGACAACGCTTATCGTCGTTACCCATGATGTGCATGGCGCGAGGCGCGTTGGGGACCAATTCGTAGTGCTTGATAAGGGGCAGTTGATCTCCCATGGGACGGCGGCCGAGGTTGAGCACAGCGATAACAAAACTGCTCGCGAGCTCATATCGCTAGCGTACTGAGTTGTGCCCTCGCGAGAAATGGAGGTGCTCGCAATCAGAGCAAAGGATTACAAGATGCCTAGTCGTAATTTACTTATCGGAGTTTTCGTTTTGGTCGGACTAACACTGTTTACGTTGGGGATATTCCTCGTCGGAGACCGGCACGAAGCATTTGCACGCCATATCGAGTTCTATACGGAATTCAAGGATCTGGACGGAGTTGCCAAAGGCTCCAAGGTGAAAGTTGCGGGAATGGATGCGGGCCAAATCGTTGAGGTCGGCATTCCCGACAATCCCTCATCGCGCTTTCGCATTAAGTTTCGAATCAATCAAGGTCTGCACGGCTTGGTGCGTGCCGATTCTCTCGTTACGATCGCCACCGAGGGAGTGGTGGGCGGCACTTATCTGTTAGTGAAACCAGGAAGCTCAAATGCGCTTGCCGCACATCCGCTAGCTACGCTTCCGAGCCAGGAACCCATTGACATGTCGAAGCTGCTTGATCGGGGGATGGTGCTGGTCAAGGATGCGGACACAACCCTGAATCAGGTCGGAGCCAAGCTGAACGGGACACTCGATGAAGTTACGACCACAGTTGCGAACGCGAATGATGTTGTTACCGGCCTGAAACAGGGTCGCGGCACCGCAGGGATGCTGCTCCGAGATCAGGCTGTGGCTTCGGAGATCCGGCAATCGCTCGCAAATGTGCACCAGGCGACTGCCGATGTTCGTGATGCATCGGGTCAGGCCAATGCTCTGATATCAGATCTTCGCTCTCGAGAAGTGACAGGTAAGGTTGACGAAACTATCAGCTCTGCTCGGGACGCAACCGCGAATATCGACGAGAGTGCAAAGCAGATTCACCAGACGATTGCCAAGGCAACAGCGCCAGACGAGCAGGGAGTTGACGCCGGTACGAACGTGAGAGAGTCACTGTCCAACGTGAATACAGCGTCGGCTAACATGGCTGACGATACCGAGGCTCTGAAACATAACCTTTTCCTGCGTGGATTTTTCCACCGTCGCGGATACTACAACCTGGCCAACCTCCCTCCGGACACTTATCGAAAGGACCGCGCTTTCACCGACCCTGCCAATCAGCGAGCATGGCTGCCAGCGACAGAGCTCTTCAGAAAAGATGGCAGCAACTCAGAGATACTGTCGGCCAGTGGTGAGCAACAGTTGAATGCCGCGATCGGCGAATACGGAGACGCGGTACTCAACCATCCCGTAGTCATTGAAGGATATTCGGATGGAGCCGATACAGCGGATGAACTGTCGTCATCCAGGAATCGTGCCATTCTTGTCCGCGAATACCTGCAACACCGGTTTCAACTCGATCCGAGCAAGGTAGGAGTTGTTTCTATGAGAAACTCTCCTCCCGAGGGAGTCGGCCGTTCTCATTGGAATGGGATCTGCGTGGTTTTCCTAAAACGCCAGGAATAAGTTAACAGCCGATGGTGAGCACGAAGTGGTGGGAGCGCTTGCTTATAGAAAGTGCACTGCCAATTTCTTTTGAACGACTGCACCATGTGCTCCAGTGCTAACGAGTACCTGGAGTCGAAAGCGACGTCGCCGTCAGCAGCACAAGGGTAATCCATAGAAGGTCTGCTGTGAGCAGGTGTGTCATCTGAAGCCACATTGGCGCCAGCAAAATAATGTTGAAGATACCGAGCGCGAGTTGGAAGAGGAAGACGAAGCTTACCAACATAGCAAGCCGTTGGAGCGATTTGTTTTCGGATCTCGAGATGCTCGCCAGAAGCCAGGCCATCAGCGAGGTTGCTATGAGAGCCATAACTGGATGCAGGAAACGTAGTCGCAAGAGGTAATGACTTGTTGACGAGAAATCTTGCGCGAGCGAAGAACTGAGAGATGCAGCAGGGAAGAGCGTGTCTGCCAGGGCTGTTACGGCGCCGGTTGCTCCCGTGAGCAGCACTATCAATAGCAAGGGCAGTATCAGGGTTTTGTTTGTTGGGGACCAATGAATCAAATTAGAGGACGGTTTTCCAATCCAGAACGCAGTGAGGGTAATCGCGCCGAGCAACAACATTGTGTTCACAGAATGTAGTGAGAGGGAAACGGTGTGTGCCAGCGATTTATCCTGTGCAACATGCTCGAAGAGGACCAGAAATGCACCAAGGAGAGCTTCGTTCACAATGAGGAACAATGCGGCAGCCGCGGCATAACGAGAAGGGTGCTTGTGGGGCATCTTGAGTCGGGTCCAGAGCCACAAGCACAGCACGCTCACCAGAGCGGCCCCACTGCTCATACGATGTGCGAATTCGATCAGAGTCTGGATCTTGGGATAAGAAGTGACTCCAGCACATAACGGCCATTGATTTCCACATCCAGCACCGGATCCAGTGAAGCGGACATAGGCGCCCCAGAGTATAACGGCAACATTAAAGGCTAGTGTGCCCCAGGCGTAAGCCGTTAGCGAGCGGGAACCACCTGAGGTGCCATCGGGCGCCAGTGCTGGAATCTCGGTCGTTTTTGTAGTCATAGTCTCCCCGATTTTCGCAAATTGCCTGGACAACTTACCTTTGCGCTGCGGGAGTGCAGTTTATCAGCCAAAATTCAACAATCGCTGCTTTCGACACTTTAGGGGCACCCGGAACTGCAGAGCTAAAGCCAATCTCTTTTCGTGTAGACGCGCATGCCAGACAATTGGCAGCCGCCAGCTAATCACCACTTAAAACTGAGTGCCGGAAAGCGAATACGCTTCTGCGGACTCGATCTGTTTTTCACAGTCAACAAGTTGCGGACTAAGTGCTCGCCTGGCGCTATTCGGTCCAGGGATTGCGTTGAAAGTCTATGCGGAGAGCGATGCGATTCTTTTCGCACCATTCAGCATGGACTTAAGAACAGTCGAGAACCCGGAGTTGTGGACGAGAGGTACAGCTGTGAGTGAACGCTCGCAAGTCCTCATCGCGGTTAGCGTGTTTGTGAAGCTTCGTTTGCCAGGAATGCTTCTCCTAATTTGCTGCCCCGCAGCCTTTGCACACTCAGCCGAGTCACTAAGTCCGACGAATATCTTCGCGCCTGTCTCGACGCCAGCAAACTCAATCTTTGGGCTCTCGCTTTTTGTCGTCGTCGTTGCCGCGGCGATATTCGTCACTGTTTTCACTTTGCTGGTGTACGCGATCGTTAGGTACAGAAGGCAAGGCGGGGATGATGGCCACGAGCCGCCGCAGGTTTATGGAAGTAATCAAGTGGAACTGGCTTGGACAGTCATTCCAGTTCTAATCGTGCTGACTTTGTTCCTGGCAACAGCGCAGGTTATCGCCACAATCCAGAAAGCCGTTCCACCGCCTAATGCAGTCGAAGTGACTGCGGTCGGTCATCAGTTCTGGTGGGAATTTCGATATCCCGGTTTGAAGGTTGTAACCGCAAATGAGCTGCACGTGCCGGTAAGTGATCCCGCACACCCCACCCCGACATTCATCAAGCTGCTGTCGGCCGATACGGACCACAGCTTTTGGGTTCCTCGCCTAGCCGGCAAAACCGACATGATTCCAAACCGCGAAAACAGCATGTGGATCGACCCGCATGAAGCAGGCCTGTATCTCGGACAGTGTGCCCAGTATTGCGGAACGCAACACGCGAAGATGTTGCTCCGTGTTTACGTTCAGCCTCGGGAAGAGTTTGATCGCTGGGTTCAGGCGCAACAACAATCAGCGCACGTGAGTGGTGCAGTTGCGGAAGGCCGGCGTGTTTTCGAAAAGACGGCATGCGTCAACTGCCACACCGTGGCCGGCACGAATGCAGATGGCCGTTTCGGCCCCGATCTGACACATCTCATGAGCCGCGACACAATCGCCGC
>CAZBCQ010000032.1:5107-33374 GCA_964490255.1 uncultured Terriglobales bacterium | reverse complement strand
TGGGCGCGATCGCCAGTTCGCTCGGGCACACCGATTGCGAGTTCGGCTGCGACTGCGGGCGCTACGTCGAGATATGGAACCTGGTCTTCATGCAGTTCGATCGCGATGCGGGAGGCACGCTGAATCCACTGCCTAAGCCGTCGATCGATACGGGTGCGGGTCTGGAGCGCCTGGCGGCGGTGTTGCAGGGCAAGATCTCGAATTACGACACCGATCTGTTCGTGCCTTTGCTGAAGCGCGCGGCTGAGCTTTGCGAAGTCGACTTCGACAAAGAGGAGAAGATCGAGGCGAGCGGGCGCAGCAATGCGGCTTCGCTGCGCGTGATCGCCGATCATGCTCGGGCAGCAACATTTCTGATTTCCGACGGCGTAGTTCCGGCCAATGACGGACGCGGCTACGTGCTGCGCAAGATCATACGGCGCGCGATCCGGCATGGACGCCTGCTCGGGCAGGAGAAACCGTTTTTGTGGCAGATGGTATTTGCAGTCCGAGATCAGATGAAGGATGCGTATCCGGAGCTCGCCGAGAGCGCCGAGCGCGTCGCACGAGTTGTCGAGATCGAAGAGACCCGTTTTGCGCGGACGTTGAGCGAAGGGTTGAAACGCCTCGACGAAGACCTTGCTCCGCTGATCGCCGCGAAGCAGGCGCATCCTGAGGCTCGCGCCACGTATTCCGGCGAGAAGGCGTTCAAGCTTTATGACACTTTCGGACTGCCACTCGACTTCATGTTCGATGCGGCACGCGACGCAGGTATTGCCTTCGATCAGGCTGGATTCGATCGTGCCATGTCCGAGCAGCGGCTGCGCGCCCAAGCATCGTGGAAGGGTGCAGCGAAGCAGACGGCAAATCCTGCCTACCAGCAGCTCCCGCCGACAGTTTTCGAAGGCTATCGGCAAACGGAATCGAGCGGCTGCGAGATTATTGCGCTGATGCGCCATGCACCGTCAGGTGCATCCGGAATAACGATGCAGGGCGTGCAAGAGCTTAAGCGCGGCGAACAGGGCGAAGTGATTCTCGATCACACGCCCTTTTATGCCGAGGCAGGCGGACAGGTTGGCGATCGCGGTCTGCTCTACGATGACGATCACAATATCGTCGTGGCAGAAGTCGAGGCCACTTATTATCCGTTGCAAGGCGTGCGCTCGCACAAGGTGGTTGCGCGCGAAGATCTGCACGTCGGTGACAAGGTGGACGCAGTGGTCTCGCACGACATTCGCCGCGCCACGATGCGTCATCACACGGCCACGCATCTTCTCCATGCCGGGTTGCGCGAAGTGCTGGGCAAGCACGTGAAGCAGGCTGGATCGCTAGTTTCGCCCGGGCGTCTGCGCTTCGATTTTTCGCACTTCACCGCAGTGGAAGACGAAGAGCTGCAGGATATCGAGAACATCATCAATAAAGAGGTCCTCGCGAATCAGAGGGTCGAGATCATCGAAGACGTGCCGATCGATGTGGCCGTGAACGAGTATCACGCGATGGCATTGTTCGGCGAAAAGTACGGCGACAAGGTTCGCGTGATCAAGGTCGGCGACTTTTCGACTGAGCTCTGCGGCGGAACGCATACACGCGCGACGGGCGAGATCGGCCTGATCAAGATCCTTGATGAGGGCTCCGTCAGCGCGGGCGTGCGTCGTGTGGAAGCCGTCGCCGGAGAAAGCTCTCTGCAACACTTTCGTACTGATCATCAACTGGAAGGCGTCGCCCGGAAGCTGGTTCGCATGGACGAAGCCGAAGGTTCCCTGGCAACCGCGCTGCAAAAAGAAATCGTATCGCGCGAGGACGAGATCAAGCGCCTGCGGAAAGAACTGGAACAGGCGCGGATGAAGTCGGCGGCTGCGACCACCGTTTCTATTGACGACAAGGTTCGTGTCGTAAACGGGGTCAAGGTACTGGCGCATCGCGTCGATAATCTCGAGCGGCCGCAGATGCGCACGCTGGTGGACAACCTGCGACAAAAAATCGGTTCGGGCGTGGTGGTGCTGGGCTCGGCGTCGGACGGCAACGTCTCCCTGATCGCAGGGGTTACCAAGGACCTGACAAGTCGCTTGCAGGCGGGCAAAGTCATTGCGCCAATCGCACAAAAGGTCGGCGGCAAAGGCGGAGGCCGTCCCGATCTCGCCGAAGCCGGTGGCAAAGATGCGTCCGCTCTCGATGCTGCGCTGGGGTCCGCGTACGAAGTGGTGGAAACACTGCTCGGGTAACGAAAAGCGTTTCACGTTTCGAGTTTCACGATCCCACAGATCCAAGAACAGGATGTGTGGGGCACCCGTTACGCCGGCTCTTCAGTTATCGCCTTTGTGGCACAGTGAACAACAGGAAGTAATCCATGCCATCGTCCTTCACAAAGTCATAACTCTGAACAAGGTGATAGCCGGCACTTTCGGCCTCTTTGATGACGACCTCTCGGTTCACTCCGTGGTTGGTGCCGTTGCCGTTTCGATCAATGACTCCCAAACGTGCTCCCGGCCTGAGCGCCGGGCGCAGGTGCTCCAGTAACGCAACAGGGTCGGCGACTTCGTGATAGGTCTTCAAGAGCAGCACGGCATCAAGCGAGTCTTTCGGCAGCATCGGGTCGTCCGCCTTGCCCAGGATCGTCTTTACGTTGGGTACGGATTCCTTTCGCACCCTGAGATCGATGTAACGGATCGCTTCAGGATTGATGTCAACCGCGTACACCGTTCCCGATGGACCGACGCGCCGTGCAGCCCGTACTGTGAACCAGCCTGATCCTGCACCAATATCCGCGACGCTCTTGCCGGGAGCAATTCCCAGAATGTCCATTACGCGGTTTATGCGGAGCCTTTGGTCTCGGCCAGGAGAGTCGAATATCGAGAGGTCACCGGTGTAGGGAGTGCTGGTTGATCGCTTGGGGGACTGGGCTGGCGCACTGTTCTGAGCCAATCCTGCAGTAGTGCACAGTGCCAGGACGAGCAACACTCGCACCGATCGGCTGAAGAAATTCTTCATTTTCTGTTTCTACTCGACTGCACTCGCAACCAGCATTCCCATTTTACTAGGGCAAGTAATCCCAATTTGTATGCGGTGACCTCACATATTTTGCAGAAATTTCTGGCGTAGCTCTTCGACTTCCTTGCGAGAGGCATTGGCACGAGCGAGAGAGGGTGTAAGGGCTCGGAATGCCGGACCCATGCTGTTGATTTTCGCTGTGATGGTGGCAAGTTGCTGATCCGCCTGCGCAGGGGGCAATCGAAAAGCGCGAGCAGCATCAGCCATTACCGAATCGTATTCGCGGATCTCTTCGGCGGTGGGCCGAAGCTTGCCACTCGGGTGGGTGTAATTCACTCCCCATTGTGTTAGATACTTGGCAGGGTCGCTCGCCTGCTGCAATTGGAGGAGCGCGTCCTTCACCGCGCCAGATTCGTTCCGTATCGCCTGACTCCAGTCAAAGACATCGGGAGACAATGCTCGAACGGCCTGCGCGAGTTCCTCGCGATCGCTCTTAGATAATTTGTTCGTTTGGGCGAGTCTCTCTGCCGCATTCAAGTCGGAGGTGAGCGCCAGCTTGCCAGTGAGTGCGCCGATCAGAGACATGTGTTGCGATAGATCGTGCGCAAAGCGGATACCGGCAAGCAGATGCAAGGTCGCCTCTTTGCTGTTTCCTTGGTATGCCAGCCGTTGCGCAGTGAGAACGTTGAGGCGAGCGAGCGCGCGCCCGCGTGGGATTTGCGGGATGGGCGTCGCGGCTCCGAGTTGTAGATCGAGGCCCCACGCACAGTACGGGAAAGAGGTGCCACGCACCATCGTCTCGACCGCCTCGGCATTGGCATCCAACAATTTCCCAAAGGCAGATTCGTCCCACGGAGACGTACCGTTGGCGATCGCTTCCAGTTGGCGGGATTGTGCGTCGGTAATCGTTATATCCGACATCTGTGCGAAGGCATTCCAGTAGCGCAACGCAGCATTGTTCTCGGCTCCGGGCGGCGCCTGAGCTGAGATCGCCGAAACCATAGAAAGTGCCAAGGTAATGAGGATTGCTTTTCTCATGCGATTCTCCTTCTTCATTCACCGGACAATGCGTTCAGTGCTGTATTCGGTCTGTCCATGCGCGGCAACGCGGCCGAGGAGCTGCGGAAGAGCGCTGATTCAAGCGCCTCATCTCCCTGTTGAGCTGCGACACTTAATTTTCCTAGCTTGAGCGCATCGACTGGCGTGCTCGCGATGTAAGGCGGTGCCTGCAATCTGGATGCATCTCGGATTAGGTGTGGAGCTCGAATCCCGAGGATCGCCACAAGCAGGGCACCGACCAACGCGGCGGCCCAAATAAGAGGTGCTCGTCTTTGCACTCGTGGCAATGGGCCTGGTTCCATCGGCTGAAACTCGCGCAAATAGTTTTCTAACTCGACATCATCGTTGATATTTTTCATGGCTTTTTGGCCTCTACTTCCGGCTGCAACCTGCGTTTGAGTGCGCCTAGAGCGTATCGGTAGCGCGAGGCGACAGTGTTGGAGGAAAGTGCGAGCACGGTAGCGACCTCGGCAAACGTGAGACCTCCCCATACGTGCATCAGTAATACCTCTCGCTGTTCCGCAGGAAGTTCTCCAAGCGCGGAGCGCAGGTCGAGCTCGGCTTCTGGCGCAGCACTGAGGTTGTGAAACCAGGGTTCCTGATTGCAAAGCTCGACTTCCCGAGAGTGATCGCGGAGATGATTCAGCGCAGAATTCCGAACCGCACGAAAGAGATACGGGCGAAGCTCCTGCACATCTTTATCCCTGCGATCCTCGAGGAGTTTCAAGAAGACGCGATGGATCAAGTCCTCGGCCGCATGATGATTCAATCCGAATGAGCGGGCATATGCGAGCAGCGCGGGGCTATGCTCGGAATAACATCCTTCCAAGTTACGGAAGTTTCGTCGTCGGCTGAACGGCAAGAGCATAGAGGGAGCTCAGAGTATCGCTTGTTTCTTACTTTTAACCACACGCGAGAGCGAAGAATTTGTGCAAAGGAGGAAAAATTAGTTGCGGTATCAGCGATTCGTTCGCGGTTTTGGGTTACGCAACCTTTGCAACAGAGGCGCAAAATGGTCCCCGCATAGAATTGTCACTTAGAATCAGATCGGTCAAACTGATCTGCTATTCATGCCTGAGCTTCCGGACATTGCCGCGTACCTCACTGCGCTAAATACGTACATTGTGGGTCGAACGCTTGAAAAAGTGCGGCTGGGCAATCCATTTCTTCTGCGCACGGTCGAACCGCCGATTGTGAGCATTGAAGGGCACACGGTGCGGTCGTTGATGCGGATCGGCAAACGCATTGGCGTGGAGTTTGATAATGGTTTCTGGCTGGTGCTGCACCTGATGATTGCAGGCCGGCTCCATTGGAAGCAGGCAGGTGCGAAGCTGAGCGGTCGGAATCAGCTTGCCGCGTTGGACTTTCCGAATGGCTCGCTGGTACTAACCGAAGCTGGGTCGCAGAGGCGCGCATCACTGCACCTATTTCGTAGTCGAGAAGAGGCGCGATCCCTTGATGCTGGTGGCGTGGATGTTTTCTCGCTCGACCTCGAAGGATTTCGCGCCGCGATCACAGCGGAGAACCATACGCTGAAGCGGGCGCTCACTGATCCGCGAATTCTGAGCGGAATCGGCAATGCCTATTCGGACGAAATCCTACATGCGGCACAGCTTTCGCCGGTCCTGCTGACGCAGAAGCTGACGTCCATGCAGATGGAGAGGCTGTTCGCGGCGACACGCGAGACGTTGCAGCTATGGATCGATCGTCTGCAGGCCGAGGCCAAGAACGATTTTCCAGAGAAGGTCACCGCGTTCCGCGAGGATATGGCGGTCCATGGCCGGTTTGGAAAAGCGTGTCCCACATGCGGGAAGCCGATCCAGCGGATCCGTTATGCAGACAACGAGACCAACTATTGCGCGTACTGCCAAACGGGAGGCAAGGTGCTGGCGGATCGGAGTCTGTCGCGGTTATTTGGAGCAGACTGGCCAAGAACATTGGATGAATTGGAGACGCTGCGGAAAAGATAAGCTGCCGTGACGGCGCGCAAGGACGGAACTGTCTGTGCGAACCCGGCTCTCGTCCCACCCGCGCCAGAAGGGCGACGTGGGGCACCCATAAACCATTCCTGATTGCGTTTACGTGGAGGGGTTCGGCGAAAGTGTGATGTCCATTTGGTAGAACTTGAAGGTGTTCTCCTCCTCTGATCGTTGCCCAGCAACGACCCTGTAGCTGTCGAGGACATCGGTGATGAAGGAAAGCCGCTCGTTCTCCGGTAAATACTTCGTCCATTCGATGAAAGTCACCGAGCCAAAAGCGATGAAGGCGGAGCGAGACTTGAAATCCCAAGTTTTGTCTTCCGTGTGAATGCGCCGGACATGCAGTCCGTTCTGCTCCGCGAGTGCTACGTATTCATCTGGTGTCAGGTGAAGATACGGATCGTGGAACTCCTTGAAGTAACGAGCCCACCGTGGAGAGAGCCGCGTTTCTTCGATCACATTCTCGAGACTCTTGCGTTTGCCTTTCGGAACCAGGCGCAGTTGCGCCCGGCCACTGGGCTTGAGCGCAGAACGAATTGAGCGAAGGGCCGTTGCCTGGTCGGGTATCCAATGGAGCGCATTGAAGGAGACGATAAGGTCGAATTCCTCGCGAAGCGGGAGATGGCGGATGTCGGCCGTCTGGAACCGAAGATTGGGCCGAGTGTCGGGAGGAAATTGAGTTGACGCGAACGCGATCATTTCAGCCGACGCGTCGATACCAACGACATTTCCCTCGGGAACACGAGCAGCGATCTCCGCGGTGATGTTTCCGTTCCCGCATCCTAAGTCCAGCACGCGCTCCGTACCTTTGAGATCGAGGAGGGAGAGGACTTCGGCTGCCATCGCTTGCTGGAGTCCAGCGATCCTGGCGTATTCGGATGCGTTCCATTCGGTCATGTTGCTCAACTGGAGATCAAGGCTGATATTTTTGACGTAGATGCGGGTAATGGCGAGCGCAGGCCGCGAATTTCAACGCAGAGACAGGCACGCGCTCTGCATCAGCTTTGCAGAGGAGTTCTTCCATGGGAGCAATGCAGATTAACGGAGTTGTGGAAACCAGTTTGTACGTCAGGGACCCGGAGGCGTCAGCCAAGTTCTACCACGAAGTTCTGGAATTCGAGCCAATCCTCAGCGACGATCGAATTACGGCCATGAGTGTGGGTGGCCATCAGGTCCTGTTGCTGTGTAAGAAAGGAGCCTCCAAAAACTGGACAGCACCACACGACGGAGAGGGTGAGCTGCACGTTGCGTTTGCGATCGCACACGATCAGTTAAACGAGTGGGAGCGAAAGCTTGCAAACCATGGTGTGACGATCGAGCTTCGACGTTCCTGGCCCCGAGGCGGAGAGAGCATCTACTTCCGCGATCCGGACCGGCACTTAATAGAACTCGCAACCCCGGGAGTGTGGACAGTGTACTGATGACTCTTGCGTTAGATTCCTGAGCTGCAATTGAATGGGACCAAGGTAGTGTATGCGGAGAAGGAACCACGGGAGCATCCGCACCTTGGTCCATGACCTTCGGCGAGAAAAGTTCCGGTTTCAGCGGGTTTGTCCTGTTTTTTCATGAGTTTCCGCCCATTCACTTAGCAGATTCCCCGGCAGTTGGACGATTGCTGCCCCTTCCACGCCGGACTTATAATCCACTCACTCTGGTTGTCTCCGTGTGGTCGGGTTGGTTAGTCGCGCACAGTAACCCAGGTCCGTGCGCCAAAAAGAGGTCTGTCAAAAGATGTCTTATTGGCCACAACCGAATACCCGACCGTCTGCCTCCATCGCGCCACTCATCTTGACTGCGCTCGTCATCACGCTTGCGGCAACCCCGGCGGTTGCGGCCGATACCATCACGGCCGTGTCCGAGAACGGCAGGACTGTCTACGTAAACGACGAAGATACCGCCCCTAAGCAAACTGCGGCACGCGAGATTCCGGCGAGACGTTCCTCAGGGCTGGTGTATTGGAGCAATACCGAGCACACCTGGAAGCCGGTCCCGGCGCCGAGCCGGTCGGCCTACAGCGCAGCGCGGAATGCGGCGGCTGAGGTTTCGAAGTATGTGTCAGCCCAGCCGATCGTGCAGGGCAGTCCGGCGCACAGCAATCCGAACTACCGCAACCTGGCGCTTGGACGACAGGTGACTGCCGACGAGATTGATACGGCCATTACAGAAGCCGCCGAACGGCACAATGTGGATCCCAACCTGGTGCGCGCCATCATTAAGGTGGAGTCGAACTACAACAGCAATGCGGTTTCGCGCACCGGGGCCATGGGCCTAATGCAACTGATGCCGCAGACCGCGCGCACGCTGAGCGTGAAGAATCCATTCGATCCACGGCAGAACGTGGACGCGGGCGTGCGGCACCTGAAGAAGCTGCTGACCAATTATGGCGGCAATGTCCAGCTTTCGCTTGCGGCCTACAACGCTGGAGAAGGCGCGGTAGCGCGCAATAACGGTGTTCCTCCGTTTGCAGAGACCCGAAATTACGTCCGGAAAATCACACAGCTGTATGGCGGCGGGATGTTCACGCCGTCGTATGCACCGATTCGCGTTGAGCGCGATGCCAGTGGGGTCGTGAAGTTTACGAACACGGAATGAAGACCCAGTCAACCAGGGTGGTAGCGGATTCTTCGAAGCAGTCCAATCGTACGGTAGCTTGCGCGAGCGCGTCCCGGAAGCATTGGGCGCGCAAGGCCGCATTGTTCGCACTCATAGCTGCACTCGCCTTTCCCGCATTTGGCGCCACTGTCCAGCAGAAGAAACAGATTGCACGAGGACAATTCGAAAAAGCAGAAGAGCTGCGTGAGGAACTGAACGGCACGCCGATTCGCGAGCGCAAGCAGCGCGATTACCAGAAGGTAATGGATGCCTACCGGCGCGTCTACTACCTGGCACCGACCTCGAATCGGGCGGATGCGGCCGTTGTGGCAGTAGCGGAGTTGCTTGCCGAGCAGGGGCGCACCTTCAAGGATGAAAAATCGCTTCACGATGCGATCGGGCAGTACGAGTTCGTCCGGCGTGAGTACCCGGGCAGCAAGTATCGAGTCGAGGCGCTGTTCACCATCGGACAGATCTATCGTGAGGATCTTGGCGACAATACCAAAGCGAAAGAGACGTTTGAGGAGTTCCTGAAGCATTATCCGAATTCGGAAAGCGCCGATGACGCGCGTCAGGCTCTGCGCGAGATGGATGACGCCGCGAACGCGAAGGCGAATCCGAGCAAGAAGCAACCGACGACTGCCGCGAAGAATACAAAAGCTGAGCGCAAGTCGGAGGTTGCGGTAGCACAGCCGAAGGAAACGCCCGCGCCAGCATTTACAGCCGAGCAGAAGCTCAGAGTCGTAGCAGGGGAAGAGCAGGACAGCCCCAGTTTGAGCGAGCGTCGTCCCGGACATCATGTCCTGGTGACCGGCATCCGGCACTGGTCGACACCCGACTACACGCGGGTTGCTGTCGATCTGGAAGACAGCGTGGAGTACAGCTCGGAGCGGATCGACCACCCGGATCGCATCTACTTCGATCTGAAGGACAGCAGACTGAGTTCCGTGCTGTTGGGCAAGAGCTTTGAAGTGGGCGACGGTTTTTTACGTAAAATCCGAGTGGCGCAATTCCGCCCGGGCGAGGCGCGCATCGTGCTGGAGGTCGATGACTCGTACGACTATTCAGCGTTCCTGTTGCCGAATCCGTATCGCCTGATTGTCGACATTCACGGCCGCAAGCCGGCCCAGGTGCAGGCGAAGGCGGAGACGAAGCCGACACCTGTTGCCGCTGCAGCAGTAGAGCCGAAGACGCAGGAAGCGCCGGCAGCGAATAAAGCTGTCGTAGCAAAGACAGAGGCGCCGGACCAAACGATTCCAGTACCCAGCACGGCACCAATCAAGCCAGAGCCGGCTACGGTCAACCCCGCTGCGACTACTACTGTGAGCGAGAGTGCTTCTGCGAAACTGGCAGCAGCGAGTGCGCCGAAGATAGTCGCGACTGCCGCCACGCCGACTGCGCAGGTCAAGAGAACAGACACTCAGGCTTCGGCTTCAGAGCGCGATCGGCAGATACTCGAGAGAGAAATTGCACGCAAAGTCACGGCGCTTCCGGGAGACAAGAGTTCATCGAAGACGAACGACGCTCCAACCCGCATAGTGGTGGACGATAACGAGACCCAGCCTCCCATCAAGAGTCCGGCTCCAGCGCTGACGCAGAAGCGTAGCGTGGAGGTCGCTGGGATCACGACTTCTAGCCTCGGCGATGTGCTGGCATCTGAATCCTCGAGTAATAGCTCGCGCGCGCATGTCCGGCGCCAAACGGTAGACAAACTGGCAGTGCGCGAGGCGAAGCCGACCATGGACGGCGACCGCTCGCTGATCCGCGCGCTCGGGTTGAAGATTGGGCGCATCGTCGTAGACGCTGGGCATGGTGGACACGATACCGGGACCATTGGTCCCAATGGCCTGCGAGAAAAAGATCTGGTGCTCGATGTCGCGCTCCGGTTAGGGAAACTGCTCGATTCGCGCATGGGCGCCGAGGTGGTTTACACGCGTGATGACGATACATTCGTTCCGCTGGAGACACGAACTGCGATCGCGAACCAACAGCAGGCGGACCTGTTCATTTCCATTCACGCCAACTCCAGTCCTGACCCATCCGCGCGCGGCGTAGAGACTTATTACCTGAACTTCACTTCTTCGCGCGATGCGCTGGAAGTGGCAGCGCGCGAAAACGCGGTGTCGGAGAAGTCGATCCACGAACTGCAAGACCTGGTGAAAAAGATCGCGCTGAAAGAGAAGATCGAAGAATCGCGAGAGTTCGCGGTAGACGTACAGCAGTCGCTCTATACCGGGCTGGCCTCGAGCCGCAGTTCGTCCCTGCGCGATCGTGGCGTCAAGAAAGCCCCATTCATCGTGCTCATCGGTGCGAATATGCCTTCCATCCTGGCGGAGATCTCCTTCATCTCCAACCCCGGCGACGAACACAAACTGGAAACGCCGGAGTACCGGCAGAAAATTGCCGAGTCGCTTTATCGCGGTGTGGCCAAGTACGTGAACGGCCTAAGCGGGGTTAAGGTCGCGGCGAAGATTCCGGATAAGGCGGGGCAATAGCGGTTCGGTGCCCGCGTGAAGTCATTCTCTCCCTCCTTACGTAAATGCGTAGATAGGTTCGCTTCGCTCAATGACTTCTAGCTCTACGATGCTCCGTCGGAACATAAGGTCCCGAACTTGGAGCACCGATCAACGCCCGCGGTTTGGAACTTTGGCTCACAGCCTGTAGTCTAATAAAGAGCTCTTCTCTTCGATGAAACGCACTGAATGAAACGCAATTTTCCATACAGTCTTTTGTTGATCCTGGGGTTTGTAGCTTCAGGCTATGCGCAGCAGTCCAAGTCCGACTTCCTGCCCAAGGTCTTTGCGGGATGGGTAAGATCCTCAGATCAGGTCAATACCGATGCGAACCAGGCCGATCCGGTTAACGGCTCGCTTCTCAAGGAATATGGGTTCACGGACCTGAACTCCGCGACCTACACCAAAGAAGGCCGCAAACTCACGGTGAAGGCGGCGCGGTTTGCCGATGCTAGCGGCGCCTACGGATCATTCCTCTTCTACCGGACGCCGGAAGTAGCTCCAGAGACCGTTGGCGACGATGCCTTCTCCAATGGTGCGAGAGTGGTGTTCTATCGCGCGAACATTCTGGCAGACGTAACGCTCGACCACGTGACGCCGATGTCCGCGGGTGAGCTGCGCGAACTCGCGAATGACCTGCCATTGCCTGTGGGGAATGCGCGTAACTTGCCTTCATTGCCGAATTACCTCCCTACTCAAGGGCTAAAGGACAACAAAAAATACGTTGTCGGTCCGATTGGGCTTGGCAAAATCAGCGAGCCTATACCCGCCGACTTGCTCGACTTCAATGCCGGTGCGGAGTTGATGTGCGCCGATTACTCAACCGACGATGGCATTGCGAAGCTCACGTTGATTTCTTATCCGACGCCGGCGATTGCGGGCGCGCAGTTGCGGAAGATCGATGGCGCGAACCCGAGTTCGCCCGATGGCAGGTCGGCTTATTACACGAAGCGCACGGGTCCTCTGATTGCCGTCGTGAGCGGCTCGGTATCTCCGGCAAACGCACGAGCGCTGCTCGCATCGGTGAACTACGAAGCCGACGTCACCTGGAATCAGGCGACGCATCTGACAAAGAGCAACAATCTCGGCGGCCTCTTAGTAAACGTGGTTTTGTTGCTCGCTGCTCTGCTGGCGGTCTCGATTGCCGCGGGCGTCGCGTTCGGTGGAGTTCGAATCCTGGCGAAGAGATTCTTCCCAGACCGCGTTTTCGATCGTGCGCAGGATGTCGAAATCATCCGATTGAACCTTCGCAAGTAGCAAGTTGGTGTCGATTCCGGGCGGGAATCAAAATGGGACATTTGCGTCTGTTTTAACCTGTAAGAGCCTGAAAACTGACAGTTTATGTCAGTTTTGGGTCCCGAGGGCGGGTCAAGAGGCTCGAATCTTTTTCGGCAATCTAAATGCAAATTATTGAAAACAAAGACATTTAATCCCGAGAATTTTCTTGACACCTATTCGTTGGGGTCAATAACATTTCGGCATCAAGTTCTGATTGTCGGTTCGTCGCCGTTGATTGGAACTATTCTCCCTTGAGAAAAGGCCGCCTGA
This sequence comes from uncultured Terriglobales bacterium, assembly GCA_964490255.1. Lineage (GTDB taxonomy): Bacteria > Acidobacteriota > Terriglobia > Terriglobales > Acidobacteriaceae > JAJPJE01. Next base: position 20,716 of record CAZBCQ010000032.1, on the reverse strand, counting down.
GTTGCCGGGCGGCCTTTTCCTTTCCGCAGAGCTCTCACTTTCATCACGGCGAGACAGGAAGATCGGTTGGGTTACAGAGACCGGCCACCGGTTGTGCTGGAGGTAACGGTACGTTGCTCGACGGCGCGTTGGTGAAGTCGAAAAACTCCGACATGTCGATCTGCGCAGCGTCTCGCTGAGTAAGACTGGAAACACCGAATCGAGTTTCGATCAACTTCAAGATTGCAGTGTTGTCAGCGACCGTGTGCGAAACGTAGTGCCTCTTGCTGAAGGGTGAGACCACCATCAGCGGCAAACGGAAACCAGTCTGATTGAAATCAGCAGGGGGATTGATGATCGAATCGCTGGGGATCAGATCCAAAGGCTTGATGCCATCGGGTTGCACTGCGGACTGCGGAGGAACGTGATCATAGAATCCGCCGCCTTCATCGAAGCTGAGAATGAATGCAGAACTCGTCCACGAGGAACTCCCCATCAGCGCGTTGATGAGGCTGGAAACATACAGAGCTCCCTTCTGAATATCATTGCCACCTTGTCCAGGTGTGATCTGACCACCGGGGTGTTCATCCCGTCCGGAACCGAGTCCTGCCTGAATGAAGGAGACCTGTGGCAAAGCGTTGTTCGCGAGATCGGTGAAGTACTGGCTGACGGGCACGATATTGGCCGCATGCTGCGCGGCAAAGTTTGGCCAGAACTGTCCGATGTCGGTGAGTGGCTGACCATTGGGAAGAGTGTCAGTGTAGTAGATCTTCCAGGAAATTCCGGCCGCTTGCAGCTCGTGAAAGATCGTCTTGGGGATCTGCGGCTCACAGCAGGGATACTGGTCAGTGGGAGCATGAGCGTGTCCTGCGGACGTGCCGGCCATCATGTAAATGCGATTGGGGATACTCTCCGTGGGAACAGGAGAGAACCAGCGGTCCGAAGTTGCGAACTGTGAAGCAAGAAAGTAGTAATACGGCAGCTCATTGTCGGTGTAGTAGCCCATGGCACGCACGCCACGCGTGTCCGATTCGCCGAACGCGAGAGCATAGCCGCCCGCAATGTGTGCGAAGCCGTCGAGGAGAATGGTGCTCGAGCCAGGATGGTTCTCGTTCATATCGACGTGGCTCTCCATCCAGTCGTCACTTAGCTCGTCCAGACAAGTAGTAGACAGGTGAAAGGAATGAAGGATGGTGCCGTCGTCGGCTGCATTCCATGCAGTAGCTGGAAGCCCGTCAATGTCGGAAGCAGCCCCGAAATTGTTAGCGGCACGATATTGCCCGAGCTGGCCGAAGTAGTGATCGAAGCTGCGATTCTCCTGGACCATGAAGATGATGTGGTGTAACGATTGTGCTGAGCCCACCTGCTGACCACCACCCGTTCGTGTTAAACCAACGCACGAACTTAAGCCCAGCAGCGCTGCCAAAAGCGCCAGGGCCAAAAAACGAGTACACATGACGAACCCTCGCCTGGTATTCCGTAACTTGTAGCTGTCTTAAGCTGACTGTGGGATGAAGCAGGCGCATAAAGCTGTTGCCGAGTTGAACAGAGAAATCGCGGAGCTTAGGCGTGACCAGACGGGCAGCGGCATACGAAAAAGAAGAGAATCTAGCCGCAGATCAACGCTGATGAAGGCAGATCTAAGATCAAGCTGAAGAACCGCTCAGAATCGAAGAACCAGTCAGAATCTGCGTTCGTGTTTACGAGGAGGCGCCAGCCGCAGTGCTGCGCTGGGCATCAGCAATGGTCGGATAAACTTCGAAGAGAGTCTCGACTTTAGTCATGCTCATCAACGAGTGCACCTGTGGGCAAGGGGCGACGAGGATGAGCTTGCGTCCATGACGTTTGTAGGAGACGAAAAACTTAACCAGCGAGCCAAGACCGGCTGAGTCGACGTATGGCACGCCCTCGAGGTCAATCAGAGTCAGATTTCCGGTCAACTGCTGCATCGCGTCCTGAAACCCGAAAAGAGTGTTGAGGACCAAGGGGCCGTTCAGCTTGACGATCGACTCACCTGCATTGGAACCGGGAACTGATTCGACAACTAGCTTGTCCGAAGGCATTCCGGGATTGTAAGAAACCATTGTTAATACTTCGTGAATGCAGGTTGTCGGGCAGTCCGGGACATCGTCATTTGCTTTCCGCCAGCAGTTGAGACAGATAATCTTTCCAGACCACTGCCTGGGTATGGGTGCCGTGGCCGCGAGTTTCGTCTGTGATCGGGAGGAGAACGAAGCGACCGTTCTTGACGTGCTTGATCTCCTTTTCGGCAATGCCCAGCTCGGGCGGATTGATCTGATCGTCGGCGGAGTTCACGAACATGACCGGGGCCGTAATGAGTTCGAGTTTCACAGATGGGTCGTAATTCCGTGATGAATCGACCGCATAGAGAAGGTCGTTGGCATCGGTGGTGCCCGTGTGCGTGGCGATATAGTCGTGGAGATAAGCGTCGGCTTGGTCGCGTGTCGGGTAGTGCTTCTGCATCTGAAGCGGCGAGCTGCCCATCATCAACAGGATGTTGAGTGCCCCTTCGAGTCCGCGAGGTTGCTGTTTGTAGTCACCATCATTCCAGTCAGGACTTTGGCGGATGGAGTCCATGATCATCTCGCGGGTCATGCGATTGCGTCCTGCAATCTGCACGGGTAGACAGGCGAGAGGCATGGCGGCGTCCATGAAGTCAGGATGCGTTTCAAGCCAGATCCACGAATGCATGCAGCCCATTGATGTGCCCATGAGCAGGCGGAGATGATTGACCTTTAATCCCTCGGTGAGAAGCAGATACTGTGCCTGCACCATGTCGTCGTATTCGTAATGGGGAAAACGGGCGTGCAGGCCATCGCTCGGCTTGCTTGACTGGCCGTGGCCGATCGAATCCGGAAGAATGATGAAGTAACGAGTGGAATCGAGCAGTTGGCCTGGTCCGAAGAGAACGCCCGCGAAACGGTCGTTCACGAATTGGTGTCCCGAGCCTCCGGTGCCGTGCAGAACCATTACTGCATTGGTCACGCGTCCCTTGGGGTCGCGCACCGGCGTGCCATATGTCGAATAGTGCAGCTTGAGTTCGGGCAGCGATCCACCAGATTTGAACTGAAAGTTATGGACGACGAAATCGCCTTCGGTGGGCCGGGGCACTTGCTGGGCGGTAAGGGTAGTGGAGATTAGAGCAATCGTGAAAGAGAGCCACAGCAGAGGCTTCATAGGAGATGAGAGTACCTTGGCCTCCGAGCTTACGGCAAATTTTCTGAATTCGGATTCGTGGAGTGGATTTTGGGAAGGCAGCGAGTCGTGTCCGCCGCCCTCCCGTGTAGCGTTAAGCGGCTTTGTCTCGATCTATGCGTTCCGTGTCGTCCTCGCGATCAGCTATGTCGCCTTCTTTCTCGACTTTGAGCTCTTCGTGACGAACGTTGTCGGCCACGGTTTGCGTGTCCTGCACCTGGCGCTTTCCGACCTTCACTTCGCCAGTGACTACAGGCTGCTTCTCAACTCGAACCCGCTCTTCGGACAGAGGAACGCGGATCTCCTTGGTGTCGCCGATTTGTCCGCCTGCCGGTTGCTGGTCGGAAACCGCCGTACGTTCAACGACAAGCTCTTCTCGAGTGACCGGGACCTGGATGTTCTTGGTCTCCGAGATGACTTCCTTTCGCATGCGAACTTCGCCACGCGAGATGCGCTCCTTGTGCACCCGCAGCACTTCTCCAAGAAGTTGAATCCGGCGATTCTCCGTTGGAGCGGTTGTCGCGCCTGCTTTTCCGAACTCGACAGATCCACGGCCGAGATCAGCGCCATTGCGCTCTAGAATCGCAATGGCCTGGGATGTACGTCCAGGCGCGGTTCGAACCGTCAGCAGACAAGCTGCGCCATGGATGTTTCCGCTGAAATAGCGACTCTGATCGTCGGTGAGCCCCATCCCAGAAAGTGAACCGCCGAAGTCTTCAGAGCTGCTGTAGTTAGCATCCATATCAGCCGTGTCGTCATGGCCGGTGAATGCACTTTTGATCTTGTCCCACATACCGCGAGACTCGCCACGCACTACCTCTGAACCGCTGGTCGCCCTGGCTTCGCCAGCGGTGCCCGTAGTCTCACTGCGCGCAACGCCGATCTGGTTATCCGAAAAGCCAGCGCTTTTCAGTTCACGGATTGCTTGCTCCAGTCGGTTGTCATCACGGAAGAGTCCTGCGACGACGCCACGTTCTGTCTGGCCGCTTTCGGTGTTCAAGTTGGAATCGCGTAAAGCCATAAGTCTCCCTGCTGAGTGATCTCTATTGCTTGTGTTCTAGGGTCTGATGCGAGGTTCGATAGAAGGGTGTTTGTCAGGAAGGAGTTGAAGGTGAGCCTTCGTGTCACAGAAGTGACCTGAATTGAATGGATGTTACACAGCCTGAGTAGGCCGCTAGCCTTTTTTCAATTCAGTCAAAACCAGACGGGCGACTTCCTTGAGGGTTTCAAATACTCCGGTCCCCTGGAAGGCCACGGCCTCGAAAACCGGCTCCTCTTTGCGGATCAGTTCGCGCTTCAGGTCTTCAAGGCTCATGGCGGAGGGCAGGTCGCGCTTGTTCAGCTGTAGCACGTAGGGGATCTTGCCGAGATCGTAACCGTGTTCTTGCAGGTTTTCGTGAAGATTGTCGAGCGCTTCCAGGTTGGCGTCCATACGCTCTTCCTGCGAGTCGGCCACAAAAACCACACCATCAACGCCGCGCAGAATGAGCTTGCGGCTGGCGTCGTAGAAGACCTGTCCAGGAACGGTGTAGAGGTGAAAACGGGTGCGAAAACCACGAACCGTACCCAAATCGAGTGGAAGGAAATCAAAAAAGAGGGTTCGGTCGGTTTCGGTAGCCAGCGAGATCATTTTGCCCTTCTGTTTCTCGCCAGTTTTGTCGTAGACGTACTGAAGATTGGTGGTCTTGCCCCCGAGGCCGGGGCCGTAATAGACAATTTTGCAGTTAATTTCGCGGGCGGCGAAGTTTATGAAACTCAAGGCCCTGCCTCGTTCTAATGGCAGCACGCCTTTACGGGCGAACTGCGGTCTCTCCTGGGGGAGTGCACTTGTTTTATATCACAGGGTATTAACGTTCGAGCACACATCGTTGTCCAGAAGGACACTAAAGTCATGGCACGGAAGTGATTGAAGCCACTAGCGAGCAGCCAGCAGATACTGGCCAGTAGTCAGAAGACGCAACGTAACCGATTTCCATCTGCTGACTACTGGGTTACTAACGTCACTGCTTGCTTTGCACGGCTGGCGGCAGCGGACAGTAGCGTGGTTTGGAGATGACCTGCAGTCCGGGACGTTTCACCCGGACTTCGATTTCGCGACAATTCCCGGCGACCGCTGCGATGGTGGTATATCCGAGCGTGTACTGGTTTCTTGCAACCGACGTGAGTCGCTGGTAAGCGCCCTCCATTGTGTCCGCTGAAAACGCAGGAAACACCTGTCCCCCGGTTGCAGCCGCATATCGATTGAGGATGTCGCCATATCCCTGACCAGGCAGTTTGATCTTCTCCAACTGGCGGTACCCGGGGATAGCGCCTCCACCCACACCGACTCCATAGACGATGATCTGGTAGGTCTGCAAGACCTTTAGCACATCGCGGTAGCTCGCAGTGCTATCGAGTTCCCGGCCGTCGCTGATGACGAAGATGACTTTGCGACGCAGCGGACCGCGGCGAGAGAGATCGAGCGCCGCGGCGAGAATTGCATCGTTGAGAACGTGCGGTTCAGGCTGGTAGGTGCGAGCTTCCTCCGGCGGAGTACTGTTGTCCATGGGATGGCCATTCACGCTGGGACCGGCTGCCATGGGACCCGAGACGACAGGAACACCGCCCGTTCTCCCTCGGGCTTCTACGCGCACTTGCTTCATCACTTGTGCGAAGCGGTCGGAAGCGCCGCCGATGAAGTCCTGCACTCTTTGAACGCTGCCGGCGTAAGTGTAGAGGGCGACTTCGTCGTACTGGCTGAAAGCGCCTACCAGCGCGGGGAGACTCTGGTTGACCTTGCTTACAACATTCTCAGACATGCTGAGATCCAGGACGATGGCCGCGGAGAGAGCGAAAGGATCACTGGTGAAATAGCGGATGTTCTGCGGCTTATTGTCTTCGTAGATCGAAAAGTCTTTCTGCAGCAGTCCTTCAACGAGGTGACCGTCCGAATCTTTCACCGTCACAGGGACAACGACGAAGTTCGTATTCACGACATACTTGTAGAGCTCCTCCTGGCTGGTATTGGATGGAGCCGGAACACTGCCGGCGGGCACCGTCTTTACGGGCGGCATCGGAGGAGTTGGAGTATTCGCGGGAACCTGAGTTGTGCCTTTGGTTTGCGTTTCGACAGGAACGTCACTCAGATCGGGGGTCTGTGCAGGCGCAGAAGGTGGTGCTCCGGGCGCAACTTGTCCCCCCGAAAGCGGGTTGTTAGGTGAGGGTGCATCGGGCAAGGTCTGACCACTGGACTGATTGCCGGAGTTTTGTGCGGTTCCAAGCACAGGAATTCCCAACGCAAGGCTAAAAATGAAAGTAATGACAGCGAAGCGCATCCATTCGTTCCAATGGGAATGCTTAAACACGCACGACCCTCCAGTTTCCCGAGCCCGATTCGTACAGATAGAAGCTGATTTAGAATTACTCTAGTTCACTCCAGGAAACCTGAAAAGCCATGTTGTCCAGATCCCGTCCTTTTGTCCGAGTTGCAATCTGTACTATTGTGACATTGTTGCCGTGTAGCGCGCTTGTTTGGGCTCAAACTCCCCAGTCCTCAACGCGACAGGATCACGACGAGACAGCCAATCAGGACCAAAACCTGCCCACGTTCAAATCACAGGTGAACGTCGTCAATCTCTTTTTCAACGTGAAGGACAAGCATGGAGCGCTGGTTCCGAATCTGGCGAAGACAGATTTCCAGGTGTACGAAGATGGCAAGCCACAAACTATCAAGTACTTCTCCACGGACTCGGATGAACCCCTCACGCTAGGGATATTGATTGATAGTAGTGCCAGTCAGACTCGCGTTCTTGATATGGAAAAAGAGGTCGGAGCGAGTTTTCTTCGCGAGGTGCTGAGGCCGAAGGATCTGGCATTCGTGATCAGCTTCGACGTAGAAGTGGACCTCCTGCAGGACTACACGAACGAAAGCCATCAGCTTCGAGTTGCTCTGGACAAGGCCAAAATCAATTCAGGAACCCCTTGCACCGGGATCCCGGGCGTGGGTGGCGGTCCATTGCCCGGCTCGTGTTCTCCGAAAGGCACGCTTCTCTATGATGCGGTTTATCTTGCGTCGTACGACAAGTTGGCCAAAGAAGTGGGACGCAAAGCAATGATCCTGTTGACTGATGGAGAAGACCAGGGTTCGAAGGAACGCATTCAGGACGCGATTGAAGCGGCACAGAAGTCCGACAGCATCGTTTACGTGCTGCTGATTGCGGATCGCGGCTTCTACGGATTCGGCGGGTATTCGGGCGATCGCGAGATGAAGAAGATGACCGCGGACACCGGCGGCCGCGTGATCGAGGTCGGCAACAAAAAAGAAAAACTGCAGGAAGCCTTCGACGAAATCGCGAAAGAGCTGCGCACGCAATACAACATCGGCTACACACCTACCAACTCGAAATTGGACGGAACCTTCCGTAAAGTCGAAATCCACACGAGCGAGAAAAACCTGAAGGTGCAGGCGAGGACCGGGTACTACGCGATCCGGCACGATACCGAGGCGGGAGAGTAGGGGACAGCCTTACCCGACGGGAGCAGGAATCCAAGCGTGCCCTCTCCTGCATTGAGTTCCTCCTTTTAAGCACGGGTGCAATCGTTAACAGACCGATACTTTAAATTGACAAACTAAACTAAACCGTTCAGTATCGTTGGCCTGCGAACTCTCACGCGAGGTGCGACTTGATCCAGGTAGAGAATCTTACTAAGACCTTTGGACAGTTCAGCGCCGTCAAAGGCATTTCATTCCAGGTTCAGCAGGGCGAGATCTTTGCTTTCCTTGGACCGAATGGGGCGGGTAAGACCACCACGATCAAAATGCTTACCACTCTGTTGCGGCCCACGGCCGGCACCATCCTGCTCGACGGCTTCAACCCTCTCGTTCATCAGAAAGAAGCACGCCAGCGTTTTGGGATCGTGTTTCAGGACCCGAGTTTAGACAACGAGCAGACTGCTTATGAAAACATGGAACTCCACGGCATTCTCTATCACGTCCCCGGAAAGATTCGCGCCCAGCGCATTGAAGAGCTGATGAAGACGTTCGAGCTATGGGAAAAACGCGATGACTACGTAAAGACGTTTTCTGGCGGCATGAGACGGCGTCTCGAGATCGCGCGGGGATTCCTGCATACGCCGAAAATCTTATTTTTGGACGAGCCGACGCTTGGACTGGACCCGCAGAGCCGGAATCAATTGTGGACGCATGTAAAGCGAATCAATCAGTCGGAAAACACGACCGTGTTTTTGACAACCCACTACATGGACGAGGCCGACCGGGTCGCTGACCGGATTGCGATTATCGATCATGGCACGATCGTGGCGCAGGGGACATCGGCAGAACTGAGACAGCAGACGGAAACCGATTCGCTGGAGAACGCATTTCTAGCACTCACCGGCACTTCGCTTCGTGAGGATGGAGCGGACGGCAAAGACCAGATGCGGCAATTCGCCAGAATGTGGAGGAGATAGAGTGGGCGTCATTTACATACTGTGGCTCCGTGAGCTCAAACGCTACGTCCGTTCCCGCGTACAGATTGTGGTGTCATTGGGACAGCCCGCGCTTTATTTGCTGGCGCTCGGTTTCGGCTTTGGTCCGGTGTTCGCGAAGGCGGGCAAGGGGAGCTACCTTCAATTCATGGCTCCGGGCGTGATCGGCATGACCGTCCTTTTCAGTTCGGTGTTTTCCGGGATTGCCATGTTGTTTGATCGACAATTCGGCTTCCTGAAAGAAACATTGGTTGCGCCGGTCTCGCGACTGCAGATCATGGCAGGCCGAACGCTCGGAGGCGCGACTGTGGCCATGATTCAGGGATGCCTGATCCTGATCGTCTGCCTCATTGCGGGGTTTCGTCCCGCTCACTGGACGGCAATACCAGTGGCATTTCTGTTCGTGGCGATGATCGCGATTGTGTTCGCCGCCATGGGGACAGCTCTTGGTTCGGTTATCCAGGATATGCAGGGATTCCAGTTAGTCATGAACTTCCTGGTGCTACCCATTTTTTTTCTTTCAGGCGCACTCTACCCGCTGAGCAATCTGCCGCGCGTCCTTACATGGATCACGCACGGCGACCCGCTAGCCTATGGCGTGGATGGCCTGCGAGGGGTGCTGATCGGAACCTGGCAGTTCAGCTTCACGCTCGATATGCTTCTGCTCAGCATTCTTGCGGCAGTTTTCCTGGGCACTGGCGCCTATCTGTTCTCGAGAATTGAGTTGTAGGAATGGTCAGGCCACGCAGCGCGGAAGCCCACTATAAAGTTGTGGAAGCCGCCATTCGTTTGTTCGCCAGGCGTGGCATCGATGCAACCAGCATGGATTCGATTGCCGATGCATCGGGAGTGAGCAAAGCTACCATTTACAAGCATTGGGCGGACAAAGATGCTCTCGCGCTGGAGTCACTTTCGTATCTTCACGGCCTCGACGAAGAATTTCCAGAGTTCACTTCCGGTGACCTGCGAAAAGATCTGATCGATAGCCTGAGCTACGCTCCCGCCCACATGCCGGAGCTTCGGGAACGCATTATGCCGCACCTGTTAGCGTACTCCGCGAGCAATCAAGCCTTCGGACGCGCCTGGCGCGAACGAGTGATCAACCGCCGGCGCTCAGCTCTCGCTAAGGTCTTGAAGCGCGGGGTCGCTCAAGGCACTCTGGAGAAACATTTGGACGCGGATTTTTCGACCGCTCTGCTCTTTGGCCCCGTCTTGTATCGCTATGTAGTAGCGGGAAAGCGCTCATCTGCCGAGCCACCTATTATTTTTATTGAACAGGTTGTCGATGCATTCTTGAAGTCATTCAGCGCGGCGCCCCGAACTCACTAAAGAGTCCCAATTTACGGCTTCGGCGCGAAGTATCCTTTGCGAGCGCGCACCTGCAGGCCCTTGCGATCCGCGGCGATGATTTCAATGCTGCGGAAGTGGCCGTCGGCCATGAAGTCGGCCGGCTTGTAGGCCAGCACATACTGGCTGCGCAGTTCGTCTTGAATTTCCGAAAACGCATTGGACACGTCCTGGATACGGAAGGGGAAGAACGCGCGTCCTCCGGTGGCTTCCGCCATGCGCTCCAGAACCTTGTCACCACGCATCTTCACGCCGCTGACATTGGTGCTGATGGTGTACACAATCACTTCCGCCCGCTGCGCCATTTCAATGGCCTCTTCGCGCGTCACGCGGCTCTGGTTGTCCTCGCCGTCACTGAGCAGAATGATGGCTTTCCGGGTTGGACCCGTCTGTGGCGCCTTCAACAGCTTGTCGCGGCAGGCGAAGTAGACGGCGTCGTACAGCGCCGTTCCGCCACCGGGGCGCAGAGCACGCACTCCCTTTGAGAGATATTCGGTATTGTCGGTAAAGTCCTGGGTTACTTCGGGCGTGGTATCGAAGCCGATCACAAAAGCCCGGTCAAAACGAGGGCGAATAATCTCGTTCAGGAATTCGATCGCGGAATCTTGCTCGAAGCGGAAACGATCACGCACAGAATTGCTGGCATCGACCAGCAGGCCGACGCGCAGCGGAAGATTGGTCTCGCTGCTGAAGTTCACGATCTGGGTAGGCGGCTTCTTGTCGTCGAGAACCTTGAAATCGGCTTCCTTCAAATCCTTCACGAAATGGCCGTGCTTGTCGGAAACCGTGAAGACCACGTTCACTTCCTGCACGAGCTTCGTGATCGTAGTGACTGCTTCGCTGTCATCTTTGGCGGTAGGGTTATTTCCAGCCGGAGTATTCGGCTTTGCCGTATCTGCCGGCGCAGGATCCGCAGCCTTGCTAGTCTCAGACCCTGCAGATGCGGTTGGCTTAGCGCCGTCCGGAATTGTTGGGCTGGAGCCAACCTGAGGCGCTGGAGCAGGCGGTTTCGATGTCGGCGCGGACTGCTGCTGGGCTGGTGCGGCGTTAGCCGGGGTTGGCGCTGAAGGAAGTTCTGCGGCGGTTTGGGCGAGCGCCAATACGCCGGCCATGAGTAAGGGTGAAAACCAAAGAGTACGCATCCTAATGCAACCAATTATATCCACAGGCGGGTTGGGGCGAAGCATGTGGCGGCTTCCGCATCAACAAACTTGGGTATATGAGGATTCAATGCCCAGACGGATGCTTTAGCTGGTGGAGGAAGTTTTCCAGTTCCAGAGGCAAGGGTCGCGAGAAGGCCAGCTCAGCGCCAGTTTTCGGGTGAGTAAAGCGGATCTCTGCCGCATGAAGGAAATTGCGGGGCAGCGAGAGCGTGGGGTTCGAATTGCCGGTTCGCGAGGAGGGTTTCAGCTCGCCCGCCGCGCCATATAGGGTATCGCCAACGACCGGGTGCCCGAGCGATGCCACGTGAACGCGGATCTGATGCGTGCGTCCGGTTTCGATTTTGACTTCCAGCAACGAGAACTTGCCGTAAGGGGATTCGAACTGCTCGCGGACGCGGTAGTGCGAAATTGCCTCGCGTCCGCCAGAGAGTTTCGTTGTCATGCGCGTGCGACGAATGCGATCACGGCTGATCGCCGCAGAGATGGTTCCGGTGCGCTGCTGCATCCAGCCCTGGACCAGTGCCAGATAGGTTTTGTGAACGCGACGCGAAGAGAAGGCCGTAGCCAGCTTGCGATGGGTCACATCATTCTTTGCGACGATCATTAGCCCGCTGGTTTGACGATCAAGACGGTGCACGATGCCCGGACGAAGATCGCCGCCAACTTCCGACAGCGACTGAAACCGATGCAGCAGGGCGTTGACGAGCGTGCCGCGATTGCGTGCGTCTTCGGTGGCACCAGCCCCGGCGTGCACCATCATGCCTGCGGGCTTATTGATCACCACGAGATCGTCGTCTTCGTAAACGATATCGAGCGGGATTTCTTCAGCGACAGCACGCAAAGGCGGTAGCTGAACATCGCCAAGGATTTCTATTTGTTCCGTGCCGCGAAGCTTCAGAGAGGCCTTGGCCGACTTGGCGTCGACCAGGACCTTTTTTTCTTCGATCAGTTGCTGAACACGAACCCGGCTGACGTCTGGGATTTGAGTGGTGAGAAATTGGTCGAGCCGTTTGCCAGCATCCTCACTACTTGCGGTGATCCGTTGAATCGCGGTGGGCTCGGTCATTCCAGCCCGATTGTAATGGAACTGTGATCACGGCATTCGTGCAGTGTGATCGGCGCACGCTTCAAACACCCGGAGAAGGTTCGTCATGCCCAGTAACTCCCGTACCCGCCGGTTGAAGTTGATGAGCGAGACCGTGCAGCCTGAGGTGCGCCCGCTGACGTAGAGCTTCACGATGGTGCCCAGGCCGGAGCTATCCATCAGGCGGATATCCGTGAGATCCAGCGTGATGGCTTTTGTCGTTGGTATCAGTGGCTTCACCTGTTCGCGCAGCAGATCTGCGACCTCTGCGGTGAGATCTCCGCGACAGAATACGGTGACTGCGCCAGGGTTCTTCACCGTGCGCAGGTGCAACGTGCGAGTGGGAACGGCAGAAGAGTCGGACATGGCGGATCCCCTTGCAAGGCAGGTTGGAGACAACGTTGGCTGCCCGACGCAGCCGGCTAGACCAGGAAATTGTATCTTCGGGGATTCGTTAGAGCTAGCTGCTAGCTTCGTGCGCCCTTGGCCAGAGCAGGCATGCGCAGCGGGGCTCGGCGCATCCAGAGTATGCCACCGGCCACAACCATGAGAATTGCGATGAACTGGGTGCCGGTCATAGCGCCGTTGAACATGGATCCGCGCTCAGGGTCGCCACGCAGGAACTCGATGAAATAGCGCGCGAAACCGTAGAGGAAGAGATAGGAGCCGATGATCTGCCCCTCGAATTTCTTGTTCTTAATCATCCAGTACAGGATGAAGAAGTTCACGAGTTCGACCGCCGATTCGATCAGCTGTGTGGGTTCGAGCGGTACACCAAGGGGCGTTCCGGCTCGTTCATGGGCAAAGGCATTGGTGAAGGTCACGCCCCAGGCGTGAGTAGTCTCTTTTCCATAGCAGCATCCGGCGGCAAAACAGCCAATGCGTCCGATGGCGTGTCCAAGCGCGAGCCCCGGTGCAAAGGCGTCACAGGTGCGCAGGACCGGCATGTGATGACGGCGGATGTACCACAGGGACACCAACACTGCGGCAATCACCCCACCGGAAAAAACTCCGCCAGCCTGCAGAGTCGAGAGGCTGAAAATCTCACCGGGATGCGACTTGTAGTAGCTCCAATCGTTCACAAACAGCAACGCCTTGGCTCCGACAATCGCGGCCAGAATGGCTAGCACGCCCAGATTCCAGTTCTGCTCAGGATCGAGATTCTGCGAACGCGAGAGCTTGGCCGTCATAGCGAGCCCGGCAATTACGCCAAGCGCAACCAGCAGACCGTAGGTCGGGAGGAAGAAGTCGCCGATGTGAAATAGCTGCGGGAACACTGTTTACTGATATCCGGAGAAGGGATTTCGACGTAAATTTCCGTCGTTATTGAGTCTAACACTGAGATTGGAAGAGAGTCGCGGGGGGGGGTGCGGTTGAGTGCTGAAAGAAAAAATAAGCCGACCCGCTATGCCGTGCGATGGGCCGTCAATGAACCTAGCTCAGCTAGTGTGGGACCCCGCCGTGATCCATTAGGCATTTCCGAACTGGCGGACATTGCACACCGGATCATTATCCTACGAGTCAGGACCCCGTTCATTGAGATGTTGGTTCAAAAATACGGTTACCACCAAACACCAACGTTGCAGGTCGGCTTACTCGCATGATGCTAGGGGAGAAGTCTGAGAAAACGCAAGTAGCTGGCTGGAAATAGTTGGTACCCGGAGTGCAAACTGCGTGAACAGCCATTTCTAAACTATTCCTGAGTAACAACTTTTCGCACAAAGGGGCATCCAAAATTTCGAGGTGAACACGTGTCGAGCAAGAAGGCGGATCCCTCTCCATCCGCTCCCACCGCGGAAGACAAGGAACAGAAACAGAAAAACGGCGGCATAACGCGCCGCGCTTTTCTCGAACGTGTGGGCGCAGCCGGTGTAGTGATTACCGCGTCCCCGCTGGTTCATGCAACCGAGACCGCCGAAGAAAAGACATCAGCCGCCACGGTCGGCGTACCTGGCGCGGTTCCGGTCGTGCTCAAAATCAATGGTGAAGAACATCGGTTGAAACTCGAGCCCAGGGTCACGCTGCTCGACGCACTGCGCGAGAACCTGCAAATGTTCGGAACGAAGAAGGGGTGCGATCACGGCCAGTGCGGAGCTTGCACTGTACACGTGAATGGCCGGCGCGTGAATTCATGTCTAACGTTTGCAATCATGCACCAGCGCGATGAGATCACGACGATTGAAGGTCTCGAGAAAAATGGGCAGTTGCATCCGATGCAGGCGGCGTTTCTTGAACACGACAGCTTTCAGTGTGGCTATTGCACTTCGGGGCAGATCATGTCGGCCGCGGCGCTGCTGCACGAACCGTGCGGCAAGTCCGATGACGACGTCCGCGAGTGTATGAGCGGGAATATCTGCCGTTGCGGCGCCTACAAAAACATTGTGGCCGCCGTCCAGAGCGTGCGACGAGCCGCTTAGCTGCGGCTGAGGATCACTCCGAATGCGAGCTTTCGATTACACCCGTGCTGAGAATGTTGAGGCGGTGTTGCGCGTCACTCCCTCTTCTGAAACCAAGTTTGTTGCGGGCGGCACTACGCTCATTGATTTGATGAAGCTCAATGTGGAGACACCCAGGCGCCTGATTGATATCAATCCGCTGCCGCTGACGAAGATAGAGAAGGCGCCTGATGGCGGACTGCGAATCGGTGCCATGGTGCGCAACAGCGATTTGGCGCATAACGAACTCGTGCAAGGGCAATATCCGGTGTTGTCGCAGGCGTTGCTATCGGGAGCCACGGTACAGCTTCGGAATATGGCAACAACGGGCGGCAATCTATTGCAACGAACGCGCTGCTATTACTTCCGCGATACAGCGTATCCGTGCAACAAGCGGGAGCCCGGATCCGGGTGCTCGGCACTCGGTGGATTCAATCGCATTCACGCGATCCTGGGTGGCAGCGAGCACTGCATTGCCACGAATCCTTCGGACATGGCGGTGGCGATGATGGCGCTTGAGGCGACGGTTCACATCCGCGGCGCAAAGGGAGAACGCAGTGTCGCGCTCAGCGACTTCTACTTTGTTCCAGGAAACACGCCACAGCGCGAAAACGTAGTCGGACCGGGCGATCTGATCACCTATGTGACATTGCCTCCGCTGCCCAGCGCAACCCGTTCGTATTATCTGAAACGGCGGGATCGCAGCTCGTATGAGTTTGCTCTGGCGTCGGCGGCGGTGGTGGCCGTTGTGCAGGGTGGTCGCATGCAGCATGTGCGGATTGCATTGGGCGGTGTGGGCACCAAGCCGTGGCGATCGGCGGAAGCGGAACAGGCATTGGAAGGGAAGCAGGCGAATGATGACAGCTTCCGTGCCGCTGCGGATGCGGCTCTTGGAGGCGCCGTGCCGCAACGCTATAAC
>CAZBCQ010000032.1:2730-5007 GCA_964490255.1 uncultured Terriglobales bacterium | reverse complement strand
CTTCCGTGCCGCTGCGGATGCGGCTCTTGGAGGCGCCGTGCCGCAACGCTATAACGGATTCAAAGTGGAATTGGCGAAGAGGACAGTCATACGCGCGTTACAAACGCTGACGCAGAGTGCGTGAGGGAGCCCGGCACCTGTGGTGCATGAAAGGGAACAGGAATAGCAGATGAGCAGCTCACCAATTGGACAGCCGGTAACCCGGATTGACGGCAGATTGAAGGTCACGGGACGCGCTCAATATGCCGTCGAGCACCGGGTCGAAAATCTCGCGTATGGGTATCCCGTTTTCAGCACCATCGGTAAGGGCCGCATCCAGAGCATCGATAGCTCGGAAGCGGAGAAGATGCCGGGAGTGCTGGCTGTATTGCACCACGGCAATATAGGTCCGTTGTATCGGCCGGCGGGATCGCTGGAAGAGCAGAGCCGTCCGGGTGAAAGTCGTCCGCCCTTTGAAGACAACACCATCTACTACTACGGGCAGTATGTCGCGCTGGTCGTAGCGAACACCTTCGAGCAGGCGCAGGATGCGGCGTCGCACGTGAGGGTCGAGTATCAAGCTGAAAAACCGGTGGTAATGCTCGAGCAGATTCCACCGCCTACGTCCTCTCCCGCGGCTGAGTATCACCGAGGAGACGTGGATGCCGCCCTGCAACAGGCTCCGATCAAGATCGATTACACCTACATCACAACGGTCGAAACGCACAACCCGATGGAGATGCACGGCACCATCGCGATCTGGGACGGGGACAAACTCACGCTCTACGAAAGTTCGCAGGGAGTGGTGAATCACCGCAATGTTGCTTCTCAGGTGCTGGCGTTGCCTTCTGAGGATGTCGACGTGATTTCGCTGTTCGTCGGGTCAGGATTTGGCGACAAACTTTTCCCCTGGCCACACTCATGGATGACCGCCGCGGCGGCGAAAAAGCTGAGGCGACCCGTGAAGGTGAGTGTGCCGCGAAGCTTGATGTTCACCACCGTTGGTCACCGTCCGCGCGTTCGCCAGCGAATTCAAATGGGCGCTACGCCGGACGGGAAGATGGTCGCCCTGCGGAACGACATCCTGCAACACACATCGACGGTCGATCAGTATATGGAGAATTGTGTGGAGGCCACGGCGATGCTGTACAGCTGCCCGAATGTTAGGGCAGAGCAGCATGTGGTGGGGATCAATGTGGGTACGCCGACGCCGATGCGTGGTCCGGGCCGCACGCCTGCGCTGTTCGCGGTGGAATCTGCAATAGATGAGATGGCGATAAAGCTGAACATGGATCCCCTGGAATTTCGGCTGAAGAATTATGCCGAGCACGACGAGAACTCGGGGCATCCGTGGTCGAGCAAGCATCTGCGCGAGTGCTACCAGGTGGGCGCGGAAAAGTTCGGGTGGAGTAAACGCGATCCAAAAATTGGATCGATGCGTAACGGCGACCTGATTCTGGGCTGGGGCATGGCCACGTGCAATTGGCCTGCAACCCAGCACGGCGCTGAGGTTCGAGTGCGTCTGAACGCGGATGGCAGCGCGCACGCCTCATGCGCCACGCAAGACATTGGTACTGGAACCTATACAGTCTTTGCCGAGGTGGTATCCGACAAAACCGGAATACCGGTGACTAAGATTCGCGTTTCGCTGGGCGACAGTTCTCTGCCGCCAGGACCGACGTCGGGAGGTTCTTCGGCGACGAGCACGGTGCTGCCGGCGATCGCGCAAGCCACGGATAAGGCGGTCGACGCGATGCTGAAAGCGGCCTCGGAGACGCCGCAATCAGCATTTCACCAGGTGGATCCCAAAAAGCTGAAGATGACTGGCGGGCGAATTCATGAGGCGGATAAATCGCCCGATACCGGAGTGCCGTTCCAGGAGATTTTGGTTTCGCGAAAGCTGGCCTGGCTGGATGGACGCGCAAGAACGGACGCCAGTCCGGATCAGAAGAAATATGCGTTGCAATCATTCGGAGCGCATTTCTGCGAAGTGTCGTATGACCCGCTGCTGGCGCGCCTGCATGTGACGCGATGGCTTACGGTGATCGATGGTGGGCGCATGATCAATGAAAAGACGGCGAAGAACCAGATCCTGGGCGCCGTGGTGATGGGTATCGGCATGGCGCTGTTGGAGGAAACGATATACGACGAGCGCAACGGAAAGCCGATCAACAACAACTTCGCCGATTACATGGTCCCGGTGAATGCGGATGTTCCAAACCTCGAATGCATCTTCCTGGATTATCCAGACCCTGTGCTGCCTCCGTATGGTGCGCGCGGAATTGGAGAGATCGGGCT
>CAZBCQ010000032.1:1249-2630 GCA_964490255.1 uncultured Terriglobales bacterium | reverse complement strand
AAAAAAGCACGGCCGCAGCCGTGCTCAGTGTTCCGGAGAAAATTCTATCCGACTTTGCGTGCGCCGTCCTGGAGCACTTCGTCGAGTGCGCCAGAGAGATGGCTCGCGCGAGAATTGATTTCAGAGGCGATCACGTCGTATTTGCGCTTGAGCACGTGATATTCATCGGCGATGTTCAAGGCCGCCAACACCGCGAGGCGCAGTGAGTCGATAGTGGATGTCTGGGCAGATACGGCGCGCATTTTCGAATCGACGAACGACGCCAGTTTCTGGATGTATTCGGGATCGGTACCGCGCAGACTGTACGACTGATCGAATATTTCTACGCGCACGCTGCCGTTCGCGGTGCCATTACCATTTCCGTTGCCGTTCGTGTTGGGTTGGCTCACGCCAAATCCTCCCTTGAGTTGCTGCTGTACTTCTGATTATGAGGCATTTACTCAGCAGTCAACTCATCTATTTGGCGGAGCATCTTTTCTACTCGGGTACGTATCTCTTCGCGCTCCTTGCGTAGTCCGATCATTTCCTTGCGCAGATTCTCGGTCTCTTCTTCGCGCAATTCGAGTTGTTCGCGAAGACGGGTGACGTCGCGCTCGGCCGCAACCTTGCCCTCGCGGGCCGTCTTCAACAGTTCAATTGTCTGATAGACCTTCGCTTCAAGAGAGTGGAATTCATCGGCGGAAATTTCGGGAGAGAGTTCAACCGTCTTCGCAGACACCTTGGGTAAGACCTCATTTCTAGATTGTGAAAGAGCGGCGCGAGCGCAGTATAGCGCAGAATGCCGGCAGAAAAATCCACAGTTTGCAGATGGAAGACGCACTCAGCAAGGTGGGGAGTTTGTTAGGGACGAGTCGATGGCGCGAACGGTGCGTGCGAAAAGCGGGAGGACAGGAGTGTCCGCCCCAGACTTGCTACGCTCGCTGCGTTCCGCCCAGGGATTCCAGCGCCTTCACGATCTGCGTGGCCCAGAGCTGGACTTCGTCGTCAGTCAGAGTTCCCGTAGAGGACTGGAATTCCGCGCGCAACAGAATCGAATACTTTCCGGCTGGCACATTGCCGCCGCGGAAGATCTCGATCGGAGTGAAGCTCCGCATTTCCGGGATGCGTAGCGCCTCGACCATTTGGTGAATGCGCTCGAAGGTAACGGAATCGTCGAAGAGGAACGAGAAGTCGCGGTCCACGGCAGGGTAGCGCGGAATTGGGGAATAGCGCCGTTCCCGGAGCGAGTGCTTGAAAAGGCGCTCGAGGTCCAGTTCGGCGACGAAGACGTCCTGGCGCAGTTTGCGTTCGGCGGCGATGCGCGGGTGAATCTGGCCGAACTGGCCGATAGTGGTGCCGTCCATTACAACGCGCGCGGAACGACCAGGATGAAAGTAGTCGG
>CAZBCQ010000032.1:0-1149 GCA_964490255.1 uncultured Terriglobales bacterium | reverse complement strand
TCTTCGATCAGATCGATTTCGCGATCAACATCGAGGCGCCAGGTCGGAACCTGAACGGCGAAGTCAGCAACCTCTTCGACGACAGCTGCGTGGGTGCCACCCGATCCGGTGGTGCTGGCCGAGCCACGCGAGGCGGCGACGGCGTGTTGGCGTCCGGGAGTGACGCCAAAACCGAGGCGCTTGAGTATGCGAGTGGTGTCGAACTCGGTGATGTCCTGTCCGAGGATTCGTTCGACCTCTCTACGGTGCAGTTCCAAGGTGGGGCGCTCGACTTTGCGACCAATGGCGTCAATGAGATCGCCTTCGACCTGTCCGCCCGCGGCTTCAACAACCAACTGAGCAACGCGATTGCAGGCCGTGGGCGTGATGCCGTAATCGGCCCCACGCTCGAACCGGTGCGACGCGTCCGTGTGCATGCCCAGACGGCGTGCCGTGCGGCGAATGCTGGCTGGATCGAACCAGGCAGACTCGATCAGCACGTTCTTGGTCTTCTCGGTGATCATCGTGTCGAAGCCGCCCATGACGCCGGCAATGGCGACGGGCTTTACGGCATCAGCGATAACGAGATCCTGGCTGGAGAGCTTTCGCTCGACGCCGTCGAGAGTCTTGATGATCTCGCCTTCGCGAGCCAGCCGCACGATGATCTTGCTGCCTTCGAGCAGGTCGAGGTCGAAGGCGTGGGTGGGATGGCCGAGTTCCCAGAGTGCATAGTTGGTTGCGTCGGCGGCATTGTTGATCGGACGCGAGCCGAGCAGAGTCAGGCGGCGCGCGATGTATTCGGGAGAGGGCTGAATACTGACTCCGCGAACGATGCGGGCTGAGTAACGCGCGCATTGTTCTGGCGCCTGGATGTAAATCCGGAAGTTCGGGGCGCCGGTCGTGGCGCGCAGCTTCGGATCGATCCGTTTCAGGTCGGTGTCGTAAATCGCCGCGCACTCGCGCGCCACACCGTAATGATTCATGGCGTCAACGCGGTTGGTGGTGATATCGACTTCGTAGATACTGTACCCGTCGTGCTCGTCGATACCTTCGACGGAGATGCCGGCCATGGAGAGGTCGTCGGCGAGTTGGCGGTCGTCGACCTCCAGGTCAACGAAGTCGCGAATCCATGAGGGAAGAAGTTTCATTGCTCAGTCGTTAGTCGAAAAA
>CAZBCQ010000031.1:33298-35402 GCA_964490255.1 uncultured Terriglobales bacterium | reverse complement strand
GACGACCGCTTTAAACCCGCATCTTCCTATACGACTCCAAACACACCCTTGCGGTTTCCATCTCGCCCAGACGGCTGCCTTCCTGCTCCATCAGGTAATACTCGACTCCGCCAACACTCTCAGCCGCCGCGAAGATCTCAGGCCACTTGCCGATGCCTTCTCCGAACAGCACCTCGTATCCCTTATCCGGCGACCAATCCTTCAGGTGCAGAGAGCGAATGCGACCTGGATTCGCTTTGATCCATGCGGCCGGATCGACCCCATCCGACAAGCATGTGCCCACGTCCAACTGAAGCATGATGTCGCGATGCGTATTCGCGGCCAGTACTTCCATCGGCATCTTGCCGTTGAGTTGTTTGAATTCTGGCTGATGATTGTGATAACCCGAGTGGATCCCCGCATTTTTCAACTGATCATCCGCAGCGTTCAGCAGATCGGCCACTTCTTTCCAGCCGTCGAGATTCGAAATCTCGTGCACGCTCGCCAGCACCGCGTACTTGCTTCCAAGAATTCCGTTGAGATCGCGCGTTCGCGCAATCTTGTCCGGTTTCAGGTACCCCTCTTCGTTGTGGGTCGAGAAGCAGCGCACGCCCAGATCGTCCAGCAGTTTGCGCATGTCCTTCGCCTGCGCGTCGGTCCACTGGTAATACGGCGCGTAGAACTCCAGGCCCTGGTAGCCCATCTGTGCCACGGCACGAACGGTGCCGCGCTCATCCTGTTTCAGCGGATCGCGGACCGAGTACATCTCGAGGCCAATCGGGATTGACGTTTTCTTTCCGAAGGCCCTGGTCGACCAGGCGAAAGGAAGCATCGCTGAAAGAGCTAAAAAGGCGCGCCGAGTGAATGAATTGGTGGACATGCCCAGCATCGTAGTCCAGAACGCCTCGCCTTTGCAGCACATTTTGCGTCACCGCCCGACGCCCATTTCGTTTTGGCGCTTGCATACGTTCATCCGTGAGCGTCTGCTGCAGTGCACGATTTGCTAAACTTAGCTTGACGTTGTTACGGCGATGGAGTTCGCCATAACCGCCCGGCTCGCCGCCGGTGCTGATAACTCCTACCAATCTCAATTGGCATTCTGGCGCAAGCCAGTGTCCGCGTGTCACGCTCGCGGAGGGAGAAAGAACTCCATGCAAGCCGTCCTCTGGATATCCCTGGGTGCCATCCTCGGCGCCAATGCCCGCTATTTTCTGAGTCGTTGGATAGCACGGACGCTTTCGCCCAACTTTCCGTATGGCACGCTGCTCATCAACATCAGCGGCAGTTTCATTCTCGCGTTCTTTCTCGTCTGGACTACGGAGCGCGTGCTTGCGGATCCGCGCTGGCGGCTCTTCCTGGCCATCGGCTTCTGCGGCGCCTACACCACGTTTTCCAGCTACGCATTCGAAACCATGGCGTACTTCCAACAGGGCCAATGGCTGCAGTTCGGACTGAACGTTCTGCTGAGCAATTTGTTTTGTCTTGCCGCAGTGCTCGCGGGTGGCGCTCTCGCGCGAGGGTTGTAGCGTTTCGTAACGCTGGCGTAAGGGGGAGCTGACAATGGAGTACAATTCGCGCCCGGGGACCTTGCCCATGGCTGTTCAAGTGACCATGTATCTGAATGAAGCCGACCGCTGGCATCATCGTCCGTTGCACATCGAGCTTCTGAACTACCTTCGGAAGGAGAATGTCGCGGGTGCTGGTGTCTATCACGCGGTAGCGGGATTTACGGGACGGCAGGCGGTGCACGCTTCGCACCTGGTCGATGCTGGTGGGGAGTTGCCGGTCGTGCTCACGTTCATCGACACCGACGAGCACATCCAACGCGTGCTTCCGACCCTGCGCGAGATGGCGCCGCATCGCCTCATCGTTCGGGAGAATGTTCACATCGAACAAGGACTCGAGTAGCTCTGGAGAGGACAGGTTTTCTGCTTCGGGGCCGGGCATCCTCGCATCTCTTTGCTGGGACGGGTTAGGACAGTCAGGAGCACGCCATGAACGGCACGCAGTCCGGCAGTTTTCGTTTTGCCCGCATCGCCGGCATCGACCTCCGCCTGCATTACACCTGGATCGTTATCGCCTTGCTCATCGTCATCTCCCTGGTGGCGCAATTCCGCTACACGAA
>CAZBCQ010000031.1:18493-33198 GCA_964490255.1 uncultured Terriglobales bacterium | reverse complement strand
GCGATTGCCCATTTCGCTTTCGGCTGGGAACTCTGGACTCTCGCACACAACCCCGGTGCCGCCATTTTCGAGTGGCTCGGCTATATCAATTTCATGCTCGCCGCGTTCAACATGATTCCTGGTTTCCCACTGGATGGCGGCCGCGTTCTGCGCTCCCTGATCTGGTGGATGACCGGCAGCGCCGACCGTGCTACTCGCATTGCCGCGGGTATCGGGCAGATCGTCGGATGGCTGTTCATCATTTATAGCTTTTTCCGTCTTTTCAGGGGCGAGGGTATTGGCGCCATCTGGCTTGCCATTATTGGATGGTTCCTCATTCAGGCCGCGGGCAACTCGCTGGCTGCTCGCCGAAGCCAGTCGGCGCTGGCTGGACTGAAAGTCTCAGACGCCATGTCGCGCGATTGTGTGACGGTCCCCAGCAATATCTCGCTGCAGGATTTCGTCGACATGTACCTGCTCCGCACCGGCGAACGCTGCTTCGTTGTGCAGGACCAGGGTTTTCTGGTGGGAATGATCACTCCGCATAACGCCCGACAAGTCCAACGGGAAGATTGGACGAGAACCAGCGTACGCGCCGCCATGATGCCTCTGTCCCAATTGCATACACTCGCGCCGGATACTCCGCTGTTCCAGGCGTTGGAGCAGATGGCTCAGCAAGATGTGAACCAGATGCCGGTCGTCTCAAATGGCACTCTGCTTGGTGTTCTAAGTCGGGGAAACCTGCTGCAGATCATCCGCAACCGCAGCGAACTGGATGCCGGGTGACAACCGGACCGGCAGCTGGGGTCGTCTAGTTCAATTCGTTTGCGGCTAAAGCCCTCCAGCAAACGTGCATCTAAGGACGGATGGTACAGGCGCAGTCCAGACCGCCCGAGGTCGAGCTCAAATCCACGCGACGCTCCGTTTCAGAGATCATGGAAACGGTCGAGCGCAACGGCCGCGAAGAACTGCAACGCTCTACTCACGCTCTGGCTTTCTCCGGGTTTGCCGGCGGCTTCGCCATGGGACTCACCGGGCTTTCCGTTGCCGTAGTTCGCGCCGCTCTGGGCCATGATCCTGGGTCCGACTTCATCGCGCAGCTGTTTTATCCGTTGGGGTTTATCGCTGTCATCATCGGACGAGCGCAGCTCTTTACCGAAAACACTCTCTATCCTGTGGTGCTCGTTCTGGAAAATCGCCGATGGATTCGCAATACACTTCGGCTCTGGTCAGTCGTATTTTTCTTCAATGTCCTTGGCGCGCTCACCTTTGCAATCATCGCCGAACTCACATCTGCGTTGAACCCCAAAACCGCACAGGAACTCATCGCACTCGGAACCAGTGCTCTCGGCGGCGATGCTAGCTTTTTTTTCTGGAGCGGCGTAATTGGTGGTTGGCTTATTGCCCTCGTCGCATGGATGGTTTCCGCCAGCCACTTTACGATCGGGCAGATTGCCGTGGTCTGGCTGCTTACGTTCATCGTCGGAATCGGTGGCTTCTCCCACTGCATCGCCACGAGCGGTGAAATCCTCTCGGCCGTGGTCACTGGCAATGCACCGGCGGGGATGTACTTACACTGGCTCCTCTTTGCGACGCTCGGCAACATCGTAGGCGGGGTCACGATTGTCACTCTCCTTAACTATGGACAAGTTCACGCGGGAGAACACGAATGAGCCGTGCTCTACCCAACTCGAAATCAGGAGGCCGTATGCGCTCTCGTAAAGATCTGAACCGCCGTACCCGCCGAATCGTAAGAGTAGCTGTCATCGGGGCGACTGGGGTCGCGGCAGGAGTCACCATCGGCACAGCGGCGGCCGGCCTTCTTGGGTGGAAGCTGTTTCGTTCCGCCACTCGCGCCGACAATTGGAACGGCAAAGTCGTCGTGATCACCGGGGGCTCGCGCGGACTCGGCCTTGCGCTTGCCCAGGAAGCCGCGCGTCACGGAGCGCGTCTCGCGATCTGCGCTCGCGATCAGCGGGAACTTGAAATGGCACGCAAGCAGATCGGTATGCATGCGGAAGTCGGAACCTATGTTTGCGATGTTACCAACTACGACGAGGTCGTGAGCTGGATCAACTCCGTCCGGTCCCAGTTCGGACAAATCGATGTTCTGATCAACAACGCGGGCCTAATCACCGCCGGTCCTCTGGAAGCACAAACGCTTTCTGACTTCCAGGAGGCGCTCGATGTCATGTACTGGGGATTCGTCTATACGACATTGGCCGTGCTCCCGCACATGAAAGCACGACGCGAGGGATCGATCGCGAATATCACGTCGATTGGCGGCAAAGTGGCAGTTCCGCATCTGCTGCCCTATTGTGCTGCCAAGTTCGCCGCCGTGGGTTTTTCCGAGGGCCTGCATGCGGAGCTCGCAAAGTCCGGTATTCATGTCACCACCGTCGTTCCGGGGCTCATGCGCACCGGTTCGCACCTCAATGCGTTCTTCAAGGGAAATCACCGCAGCGAGTTCACCTGGTTTTCGCTCAGCGCGACGCTCCCGTTTAGCTCCATCAGCGCCGAGAGCGCTGCGCGCAAGATCATCAGCGCCATTCGTCATCATCGTGCGGAGGTGATTCTCTCGCCTCAGGCCAAGGCTATCGCACTGCTTCACGGAGTTGCTCCGGGCCTGACTTCCGATCTGCTGGGCGTGGTGAATCGCATTCTGCCCGCATCGCAAGGCGATCCGAGCATTCGTTATACCGGCACAGAGAGCGAGACGGCCGTCACTCGCTCGTTTGTGACTCGGCTTGGACGTCGCGCCGCGCGCAACTTGAATCAAGGTCGAGCGATGGAAGCGTCGTAACGATCACGCACGGAGGAGGCGATACAACCCGCCTTCTCTCCTCGCTCTCCCACCAACGGATGCTGCGCGTAAGTCTGTCTCTTATCACGGGATTCTTGTTTCTGCTCGGCCTTTGGATGATGTACACCAGCAGCCCGCGGTTATCGGAGCTGTACGTCGGCATTGCCATCGCTGCTCTCGGGGTGTTCGGTAGCTGCATCATTCGCAGCTCCGGATTCGCCGAATTTCGAGCCCGCCCTCGCTGGATTGCGCTCGCATTGCTGGAGCCGTGGTACGTTCTCGTGGGCTCGTACCGTCTGGGAGTGAGTCTCGTTCGTGCTCTGCTCGGTAGGGGCTCACGCGCACGCTTTCACGCCATTAAGTTCAATGCAGGAGGTGATGATCCCGAATCTTCGGCACGTCGCACGCTGACCATTGCGTATTTGACCATTCCTCCGGATTCGGTTGTGGTTGGCATCGATCGTCATGCGAATGAACTGCTGCTGCACGAAATTCAGCCTGGCTCACTTCCGTTGGTCGCGCGTGAACTGGGAGCGCAGGAATGAATCCCTGGCTGGTGGCATCCGTTGTGCTGGCATTCTGCCTGATTCCGTGCGGCTTTGCGGCTTTTCGCGGATCCCCCATGGATCGGCTGCTCGGGTTGGAAATGGGCGGCGTCATCGTCAGCATCTTCTTCATCACGCTTTCAGAGGCATTGGGAAATCCGAACTTCTATGATCTCGCGCTGGCGTCGGCGCTCATGGCGTTCGGTGGCGGCCTGGTGTTCGTGCGCTTTCTGGAGCGTTGGCTATGACGGCGAATCTCTGGATCTCCGTCTTGTTGGGCATATGCGTGTTCGTTTGCGTGATCTGCTGTGTTGCGCTCGCGATGTTCCGGAACTTCTACGTCCGGCTGCACTATCTGGCTCCGGTAACCACCATCGCATTCTTACCGCTACTAATTGCGGTGGTCATCCGCGAAGGCGTCGGACAGGCTGCGATAAAGGCCATCCTGGTGTTTGCGGCGCTCCTGCTGATTAACGCCGTCCTGACCCACGCCACCGCCCGCGCTGCCCGGGTCCGCCACCTGGGCCACTGGACCGCCGATCCAGAGGAGCAGATTTCTGGTTCCGCCCGGAGAAATTGAAATGCAGCTCTTGCACATCTTGATCCTTTCCCTGGTCGGAATTTGCGGCACGGCGGTCGTTCTCACCCGCGACCCTCGTAGTCAGGTGATTGGCCTCAGCTTCTTCGGGCTTGTGCTCGCATGCATGTTCTTTGTCTTTCAGGCGCCGGATGTAGCCCTGTCGCAGATCGTGATTGGAGCCGTGGCGCTGCCGCTCATGTTTATGCTCACGATGGCCAAAGTGCGCCGCAACAATGAGGAGCGGGCAGCACGCAAACGTCAGCAGGAACGGGAGGGGAGCAAAGCCGTATGACTCCTCGGTTCCGCCGATATTTCTTCCTCGTCTCCTGTGCCGCTTTCCTCGGGGTCTTTGTCTGGGGCCTGCACGATCTACCTCCGTTCGGACACTATCGCGGTCCGTACGGCGACATCCTCAATAGCGTGGCCGTTTACGAGCGCCATGTCACTGACGTCGTAACGGCCGTCAACTTCGATTACCGCGGCTTCGATACGCTCGGCGAAGAATCCATATTGTTCATGTCGGTCGTCGGAACTGCTCTTCTGCTACGGCCGCAAAAGAAGGAGACTGAAGCTCCTGATGAAGCCGAAACGAGATTGCGCGACAGCATGGATGAAAGCGAGCGTCGCCGCGCGCCCGCGGCCAGCGACGCCGTCCGCGTTCTTGCTTTCGCACTGACGGGGCCTCTGATCGTTTTCGGCTGGTATGTCATCACCCACGGTCAACTCACGCCCGGCGGAGGTTTCCAGGGCGGCGTGATCCTCGCAACTCCTCCGCTGCTCGTCTACATTGGGGGCGATCTGGAGACCTTCAAACGCATCACGCGGCAAGAATTCGTGGAAGCCGTTGAGGCTGCCGGTATCTTTGGCTTCGTCGTGATCGGCTTGCTTGGACTGTTCGCCCGCGGTGCCTTCATGCAGAACGTGCTCCCACTCGGAGAGACCGGTTCCATCATTTCTGGAGGAACTATTCCCCTGCTGAACATCGCCACAGGACTCGCCGTTTCGGGCGGATTCGTGCAACTGATCTACGTGTTTCTCGAACAGACATTGGACATCAAGCTTCGCGGCCGGGGAGCGCAATGAGTCTCTTTCCTTATTTCGTGGCCGCATGGCTGTTCTGTGTTGGACTGTATGGCGTAGTGACTAGCCGCAACTTCATTCACCTGGTGATGTGTCTCGCCGTGGTTCAGTCGTCCACTTACGTCCTGCTGCTCAGCATCGGGTACCGCATCGGAGGGTTGCCGCCAGTTTTTGCCGGCGTGCCGGTCGGGACTCCTGCGGTGGATCCTGTCGTTCAGGCGTTGATGCTCACCGATGTCGTGGTGGAGGCGACCGTGGTTGCACTGCTGCTCTCGCTCGCCGTACAGGTTCACAAGGGAACTGGCACACTGAATCCAGATCACCTCCGGGAGCTGCAGGGTTAGCATGCCTCTCGCGAACGCGATCAGCGCTCATGTCCCGGCACTGCCGTTCGCTCTACCACTCGGTACTGCTGCCATTCTGGCCGCGCTCAACAAATTCATGCCGCGCCGTCTGGCCGATGTGCTCGCCATTCTCGCCACGGTTATCACATTCAGCATCGATGCCATGCTTCTGTACGCTGTTCGCACCCAACCATTCGTTTATTGGTTTGGTGGATGGACACCTCGGTCGGGCGCAGCACTCGGCATCTGCTTTGTGATCGATCCCCTAAGTTGTGCGTTGGCGATGCTGGTTTCCGTGCTAGTGCTCGCCGCGTTTATTTTTTCGCTCCGCTACTTCGATTCCATCGGCACGCTGTTTCACGTGCTCATGCTCGGCTTCCTTGGAGCGATGTCGGGCTTCTGCTTCAGCGGCGACCTGTTCAACCTGTTCGTGTTCTTCGAACTGATGAGTGCCTCCGCGTTCGCCCTGTGCGGCTATAAGAACGAAGAAGCCACGGCACAACAGGGAGCTTTGAACTTCGCCATCACCAACACGATTGGCGCTTTCCTGATTCTGTGTGGCATCGCCATGCTGTATGCGCGTACGGGCGCTCTCAACATGGCGCAGATCGGACGCGCTCTCGCGCAGCAATCCGACGCGCTTGTAATCACTGCGTTCGTCTTCATCCTGGTAGGTTTCTATGTGAAGGCCGCCATCTTCCCGTTTCACTTCTGGCTCGCGGACGCTCACGCCGTCGCTCCGACACCCGTCTGCATTCTCTTCAGCGGAGTGATGGTGGAACTCGGAATCTACGCCGTAGCGCGTATCTATTGGGCGGTGATGGCTGGACCTTTCACCGGGCATCATTCCGCGCTCATGTCTCTGCTCCTAACCGTCGGCACGATCAGCTCGGTCGTGGGAGCGATCATGTCGTTCGGCCAGCGGCACCTCAAGCGGATGCTTGCGTTCTCCACGATCAGCCACACCGGATTGCTTCTGATCGGCTTCGCCCTGCTCGATCCGCACGCGCTCGCGGGAGTTGCCCTTTATGTCGCCGGGCATGGACTGGTGAAAGCTTCGCTTTTCATTGGAGCCGGTATTCTGCTACACCGCTATGGAACGGTTGACGAACTGGAACTCCGCGGCCGCGCACGACGCCACCGATTCGCCGGACTCGTGTTTTTCCTCGGCGGCTTGGGACTGGCGGGTGTTCCTCCCAACCTGACGTTCCTCGGTGAACACGCCATTGAGCATGCCGCAACTCTCCTCCACCAGGATTGGATTCACGTGGTCTTTCCGTTCTCTGGCGCACTAACTTCCGCTGCTATTTTCCGCGTTTTCGGGCGCGTTTATCTTGGTTGGGGCAGCAAAGAAGCGCTAGCTCCCGGAAAGCATATTCCGGAAAACCGAGAAACTGCAGGTCCGCATCGGCGCGTTCCAGCGGTGATGATCTTCCCCGCGTTCTTGCTGGTAACTGGAGCCTTGGCATTGACGCTGACGCCGTCTCTGCAGCATGCCGCTTTAACCGGTGCTCGCACCATGTCCGACACTGCCGGCTACCAGGCCCGGGTGCTCGATGCCGCAGTAATTCCGAACGCTGATGCACCGGAAAGCAACTCTCCGCTGACGCCAACTCTGATTTCATCCATGGCTTCCGTGATTCTCGGACTCTTGCTTGCTGGATGGGCGCTCTCGCCGGCGTGGCCCAAGCGCCACCCTGTCATAGCGCCCGCTCAAGCATGTGTTCGCGGACTTCGTTCCCTTCATAGCGGACACGTCGGAGACTACGTTGCGTTCCTGACATTTGGCGCCGCAGCTTTTGGCATCCTCCTCGGATTGCTGATCCATCGCTTCGGAATGTAGTCGCTCTGTCGTAAGCAACATCCCATGGCTCTATCGCAACTACTTATTCAAAAGCAATTCGTTCAAGGAGAGAAATGATGGCTACACGCGCGTCCAGCAAAGTGACGACTGATCATGAGGAGATCCGCCGGTGGGCGGAAGAGCGCGGGGCCAAACCCGCATGCGTGCGCGGAACCGGTGATGAAGGCGACATCGGCGTGCTGCGCCTGGAATTTCCGGGCGCTCCTGGCGCTCACGATGAATCGCTGCAGCCTATATCGTGGGACGATTGGTTCCGAAAGTTTGACGAGCGTGGTCTGGCTCTTCTTTACCAAGACGAAACTGCCCGAGGCCAGAAAAGCAATTTCAACAAGATCATCTCGCGCGAAACCGCTGAAGCACGCGAAGAAGGCGATACCAAGGCTAGTCGCCATCATCCGGGCAGCCGGGGAAGAACCGCCAAGCGCGCAGCTGTAGCCGGTGCTGCAGGCAGGTCCCGTTCCAATTCGCGTCAGAAGTCCGCTTCGCGAAAAGCAAGTTCGGGGACTCGCGCGGCATCAGGTCGCAAGAAGACGACGAAAGCGGCTTCCGGAACACGCAGCAGTGGGCGCAAATCGCAAACTCGCGCTGCTTCGAGCAAGCAGTCGAGCAGTCGCAAGAACGCGTCTGCAAAATCCGCGGGCAACGTCCGGTCCATCTCGAGCGGGCGTGGCAGCTCTCGTGCTGATCGCACCGCTTCGGCTCGTGGACGCGAAGGCGGCCGTTCTAACCGTCGCGCCGCGTGATCACTCAGCATACGATGCAAGGCGGACTCCAGGCACTCGGCGCATTCGCCTTGCATCCAACTCTCATGTACTTTCGTCTTCGAACCGATCCTGATCCCCCGCAGCCGCCTGCGCAAACTCCCCCTGCGCCAGTCGAAGAGCCCCCCGATCATCCGGAGAGCGAACCTGGTTCTCCGGTCCACGAGCCTGATCCTCCGGAGCCCAAACGGTGGGCATGACCTGGCTGCCGGATCTCTCACAAGGCATTTTGCTCAGTACTAAAAATTGCGCTGGCTGATTATCACTCCGCTTAAACGACTTGCTTGAGTATGTGCGATTTTCTGCACACTTAAACGTCGATTCGATACAGTGAAAGACGTCGGGTTGGAACGATGAGTGACTCTGCTCCTGCGCTCCTGACGTGATCTTTGCATTGAGGTCCTTTCGAGTTCGGCAAATACCTGTAACCGACTCTCGTTTATTACGTCTCACAGCTAGAGGGTTTTTTACAGCGTCCGCATGTCCCCCGGACATGCTTGCCGGCAATCTGGGCACGGCGGAAGCCGCGGGAGGCCGCACGTCTTGGCGTGCGGAGGGTTTCTTGCCGTGCCCTGATGTTTTCGGCGCTGTCCTCAATTTTCGTGAGGTCATCATGTCCGAACTTGATCCTGTAACGTTTCTTATCGCAACTGAACTGCTCGCTGGCTCCGATACCAATTCGTCCCACCGGAGGACGGCGGTGAATTCTAGACCGACCATGTGTTCGCCCACGCTGATTATGCTTGCCGATGGCAATAACAACGAAGGCGGCTGGAGCAACTCCTTCGAGGATCTGAGTCAGCGTGCGCAACGCGATTTCGGCGCCGATTCGGTCCGGCTTGCATACCTGCAATTCAATCCGCCTGCGCTGTCGGAGGTGGTGGAAGACCTGCTCTCCCACCGCATTCATCACTTTCGCGTTCTGCCGCTGTTTCTCTCGGACGCCTGCGTCGCGGCCAGTGACGTCGCGCTACAGATTCGCGAGCTCGAGCAGAAATATGCTGCCCTTGATATCGAACTGCTCCCAGCAGTCGGCGAGGACCCTCGTTTCCAGCGCCTCCTTTGGCAGATGGTTCGGGAGCATGCGCTTCCGGAATGGCTGGCCAAGAGTTCGTGATCGGGCTGCGTGAAATGGGACTCAATTGACTGTTAAGTATCTCGCCGGAAATCCGCGCGTCACGATTCGCCGATCCGGCGAGCCCCTGGCGGAGGGCAACTGTGTCGTCTACTGGATGCAGCGCTCGCAACGTGCCCTCGACAATCCCGCACTCGACATCGCCGTCGAAGCCGCCAATCTTCTCGGCAAGCCGGTCGTCGCGTTCTTTGCGCCGGTGCCCTTTTATCCGCACGCAAACCTGCGTCACTACAGCTTTCTCGCGCAAGCGATTCCCGACACCGCGGCGCGTCTCGCCAAACGCAACATCGGATTAGTCCTTCGCCGCTACCCGGATCACAGTCTGCTGCGTTTCTGCGAGGAGGTGAAACCAGCGCTGGTAATTGCGGATGAAAATCCCCTGCGGGAAGCCGAACACTGGCGGCAGAGTGCCACCCGCAAGCTGCGCGTGCCGCTATGGACCGTCGACTCCGACGTTGTTGTTCCGGGCAAGCTGCTGAATAAACGCTTCACGGCTGCGCGCTTCATTCGACCCGCAATTCAGGCGCACTTGGGGCAATTCCTCGTTCCCAGCAAGAACCCGAAAGCGACGCACACGTGGATGGCGCCCAAGGATCTGCAATCCCTTACCCCGGACTTCGACATCCTGCGCGCCTGGCCGATTGATCGCTCCGCTTCGCCGGTCAGCAGCTTTCGCGGGGGCACTACCGAAGCTCTGCAACTACTGAAGCAGTTCACCTCCGGTGCGCTGCGCCACTACGATACGCAACGCAATCATCCGGAGATCGATGGCACCAGTGCGCTCTCGCCTTACCTACACTTCGGCCACATCAGTCCGGTGACGGTCGCGCTTGCCGTGAAAGAATCCGACGCTCCTGCCGCAGATAAGCAGGCCTACCTCGATCAGCTGATTACGTGGCGCGAGCTCGCCATCAACTTCGTCCGCTTCCATCCCGAGTACGACAACTTTCAATGCGCTGAACCCTGGGCTCTCAAGACCCTGGCGGAGCATGCCGCCGATCGCCGCGCATTTCTCTACAGTCGTTCGGAGCTGGAGAACGCAGAGACTCACGATGAACTCTGGAACGCTGCGCAGCGCCAGATGCTCGAAAAAGGCTGGATGCACAACTACATGCGCATGTACTGGGCAAAGAAGATCCTGGAGTGGTCCGCCGATCCGCATCAGGCTTATGAAACGGCGGTCTATCTAAACGACAAGTACTTTCTGGATGGCCGCGATCCTAACGGCTATCTCGGAATCGCGTGGTCCATCGTTGGCAAAATGGACCGACCCTGGTTCCCGCGTCCCATCTTCGGCCTGATCCGCTACATGTCACACGACAGCGCCGTGAAGAAGTTCGATGCTCGCCGTTACATCAACCAGTTCGCGCAGCTCCGTTTGACCGGCACTGACTGAGCCATTTCAACTTCAACACACCGTTCCGATTGACAGCGCTCCAAGACCCAACCACAATAACCATGCAGCACGGTATCCCTTCCCAGCGTCAATCACCCTCAGGTGGGCTCTTAAGCGTCGCGTACCAGGAGGTCTTACACATGGCGACAAATCCGGTTATCCCAACTCCCGAATTGCAGATCGAGACCGAGACAACCCCGACCGAAATAACCTTCCACTTCGCCGGAAGACTCATTTCCTCCACATCGTCCGTGCTTCGAGATGCGGTACGGAAGGTGATTCCTGAAAAGAAGCCCATCGTGCTGGATTTCGCGAAGGTGAGCTACGTCGATAGTTCCGGTCTCGGCGTGCTGGTCAGCGTCTGGGTGTCTGCGAAGAGGGAAGGCTGCGAGCTGAAGATTGTCAATCTGAGCCAGGCCGTGAAGGAATTGTTCCGCCTGACCAACTTGGACAAGCTGTTCGCGACGTCAAGATTTCCGGATACGCCAAGCTTTTAGCTTGCTTTTGATTTCGGTCGCCACTTCAAACAATATCTGCCTCTCACTCAGGTCTACCGCCGAGTTTCGGGCTAACATCCCGTTCTCAACAACTGCGCGGTTCTCTCGATAGCTGCCCTACCATGCTTGCTCCGGCTGGCATCCTATTTTCACTCTCGAACGGCCACGCCGGGCTGACTCACCGATATACGCACTACGCGGGCGCCTCCTGCTACAACTTCAAAAGTCTCATCATGAAAAGTGATCACCCAATGCCGAAACCGCCTCATATATGATCCCGTAACATGGCCACCATGTACTTGATTGCGCCGATCAAGATCTGCGATGAGCGGCGAGTTCTCTACGAGTTGAAAGTCATAGTGTCTGAGTCCGTGGGGGTATAGCGGGTGACCATTTAAGGCCTCGTCATTCGGGTAGCCGAACGCGTATTAGAGGACGCTATCGAAGTGCAGCACTGCTGTTGATCCCGATTGGACATGCGTCGCACCTATGATGTACGCACACGTCAAGCCGTTCTCATCACTGTAAACGGCTGGCATCGGAACACCCGAGTCCATTGCCGGAGGCTCGTTCCACTTAGTTATTTTCGGAGCGACATGCGGGTTCGACATGCTGTTCATGATAAATTGCGACACCTTCTCTGTAATCTTTTTGTAATTCCGTTCATTGCCTGCGCACGATCACAGCTTAGGCACACCCTGAGTTCTTACGATGAGGCTTCCAGTCCGCAGGAGGCAGCTCGAAAGCAGTTATGGAAACCCATCCCAAAGGCACGAACGCCCGTATTCTCTTGAGTTCCGTGTTCGGTCCTTATGCGCAAGACGACGAGTTTGGCAGCCGTTCCATCAATCCCATGGAGCTCTACTACAACCAGGTGACGCGCATGCAGGGCGCATTTTCTCCGCGTCTCTTCCACCGGTCGTGGGGCATCATGATGATTCAGGAGAACATCTCCGCTCCGTGCACCGTGCTTGACTTCCCCACCCGTGAAGCGTTTGCGCGCGAGATCACCGAACAGCAGTACGACATCGTCGGTATCTCTTCGATCATTGTGAATGTCGGCAAAGTGCGCGAGATGTGCCGCATCGTCCGCAAGCTCTCGCCGCAGTCGAAGATCGTCATTGGTGGACACGTAGCCGCTATTCCCGGCATCGACCACATGATCGACGCCGACCACATCGTGAAGGGTGAAGGAATCGCGTGGATGCGCGCCTATCTTGGCGAAGATCCGAACGCCCCCTTGCGCCACCCTCGCATCACCTCCGGGTTCGGTTTCCGCGTTATGGGACGTAAACTCCACGAGAAGCCCGAAGACATTGCGGTGACCATCATTCCGTCAGTCGGCTGCCCCATGGGTTGCAACTTCTGCACGACCTCCGCTTTCTTTGGAGGCAAAGGCAAGTCGGTCAACTTCTTCGAGACCGGCCGCGAGCTTTTCGACATCATGTGCGAGATGGAAGCCAAAACCAACACGCGCTTCTTCTTCATCATGGACGAGAATTTCCTGCTTTACCGTCAGCGCGCTATGGAACTGCTCGCGCTGATGAAGGAGCACAACAAGAGCTGGGGATTTTATGTCTTCGCTTCCGCAAATGCGATCCGCAAGTACACCGTGGAAGAGTTAGTCGAACTAGGCGTCGCCTGGATCTGGATGGGCCTCGAGTCGCGCAAGAGCCATTACGACAAACTGAACGGTACCGACACTGTGCAGCTCGTGCGCGAACTGCGCGAGCACGGCATCAAAGCGCTCGGATCGACCATAATCGGGCTCGAACACCACACACCCGACAACATTCGGGAAGAAGTCGAGCAGGCGATCGCGCACGACACCGAATTCCACCAGTTCATGCTCTACACGCCGGTCCCCGGCACTCCTTTATATAACGAGATGTCGGAGCAGGGACGACTGCTGCCGGTCGATCTTGCCGACATCCACGGCCAATTCAAGTTCAACTTCCGCCACGCCGCAATCGGGCGGGACGACTCCAAGCGCTTTCTTGACTGGGCGTTCTTCCGCGATTTCGAGCTGAACGGTCCGAGCATTTATCGCATCTGCCGCACCACGCTGCAAGGGTGGCGCAAGTACAGGAATCATCCTGACGCTCGCATCCGTGAGCGCTACGAACGCGAAGCGCAGGAGTTGCGCACATCCTATGGTCCCGCGCTCTGGGCTATCGAGCATCAGCTGCGCAAAAGCAACGCCGAGGTCAGTCGCCGCGTTGGCGAACTCCGCCGCGAGTTGGAGAACGAATTCGGCTCCTTCACGCGCTGGGTCACTCGCATCGCCGGACCGATCATGCTGTGGAGCACCCGCCGCGAAGAACGCCGGCTTGCGCACGGTCAAGTCTACGAGCCTCCCACGTTCATCGAGCGCCACAACTGGGCCGCTTCGTCCTGAAGCAGATCAGTAGGCGGCAAACACATCCTTAGATTTCAAAACCGGACGTGTTTCCGATAGAGTAGTTGTTTCTATGCTCGATCTAAATCTTGTTCGTGACCATCTGGAACTGGTGGAAGAAAAGCTGCGTCAGCGGGGCATGGATCCCAATGACCTGCTGAAGAATTTTCGCGAGATCGATACGCGTCGCCGCCAGGCGATTACCGAGACGGAGAATCTGAAGGCGCAGCGCAATCGGGCGTCGGATGAAATCGCCAAGCTGAAGAAGAACAAGCAGGACGCGACAGCGCTCATTGAGGAAACCAAGAATCTGCGCGGCCAGATTGAAGAGCGCGAGAAGGCGGCGGAAGCTGCGGATGCTGAGCTGCGCGAGATCCTGAATAGCATTCCGAACCTACCGCACGAATCGGTGCCGGTGGGCCGCTCAGAAGCCGACAACAAGGAAGTACGGCGCTGGGGAACGCCGCGCGAGTTCAGTTTCACTCCGAAGCCGCACTGGGAATTGGGCGAGCAACTGGGGATTCTGGATCTCGAGCGTGCGGTGAAGATCACCGGCGGCCGCTTCGCCGTGTATTGGGACATGGGCGCGAAGCTGGAGCGCGCTCTCGCGAACTTCATGCTCGACATGCATACCAAAGAGCATGGATACACCGAGGTGCTGCCGCCCTTCCTGGTAAATGCGGATTCTATGTATGGCACCGGACAGTTGCCGAAGTTTGAGGCGGACCTGTTCAAAGTGCCGCAGGGGGACAAGAATCTCTACCTGATTCCGACGGCAGAGGTACCCGTTACGAATTTGTATCGGGACGAGATTCTCGATGCGGCGCAGTTGCCGATTTCATTAACCGCATACACGCCATGTTTCCGCAGTGAGGCGGGATCCTATGGAAAAGATGTGCGTGGGATTATTCGCCAGCACCAGTTTCAGAAAGTTGAGCTGGTGAAATTCGCGTGTCCAGAGAACTCGTATGACCAGCATGAAAAGCTGACGCACGATGCGGAGACGGTGCTGCAGAAGCTGGGATTGCCTTATCGCGTGGTCGCACTGTCCACGGGCGATATGGGTTTTTCTTCGGCGAAGACCTACGACCTTGAAGTTTGGCTTCCGGGACAGCAGTTGTTCCGCGAAATCTCTTCGTGCTCGAACTTCGAAGCCTTCCAGGCGCGGCGTGCGAACATCCGCTATCGTCCGGAAGGGAAGAAGGGAACGGACTTCGTGCACACGCTCAACGGCAGCGGACTCGCAGTAGGGCGCACGTGGCTGGCGATCCTGGAGAATTATCAGCAGGAAGATGGCAGCGTGCTGGTCCCGGAAGCGCTGCG
>CAZBCQ010000031.1:10615-18393 GCA_964490255.1 uncultured Terriglobales bacterium | reverse complement strand
TCCTGGAGAATTATCAGCAGGAAGATGGCAGCGTGCTGGTCCCGGAAGCGCTGCGGCCGTACATGGGAGCAGAAGTCATCCAGCCAAGGAGGAACTAAGATCCGGCGAAGGAAGAAGCAATAGCTACCGCCGTATGATGTTCTCGAATGAATAGCGAGTCATCAAGAGCTCAGTATCCCGCTTTGGCACTAAATGATAAAGAACTGCTTAAGACGATCTTCTCGTTATTGAGCAGTTCGGTGAGCCCGTTAGCAAATCCATATAGTGACGACGGTTCGTACGCGTCTGCAATCGGTGACCTGCCCATAGGATTGCGCGCGATGGCCGCCACGCATCACCTCGACGTTAGCCTGACCTTAGACGACATCGGCTGGCACTTCCTGAACTTTGGCGAGGCGGGTTTTGTCCGCGCGACAGAGGCGGGGTTACGCGAACTCGGGTTGAGCGAGATGGCAGAGTGGTTTGCAGAAGCTTCTGCGATCGTCAACTCGCTCCGAGTGGAGATAGCTGCCAGCGATGACTTCCACGAATGTCTTGAGGAGCATGGTCAGCTGAACCGGATAAATGAGCTGACCCGAAGAGCTCGGTCGACCGGCAACAAGAGTTTGATCTACGACGCTTGGATCAGATACGCGCGGGAACATCCCGAAAACGTTTTCGGGAACCCGACATCGGATTGAGATTTCAGATTCCGCTCTTGCCCTGCTAAACTTTGAGTCGGCAGAACATGTGGAACACGATCAAAAGCTACATCTTCTGGACGCACAAGCGTGCCGGATTCCACTACGACGTGATGGTCACGTTGATCCTGCTGTTCATCTTCCTGACGCCGCGATCGTTTTTCAAAGACAAACCGGTTCAGCGTACACCGCATCAAACAGAAGTGGTGGTGGAACCAGAAGGCGCGTCGGGATTCCTGTACGAAGTCGATGCTGCTGCGGTTCGTCCGGGAGCGAACGACGAGATGGTTCGCGAAGATCTGTCGCGCGTCATCGAGCCAATTGCCGGAGAGGTTGAGATCACGAAGTGGGACACGGTCAAAGACGCCAAAGGACGGGTGACGGTATATAAGGTGCATGTTGAACGTTAAAGGCCGTCAGAAGGTCAATAGGCTGTTGATCCGTGGTTCGCTCCCCGTGCTCATTGGCGTCCTGGCAATCGGCTTCTACGGATTTCGGTGCGCGGATTTTGTTTTCGCCCAAGGCTCTCCCCAGACTTCGGTCCAGACTCCCCAAAACGATTCCGCCGCGCTCGAGCAAGTGCTCA
Source organism: uncultured Terriglobales bacterium (assembly GCA_964490255.1). Lineage (GTDB taxonomy): Bacteria > Acidobacteriota > Terriglobia > Terriglobales > Acidobacteriaceae > JAJPJE01. The sequence continues at coordinate 17,127 of CAZBCQ010000031.1, read as the reverse complement.
ATCGGATGGATGCGACCGCGGCCACGTTTAAGGCCGCCCAAGCCGACTTCGAGTGGGACACCTATACGGCAGTAGTGAACGATCACGATCTTAAGGTTGGAACGATCTACTACCGCAAGCAGGGCAATTCGGTAGAAATGTCGGCCGAAGTGCGACAGTCGAAGAGTGATCCGGTGCAACAATACATTTTGTTTAAGAACAGCAGGGTGGATATCTATACCCCGAAGACGAAGCAGACGCAGTCCTACGATGCCGGCAAGAGTAGCGCGGACGTGCAGAGCTTTCTGGTGCTGGGATTCGGCGGTGGCGGCCACGAAATGTTGAAGTCCTTTGATGTGCAGTATGCAGGTACGGAGCAGGTTCAGGGCGTAAATGCCGCCAAACTGCAATTAACGCCAAAATCAGAACGTGCGAGAGGCATGTTCAACAAGATCGTGCTGTGGATCGATCCTGCTCGCGGCGTTTCGGTCCAGCAACAGCTCTTTGCGCCGAGCGGTGACTACAAACTCTCGAAATATAGCAATATCAAACTGAACCCAAAGCTACCGGACGACGTCTTTAAACTGAAGCGCAACAGCTAGGCCCGTTTCAGAAAAACAGGGTACCCTCAGATTCTCTAGTGGCAGTGCTTACGCGGCGACTATACTTGTGCAACCATTGGCGGCGCGTGGGGCGTCCCAGTGCTGAGTAGTTTTGAAACCAGGTGAGGTAATGGGCAAAGTTTTTACGATTCCAGTAACACCCGATCCGGGCCGGCGCAAGCGGGAACGCAGCACCGATCCTCGTTACGTGGAAGGCCAGCGCCTGCTGGTGGATGCCATGAAATATCTGGCACAGTCCGACCCTGTGCAGAACAAAGAAGCCATACAACTCCTCTCCGAACACTTCCGAACACAGTTCCGCATGACGGATTCACCGCTCAAGATGCAGTAGTCAGATCTTTAAACGATCTGTCGGCGTGAGTTGCTTATCTTCGTCGCACGCGAAGCGAAGGAAGCACTGCTGATCGTCAGGCTCTGACTAATGCGCGTTCGACCGATCGAGGCGAGCGGGCTTCATCACCACCTAATTGGTCACGCGGGCGAGGGCGCCCGAGCCACTGCTGCTTTTGTTCGCGAGGTCAGGCCGAGCGCCGCGAGAGCGATCACGGCCGGGTAGCACTCAAGCGTGTAACGGGGCTCGGGATTGGGTAGATACATCAGAAACACGGATCGGATCACGACGAACAGCAAAATGATTCCCAGCCCTTCCAGATAGAGCCGCCATCGAATCGCACCCACTACGGCAGCGATCAAGTAAAAAGCGTTAATGGCGGCCAGCAAGAGCGCCAGCGCGAAGTCGCGCGGATCGTCCCAATAACGCCACCAGTGAACATCAATGGGGAGCATCTCCGTTCGCGGCCGGAGCCAAATGTCCGCCAGGCGCAAAGCAGGCAGCCAGACGTAGTAGCGAAAACGCGAATCGCGGATACGGCGGTCGGCGAGCTGTGCGAAGCGAAAATCGAGCTGCGGCGTGATTACTTTTGCGCCGTTGTTGTATTCGTCGAAGAGCTGCTGGGTCTCCTCGCGCTGGTCGGGCGAATCAAATGCGCGTGGTGGGACGTTCTCAATATCGATTTCGGTCAATGGGACATTGAACCAGATGTCTTCCATCGATGAGTAGTCGGTGACCCAGGTACGGAGCCAGCGCTGGAATCCGTAGGCGACGAATTCGTCCGGCGCATTCGCGTTGACGGGCGTGAGTGGCTGGAAGAGGTGGTACAAACGCCAGTTGCGGATGGTCCATGGGACGAGAGGCGCCAGCGCGAATAGGGCCATCAGCACAAGCCCGGCGATAAGCTGGGTTTGGCGCGTGCGAAGGAATCGCCAGATCAGGAACAATCCTATGGCAGCGAGAAGCATGCCGCCGTCGGGACGAAGGAAGATTCCTGCCGCAAGGGCGAGTCCGCAGCCGATCCAACGCTGCTTGGATTGGGGTTGCTCAAGGGCTGCGAGCGCCACGTCGAATGCCAGCGCTGCGAAGAAGATCGCCAAGCATTCCGTGAGCGCGGCCGAAGAATAGCTGGCGAAAAAAGGGCAAAGAGCGGCAAGCGCGAAAGCGATGAGGGGGGCACGGTCGGCGCCCACCCACGCCAAAGGACGGCGAGGGTGGGGCACCCGCACCTCCTCCTTATGTTCTCCGCGTGACGACAAATCAACCTCTGTGTCACCCACCTCTGCCACAGGATGGCAGAGGTGGGGCACCCAAAGTCGTGATGGCACGAGCCGGCGGGTGAGGTCGGCGATCAAGAAGCAGGTGCCGACGTCAACGAACATCTGGACGATCAGGACCGCCGTGTAATGCTCCAGGCCGACGATTTTCCAGATGACGGCCAGAAAGGCCGGATAGCCGGGCATCCGAATGTAGGTAGGTTCAGGGCCGGTGGAGCCGCTGATCGCGTAGATTCCCGATTCGACCCAGTTCCTGGCGATATCACCGTAGACGAAGGTATCGGCGGTGAGCATGCGAAAGCGCAACAGGAAACACAATCGGAAGGCGAATGCGATTAAACTGAATAGAAGGAAAAACCGCCAATGACGCCGTATGAGGTTGGGAGCGACCGCGTCAACGCTCGCTGGGCAGGGTTTCTGCATTAAGTTGGTAATTTTCCTACTAAATGTATACCACTGGTAGTAAGCACTCTGGTTTGACGCAGGTGGGTGCCGAATCTAGGATGGAACCCACAATCGTTCATGGCTAAGCCCATTTTTTATGATCCGCAACGCAAGCGCTGGAGAAGATTCCGGCGCGTTGTGGACGTCTGCGTCCTATTCCTGACGCTATTGCTCGTCTTCTTTGTGGTCTCGCTGCTGAAGGGCTCGAGCCTGCCTTCGCTGCTGCTACCGGAACAGAAGAAGGCGTACCACGCATTAAAGGAAAAAGAGCCTCACCATACGAAAATAGTGGCGGCAGCCGGGCGCCGTAAGACGACAAAGCCAGCCTCGCAGGTGGTGCTGAACTCCGATGAAGGAATTCGTGCTGCCTTCTACGTGACCTGGGACGCGGGCAGTTTTGCCTCACTCCGCGAGTATCTTCGCCAGATCGACATTCTCTATCCCGAATGGCTGCATGTAGTTACGCCTGACGGCAATATTCAGGCGGTGAGCCCGGAGAACAAGCTGTATTCGGTGCTCCAGGGCGGGAAAGTCCAGCCCGTCGATGAAAAGGTCATGCAGTTGCTCCGGTTCGAGAAAGCGGAGACGGAAGTTCTGCCGCTGATCAATAACTTCGACCCTACGAAGAATGGTGGAGAGTGGCTGACAAACATCGCCGACATGATGAACGATCCGCAGTCGCGCGCGAGCTTCCGGCAGCAATTGCTGACTTTTCTGGCGAGCGACAAGTACAAGGGCGTCAACCTGGACTTTGAGGGCTTTCCGACAGAGGCGCAGGGCGGATACAAGGCGCTAGTCCAGGAGATTCATCAGGATTTCCAACAGCGCGGACTGAAACTGCACATCAGCGTACCCGCGACCGACCCGGACTACGACTACGCGTTCCTGGCCGCAAATTCCGATGGCCTTGTCCTGATGAACTACGACGAGCACTACGCGGAAGGCGACCCGGGACCGATCTCTTCGCAGCAATGGTTCACGAAGAACCTGATCCAGAAGCTGAAGATCATTCCACGCGAGAAGCTTATTTGTGGCGTGGGCAGCTATGGGTACGACTGGCTGATGCCCGACAAGGGTTCGAAAAAGAAGCCAGACGCTATTTCAGTTTCGGTGCAGGAGGCGTGGCTTTCGGCGACTGATGCCGATGCCACCATCGACTTCGATTCGGACAGCCTGAATCCGCATTTCGCGTATCTGGACGACAACAATCACCGCCATGAACTCTGGTTCATGGATGGCGTCACGGTGCTGAACCAGATGCGGGCTGCGAAAGCTCTTGGAATCCAGACCTTTGCGTTGTGGCGACTGGGATCAGAAGACCGCTCACTCTGGGCGATATGGGATTTGCCGCAGGAGCCCAACGCTCCGCAGAAGTTGAAGAACTTGTTGCCCGGCCAGGATGTAGACATGGAGGGCAAGGGCGAAGTCCTGCAGATTGTGAAGCGTCCTGCGCCCGGTCAGCGTGATGTAACGGTGGATGCCAGCACGGGGCTGGTGACGGACGAGGAGATCACACAATACCCGGTTCCCTACGAGATCGACCAGTACGGCGCGAGAGACAAGAAGGTTGCACTCACGTTCGACGATGGACCGGATCCGACGTGGACGCCGAAGATCCTCGATGCGCTGAAGTCGCGGGGAGTGAAAGGCACGTTCTTCCTGATCGGCGTGCAGGTGGAGAAATATCCCGGCGTTGCCGATCGGATTTATCGGGAAGGGCACGAGATCGGCAATCACAGTTTCACGCATCCGGACATCAGCGCCATTTCAAAGCGGTATATGAAGTTGGAGCTGAACCTGACGGAGATGCTGTTCGCCAGCCGTTACGGTTTCAAGACCTTGCTCTTCCGGCCGCCGTACTCGATCGACCAGGAGCCGGACACCGCCGACCAGGTGAGGCCGCTGGAAATTTCGCAGGATATGGGATTGATCACCATCGGGGACAAGATCGATCCGAACGACTGGAAGGACAATCCGCACTACACAGCCGAACAGATCACTCAGCATGTGCTAGATCAGGCGGGAAGGGGCAGCATCATCCTGATGCATGACGGTGGCGGCGACCGCGGGCAGACCGCAAAAGCCATCCCGATGATCATTGATCAGCTACGTGCGCGAGGGTATGAGTTTGTAACCGTTGCACAGTTGCTGGGCAAATCAGAGACCGACGTAATGCCTCGGCTTTCAGCGAATGAACGCTGGAGCGCGCGGATCGACCGAGTTGGATTTGAGTTGTTCGGGTTGCTGATGGCGGCCATCGTGCTCGTCTTTTACGTCGGCGACATCCTGATGAGCTTACGGCTGTTTGGTGTGGGTGCTCTGGCAATTTGGGATCGGTTCTGGCGAGGACACAAGGAACGCAAGACGGGCAGTATCGAGTTCATGCCGGCCGTTGCCGTGCTGATTCCGGCCTACAACGAAGAGAAGGTGATCGAGCGCACGGTGCGCGCGGCGCTTATGTCGCATTACTCGAAGCTGCGCGTGATCGTTATTGATGACGGATCGAAAGACCGCACGCTGCAGGTTGCCCAGGAAGCGTTCCGGAGCGAGATTGCGTCGGGTAAAGTTACGGTGCTGACGAAGCCGAACTCCGGAAAGGCCGATGCGTTGAACTACGGCCTGGAGTTCGTGAATGAGGAGATATTCGTCGGCATCGACGCCGATACGGTAATCGCGCGCGATGCAATTTCGAGACTCGTACCTCATTTCCTCGATTCGCGCATCGGCGCGGTCGCGGGGAATGCCAAGGTCGGCAACCGCGTGAATCTGTGGACGCGCTGGCAGGCACTGGAGTACATCACCAGCCAGAACTTCGAACGACGCGCGCTGGATGCGTTGGGCGCCGTCAGCGTGGTACCGGGAGCGATCGGGGCGTGGCGCACGTCGGCGGTGCGCGATGCCGGCCTGTATAAGGTCGATACGGTTGCGGAAGATGCCGATCTGACCATGGCTCTGCTGGAGAGTGGCTATCGAGTGATCTACGAAGATCGCGCACTGGCTTGGACGGAAGCGCCGAGCGGCCCACGCGGGCTGATGCGGCAGCGCTTCCGCTGGTCGTTTGGAATCCTGCAGGCCGTGGTAAAACATCGCGGCGCATTTGCGCGCAAAGGCACGCTGGGATGGGTGGCGCTGCCGAACATCATCATCTTCCAGATCCTGCTGCCCGTGGTGTCGCCGTTCATTGACCTGATGTTCCTGTTCGGCTTGCTCACCTACGCGCTGGACAAGCACTTCCATCCGGAGACCGCGAATCCGGCGAGCCTGATGAAGCTGGTGGTGTTCTTCGTCATGTTCCTGGTGATCGACTTCGTCGCGTCCACGATTGCCTTCCTTTTGGAGCGCCGCGATCAGAATGCAAAGGAAGATGCGTGGCTGCTGGCGCACGTCTGGCTGCAAAGGTTCGCGTACCGGCAATTGTTCTCGGTGGTGCTGTTCAAGACGCTGAAGCGAGCCATGGAAGGCCGGGCGTTCAACTGGGACAAGCTGGAACGCACGGCAGCGATGTCGCATGCCAAGGTGGGGTCGTAGTTCGCCCCATCCACATTGTCCGAACAATGGGGTAGCTGGTAGCTAGTCGCAGAAGCCGCTGCTACTAGCTACTTGCGACCCCGCTCGTGACTCGCCCACACCCTCCGCCGTCCTGTACCATGTCTCCCGAGGACAAATGGCAGACTACAAGAAGATTGAGCAGCAGCTGACGCACTCGCTGGGACTGAATCGGCGTCCGGTAGCGGTTGCGTTTGTCGACGAAGCGGACGGAGTGGCGAAGTTCGAGGGCTCCCAGCCCTCAGGATGCAGCTACTGGCGCTTGGCCGGTGAGGGCAGGAGTTTCTATACCGAGCAAAGCGATCATCAGAA
>CAZBCQ010000031.1:0-10515 GCA_964490255.1 uncultured Terriglobales bacterium | reverse complement strand
GGGATCGCCTCTCCGATGCAGGCCCTTGGACGTCCGACATGCATGGCCATTCCAGCGGCGATGGCCGGCGGAGTCACGGCAAGCACCGGATGCATCGGCAATCGGACCTACACCGGGATCGGCGACGACGAACTGTACATGGCGATTCCGGGCAAGGAGCTGGAATCGTTCTGCGAGGCTTTGGCCACCATTGTCTCGGCGAACGCCATCTTGTCCGAATATCACGAGGGACGCAAAGCCGAGCTAACACGGTAACTTTCGCCCGCTCGGGGGCGAGCGGCTCCATCTGGCCGATCAGGCTCCATTAGCACAGAATCAGACGAGACAAATGATTCCTCACGAGACCATCCAAAAAGAATTCCCCGGCCTCAGCGGGAAGACGTACCTCAATGCCGGTGCGCTGAGCCTGGCTCCCCAGCGCGCCATTAAAGCTGTTGAGCGCATGATCGACATCGCTGCCGCGCGCGTGGATGCAGGTGCCGGGCAAATATGGGGCGAATTTGATGCCATGTTAAAAAATGCCCGTCGCAATGCGGCGTGGTTGGTCAATGCCGACGAAACCGAGATCGCACTCGTCGAGAGCACCACACGCGGGATGACGATCGCCGCTGATGCGATTCCGCTTGCGAAGGGTGATCGCGTGCTGCTGTGCGATATGGAATATCCGGCGGTGGCGCTGCCGTGGGTTCAGAAGCAGCAGACGGTTGGGATCGAGATTGATGTCGTTCCGAACCGTAAGGGCGAGCTTTGGGTAGAGGATTTCGCGGGGAAGATTACTCCACGTACGAAAGTCATCGCCGTCAGCAGCGTGCAGTGGACCAGCGGATACCGATGCGACTTAGGGGCGCTGAGCAGACTCTGCAGGGATCATGACGTTTTTCTTGTCGTGGATGCGATCCAGCAGCTCGGAGCGATTCCACTGGATGTGAAAGCGACGCCGGCTGATTTCATCGCTTGTGGCGGCCACAAGTGGTTGAATGCGCCTTTCGGCACCGGCTTCATGTATGTAAACCGAGAAACGATGCCGCAGCTGAATCCGCTGACAGTCGGGCTCATGGGAACCGTACCGCCTGAGGGCGGCTGGGGAGCCTACCTGGAATCGCCAGATGCTCAAGCGGTGCGCGAGTACAAGTTCCTGGATGAAGCGCGAGGATACGAGGTCGGTGGCACGACGAACTTTGCCGGAGCGGCGGCCCTGGGGGCGTCCTTAAGCCTGACTTGTGAGTTAGGAAAAGAAGCGGTTGCCGAGCAGGTGAACACTGTAATTGATCATCTCTTGCGGGAGTTGGAGCGAATCGGCGTGCCGATTGTGACCAGTTTCGATCGCGAACACCGTGCCGGCATCGTGTGTTTTGATCTGGGATCGGTGGAGCGTAACCGCAAGCTGGCGAAGGTCTTCGAAACAAATAATATAGTCGTGTCGGTTCGCTACTCGGCTGGAGTTGGCGGAGTGCGGGTGTGCTGCCATTTCTACAATTCGGTTGACGATGTAGACCGGTTGATAGAAGCAGTTCGATCATTCGGCTCGTGATTGTCAGTTCGCGTCCTGCGGTAGATCGTGGCCCGACACTTGCTTAGCGATCCCTTATGGGAATCGGAATTTCTTTTTTTGTCTTCTGCTCGTAGTCTGCGTCACTGAGCACTTTTCTCGCCAGTCCTACAGTTCAACCAAACTAATAACACGCGTCCCGCAAACGGTCAGCAGCCGATTTCTGAAAAAGGAAGGCTACCGTGAGCGGGCGTTGTTGTTTACGCGGGCAGGTCACGAGTCCCAGCTGTAAGTGACGGGGCGAAGCCTTGGAACGCGTATAGACGTCGCATGAAGATGAAATCGGAAGCATTGATCCCCCGCAGTCGAGGAGTGACCAGGGCTGTACGCACATCCAGCGCCGATCGGAGCCGTGCGGGCGATCAGGAAGTCTCGCTCCTTGAGATCGGCCGAACGCTACGTCGCCGTAAGTGGACCCTGGCAAGTTTTTTCATTGGAGCACTGGTCCTCGCGGTAATCACGATTCTGGTGGTCCCAAAACGCTTCGATGCGACCGCCCGTCTTTTCCTGGATTTTGATGATTCCGATGCCCTCGGACTGGAACAGTTGCAGCCGCTGACCGGGTTGGATCCGACGACTCGACTGCAAACCCAGATGCGCATTTTGCAGAGCGAAACACTGGCCTGGGCGGTGATTAAGCAGGAGCACCTGTACTCGAATCGCAGCTTTGCCGGACGCAGGATCTTCGAGAGATCCCTATTGGAAACCGGTCCAAACGATATTGATCAGGACAGCCCGGAGTTGCGCACCAAGTTAGTGGATCGTTTTCAGAAGAGCCTGAATGTAAGCCTGCTGCCGAAAACTGAGATCGTGGAAATCCGTTTTCGCAGCGGCGATCCGCAACTGGCAGCCCGAGTGGTGAATGCGTTGGCGACCGCATACATCGAGCGACGGTTCAAGACTAAGTACGAGGCTGCAATCCAGGCCTCCGATTGGCTGACACAACAGCTTGATGATTTGAAGCGCAGAGCGGAAGAATCACAAGCCAAACTGGTCGACTATCAAAAACAAACCGGACTGCTCGGAACGGACGAAGTGAACAATGTCGTCATGTCCAAACTGGAACAGTTGAATGAGCAACTCTCAGCTGCGCAGGGCGACCGCATCTTGCGAGAGGCGAAATACAGGTTTTCCTTGAGCAACGATCCCCAGCTAGTGGCCAGTATCGATCCAAATAGCGTGTTGAGTTCGCTCCGCAAGCAGCAAGCGGAACTGCGCGCACAGTTGGCTCAGTTGAACGCAAAATACGGGCCATCGTATCCGCGAGTGATACAGGCGCGCGCGCAATTGGCGGATGTAGATGCCGCGATCCAGCAGGAAGTGAAGCTGGTAGGGAAGCAATTGAAGAGCGAATACCTCGCTTCACTCAAAGGCGAAGAACTGCTGGCCGCCGCAGTGGATCGGCAGATGCAGCAGGCCTACAAAATGAATGGCGATGCGATGCAGTTCGCCATGCTGAAACGTGATGTGAATTCGAGCCGCGATCTCTACGAAGACCTGCTCAAGCGCCTGAAGGAAGCGGGAATCATTGCGGGGTTGAAGTCGAGCAACGTGAATATTGTGGATCCGGCGAGCGTTCCGGCAGAACCTGCGGAGCCGCGGATCGCACTCTACCTGGCGCTTGGCGGGGCAGGTGGTCTGGTCTCAGGTGTATTCGCCTCCATATTGCGGGAACATCTGGACGGATCCATCCGAACGCCGGAAGACGTGGAGTTTTACTGCGAGATGCCTTCGCTGGGAATGATTCCACGTATCGCCGATGAGGATGCGATCAACGGGAACGCCGAGCATGGCGGGCCGGCTATCCTGGAACGACCCAGTTCGCAATTCGCAGAAGCGTTTCGCGCGCTTCGTACTTCGTTGCTGCTGTCGTCACCGGGAACGCCTCCCAAGATCATCGTTGTTACGAGTTCGCTTCCACAGGAAGGGAAGAGCGTGACATCAACGAACTGCGCCGCCGTCCTTGCGCAAGCTGGGCGAAGAGTGTTGCTGATTGATGCCGACATGCGAAGGCCCACTCTTCACAGGTATTTGGGCATTAAGAGTCCGGTCGGTCTGAGCGCGTACCTTTCTGGCAGTGTGAGCGGCGCGCCGGCTGCCATTCCATTGCCAAACATGCCAACACTCGACGTCATTACGGCCGGGGAGCAACCGCCAAATCCTGCGGAATTGCTGGCTTCGGAGAGCATGCAGACGCTGCTGAACCAATGCAGTGAGCAATACCAGCATATCGTGATCGACACACCCCCGGTGCTTGCGGTCACCGACGCTGTGGTTCTGGCGTCAATGGCGGATTGCGTAGTGCTGGTGGCGCGATCGGGCCAGACGGGCAGTCAGTCGCTAAAACGTACGGTCGAACTTTTGCGGCGCGTGAATGCGAAGATTGCAGGCGTCGTGGTGAACGATCTGGCTCCGAAGTCGCTGGCATACGCGGAGTATTACGGGCACTCGGCAGATAAGGTGTCGCACTATCACCGGGAGGCGAAATGCTGAGAGCTAAACTGCGAGTTCTGCTGATCGTGGCACTCGCATTCTTGTTGGTGGTGAGTGCAGCGGCGGAGACGCCTCGGACTGCGTTGCAGATCTCGGGTGGCGATCTCCTGGAGATCAATGTATTTGATGTTCCTGAGTTGAGCGGGAAGTTCCGAGTCAGTAATGCCGGTGTGATCTCGTTACCTCTGATCGGTGAAGTTTCGGTTCAGGACAGAACGACGGACCAACTGGAACACGAGATCGCGCAAAAGCTTGCAGACGGTGGTTACGTGCGCACTCCGCAGGTGAGCGTCTTTGTAGCCGAATTTGCAACTCAGGGTGTCTCGATATTAGGCGAAGTAAAAAAGCCAGGTATTTATCCGTCTGTGGGGTCGCATCGACTGCTCGATTATCTGTCGATGGCCGAGGGGACAACGCCACTGGCAGGAAGCATGGTCGACATCACTCGCCGCGCGCCGCGTACGACACAGAGAGTCGCATTGCGAGCAAAGGGCGAGGCGCGCGACAATCCAGAAATTTTTCCCGGAGATACCGTGCTGATCGAACGCGCTGGAGTGGTTTACGTGGTTGGCGATGTTGCGCGGCCGGGCGGTTTCCCCATGGATCAGGGCGATCAGCTATCGGTGCTGCAGGCGGTCGCGCTCGCACAAGGCGTGAATCGTACGGCGGCACTGAAATCAGCGAAACTGATCCGGACTACGCCGCGGGGACGGGCGGAAGTGCCGATCAATCTGAACGCGATGTTGGGTTCAAAATCGCCAGACCTTCCGCTCACGGATGGAGATATCGTCTTCGTTCCGTCCAGTGCCGCGAAGAGCGCGATGAAGCGTGGGCTTGAGGCTGGTGTCCAGGCAGCGGTTGGAGCGGCGATCTACGGCAGGTATTAGGGAGATGAGTCGGGGGCGGATTTCGAGGGACACGGCGATCAACATGGCGGGCGCGATTGTTCCGCTGATCCTTACGCTGTTCACGATCCCGCCATATCTGCGGTTGGTTGGGGATGTGCGCTTTGGCGTGCTGGCAATGGTGTGGCTGCTGCTCAGCTACTTCGCCATTTTCGATATGGGGCTCGGCAGAGCGACGTCCCGAAGCATCGCCCAATTGAAGGAGGCCGACGATCGCGAGAGAGCGTCCGTATTCTGGACAGCCTTGCTGATCAACAGTGCCTTCGGATTCGTTGGCGGTTTCGCACTTTGGGCGGTTGCGCGAGGCTTTCTTGGCGTATGGCTCAATATTCCACCGTCACTGAAGCCTGAGTTGTTTTCGGCGTTGCCGTGGTTAGCTGCGGCAGTTCCGGTCGCGACGAATTTGTCCGTGATGGTCGGAGCGCTGGAGGGCAGGGAGCAGTTCCTGGTTGTAAATTCGCTGCAGGTCTTCAGTGCAGCGGCCTTCCAGTTGTTTCCACTTGCGGTGGCGTATTGGCACGGGCCGGACCTGAAGTGGCTTGTGGGCGCCGCGGTGCTGGCGCGAATGGTCTCAAGCCTGCCGCTGTTCTTGGCGTGCAGGAAAATCATTCCGCTCCATGGATTGCCGTGCGTGAACTGGCGGAAAAGCCAAGAGCTGTTTTCGTTCGGCAGTTGGATCACAGTTTCAGGTCTGCTCACGCCGCTGATGGCAACCTTGGATCGCCTGCTGGTGGGTGCGATGCGCGGAGCACAAGCGGTCACGTATTACACGGTTCCCTGCAACTTCGCGACGAAATTCTCGATGGTGCCCGCGAGTCTCTCGCGAGTCCTGTTTCCGCGATTCTCGACGCAGACCAAGGCGGAACGGCAGAAGTTGGCAACACGGTCGTCGCTGGTGCTGGCTGCGGTGTTGACGTGCGCGATCTCGATCACGATCCCAGCAGTCCATCCGTTCTTTCGAGCATGGATTGGGCCGGAACTGGCGGCACGGTCTTCGCGCATCGGTGAGTTACTGCTCGTGGGAATGTGGGTGAATGCCCTGTCATGGATTCCATCCGCTGAGTTGCAAGCGCACGGACGCCCCGACCTGGTCGCAAAGTTCCACGCCATCGAATTCATTCCGTTTTTGTTCGCATTGTGGCTTGGACTTAGGTATGGCGGCGTGCAAGGTGCAGCGACCGTGTGGGTACTGCGCGTGATTCTGGATACCACGTTGCTGCTGAACGCTTCCGGCCTGCTTCGCCGCACGCTAGCGCCCCTGCTTGCCGGGTTCTCGATCATGGTGCTGTCCGCGATGCTGGTGCGCTTCACGGGCGAGAGCTTGAGTAGCCGCGCTGTCATTGGACTTTTGGTCCTTGGATTGAGCCTGGCGTGGACGGCAGTGTTTGCTCGAAACGCCTTGCCGAGCCCCAGGCGCACATTGCGTCTGTTGCAGCCCACGGTTAGTGACGCTCTTTAACTTCCCTCACGACCCATCGCGTGGTCCAGCGGAGTGGTTTAAGACGGATCCATGCATCGCGTAGCTTTCCTGCTGTTGTGGCTGTTCGTGTTCACGATTCCCTGGCAGAACACTGTGTCGCTGGAGGCGTTTGGCACCGTCAGCCAGCTAGTGGGAATCGTGGCATTCGTCGCTGCGCTGCTGCGCTGCGCCTCGGCAGGGCGCCTACGGAAGCCAAAAGCAACGCTATTTCTGACGGCTGCGTTTGTGATGTGCGCACTTCTATCCGCCGCATGGAGCGCGGATCAGGACACAACGCTGGTCAGAGCGCAAACGCTGATTCAGCTACTGGCGATGTTCTGGGTGGTTTCGGAAGTAGTGAGCGACGAAATCGACGTCCACAACCTGCTTTGGGCCTACGTAGCGGGAGCCGGGATCACTGTGGTGGTGACCTTTGTTCAGTTTGCCGCCGGAAACGGCAGTCAGGATCTACGCTACACAGCGGCTGGATTCAATGCGAATGATCAGGCGCTCACATTAGCGCTCGCGATCCCAATGGTGTGTTTCCTGATAGTCCGCAGGCGAGCTTTGTGGCTGAAATGTTTCCTGCTGGCATACGTCATTGCGGCACCGATCGCGATTGCGTTGACAGGATCACGAACTGGGGTGCTCGCGTGCTGCACTGCGTTCATTGTGTCGGCGCTCGGTCTGCGCCGGATGCGCTGGTCGACACGGTTGATGCTCGCAGCAGCAGTCGGCGTTTGCGCGTGGTGTTTGGTCGCTTTCGTGCCGGAGGCATCGTGGGCAAGAGTGTCTTCAATTTCCGCGCAGCTTGATGGGGGCGATTTGAACCAGAGGACCGGAATCTGGGCCGCTGGACTGAAAGAGTTTGCAACCCACCCTCTGCTCGGGATCGGAGCAGGCGGCTATCTGCAAGTATCCGGGCGGTTTCTGGGCGAGAGTGTAGTGGCGCATAACACGTTCGTGTCGGTGCTCGTGGAATTGGGAATCGTGGGATTCGTGATCTTTGCTGCGATCCTCGTAAAAACCGCAGGAGCGGTATGGCGGCTTGCCGGTAGCGAACGCCTGATGTGGGCTGCTGTCGCATCGACCTGGTTCGTTGGCGTACTGGCCTCGACATGGGAAACACAGAAATCGACGTGGTTACTGATCGCCCTGGTGTCGGTTGCTTCGCGATCGCACGTACTTGAATTCGTACCGGACCGTAATGACGAGGACCAGATAGCTGCTCAGTATGAGTTCTCGAACTGAAAGGGCGCACTCAGAATTGGCGATGAGACTTCAATGCCTGCTCATCGGGCATGGATCGCAGCGGGTGTTGAAGGTCTATCAGAACAAAACCCAGACGCCCAAAGGGAGTTGGGAGAACCTACGCTCAATCCAGCGGGAAAAGCTGACCCGTTTGCTGCAACATGCGGCCGAACACGTGCCCTTCTATCGCGAACGTCTGCGTCTCGCGGGTTTCGGAAGCGCTCGTGATCTGAGAGCGGATCTGCTTCCGTACCTTCCGGTGCTTACACGCGAAGACCTGCAGCTTAGCAGCGAAAATTTGCGAGCGCAGAACTGGCCAAGCGAACGTCTGGTTCAGAACAGCAGCGGCGGCTCGACAGGTACACCGGTCAGGATATGGCAAGACCAGGCGTACCGGGACGAACTTCTGGCGACTGCGTGGATCAGCGATGCCATGCAGGGATGGAGATTTGGAGATCGCGTCGCGATGCTTTGGGGCTCGCCGAAAGACCGCGGCAGGCTACAGTCGTTGAAGTCTCGAGTGCTGATGAGAGCTCGCGGGGTGAAGTTCTATGACGCGTTCGCCATGGGACGCGCCACGATCGAGCAATATCATCGCGAACTACAAGGCTACAGGCCACACGTTCTTGTGGGATATGCAAGCGCGCTGGCAGTTTACGCACGGTATCTGATTGAGCTGGGGCGCAAGCCAGCGTACCCGCTCGTATCGGTGATTTCTTCAGCGGAGTGCCTGACCGAAGATCAGCGGCGAGTCATCCAGAGCTGTTTCCAGGTTCCCGTTTTTGATCGGTATGGAAGCCGAGAGGTCGGTTGTATCGGAAGCGAGTGCCTGCACCGCAGAGGATTGCATCTCCACCCTCTTGATCATGTGATTGAAGTGGTCGATGCGCTCACAGGAGCGCCGGTTTTGGGAAGGCCGGGCAGGGTACTCGTGACTTCGCTCACCAATTTCGTGATGCCGCTCATCCGCTACGAGATCGGCGATTTGGCCGTGATGGGCAAGGAAGGGTGTCCGTGCGGGTTTCCGGGTCCGATGCTCAAAACAGTGGTGGGAAGGACCTCGGATTTCATACACTCGCCGAGCGGTCGCCAGGTGCACGGCGAGTATTTCACGCATGCATTCTACGGATTAAAAAGCGTTCGCCAGTTTCAATTCGTGCAAAAGAGCAGGACGGATTTCGTTCTACGCATCGTCGCGACTCCTGAATTCCGGTCCGCCGATCTCGATTGCATTCTTGCGGAGACTGAGAAAGCACTCGGAGGCGAAGCAAAGCTGAGCATCGAATTCCCGCGTGCAATCGCGCCTTCGCCTTCAGGGAAACAGCGCTTCACAATTTCAGAGCTGGAGAGTTCTCACCAGTGAGTCGCAGCCTCAGCTCTCCAGATGTAGCTCTGCACTACGATTCACGGGCTTGGAGCTACGCAACGGCGCCGCCCTACCATCCGCAGCTTCGCTATCCGGAATACGACGGGCCGTTATCGGGCAGCGGCGCCCCGAACGCGGCATACGACGCAGTTCGGGAGACGTTCCATCTCCTGCAGTTGGACGAAGCACGATACGGGCGTGTTGATTGGAATCCACTTGGTGAGGTTATTTCTCCCGGGCAGTTGGTGGCGATCAAGCCAAACCTGGTGATGAATCGCCATCTGCGCGGGGGCAGCCTTAGTTGTGTAATCACTCACGGTTCTGTGATCCGTGCGGTCGTTGATTATGCGTGCCTGGCGTTGCAAGGACGCGGGCAAATTGTGATCGGGGACGCGCCGCTGCAGATGGCCGACTTCGACGACATCTGCGAGCGAAACGGACTGCACGAAATCGCACATGATGCGCAAAGCAGGTACGGCGTCGAGGTTGAGATCGTAGATTTTCGCCGAGTGCGAGCAATAACGGATCGCGGGCACGTGGTTCGCGTGGAGGATCGATCAGGGGATTCTCGCGGGTACGCCGTGGTCGATTTGAGGAAGTCAAGCATCCTCACAGACGTGAGTCAGACGAGCAACAGGTTCCGGGTTACTTGTTATGGCGCAGGTGCAGTGGGGGAACACCACAATCAAGACAAGAATGAATATCTGGTCGCAGGTTCCGTGTTGCAAGCCGATTGCGTGATCTCCATCTCCAAGCTGAAGACGCACAGGAAAGCAGGGGTGACGGCGGCCCTCAAGAACGTGGTGGGGATCAACGGTCACAAGGACTGGCTGCCGCATCAACGATACGGTGCAGCCGAGGAGTCCGGAGACGAATACCTTCATCGTAGCGTTGCCAAGCGGTTGTCGGGACGGTTGGCGGAACGAGCGCTGCACTCGGGAACGGAGTTGCGGCGCGCATGGGGCAAGCTGTCGGTCGCGGCGGGAGCGGCCGCCAAACGCCTGGGCCGGGATCCGTACACCGAAGGCAGCTGGTATGGAAATGACACGCTGTGGCGAACGGTGCTCGATCTGAACCGCGTGCTGGTATATGCGGATCGAGACGGGACGCTGCATTCAGACGCGCAGCGGAAATGTCTGCATCTAGTGGACGGCATCATCGCCGGTGAAGGAGAAGGGCCACTTGAACCCAATGCGAAGGTCTGTGGAATGATGCTGGGCGGCTTCTCGCCAGTGGCTGTGGACACTGTGGGGGCAGGGATGATGGGCTTCGACTTCCGCAAAATCCCGACGGTATTCAAGGGATACGGCATTCGTGAATTTCCCCTGGTTGATTTCGCGCCAGAGGATGTGCGAGTGCATTCGAATCAGGCCGAATTTGACGGGTTGAATCCTCTTGCGCCGGAACCAACGTTTCATTTCCGCCCGACAGCGGGATGGCGCGGGCACATCGAGAGGGACGAGGTAGGAGCATTCGTACTCTAGGGCTGAAC
>CAZBCQ010000030.1:0-35600 GCA_964490255.1 uncultured Terriglobales bacterium | reverse complement strand
CGGGCTTGCTGCGCAACTCGGAAATGTACACGGCTTCCGCCAGATCCATCTTGAACAGCGTGCGCTTGCGATAAGCCAGCGGGATCAGGTATTCGGATTTTTCTTGCGCTGCTTCGCCCCGGCCCAGCAGCGATCGCAAATGCGTCGATGCCTCCGCCGCCCGTTGCATCGCCTGCATGTATTCTTCGCCAGCGCCAGCGCCAGCCGCCAGGATTTCATCCGGCGTATCGAAACCGTGCTGGGTCGTGAACCCCTGCCCAATCTGGACGCAGCGGCGGTGCCGGTGCATGTCGCGGAAGCCGCCTATATCCATGAGGATGTCGAAGCGGAACTTCTGTCCGGAGCAATAGGCGCGCAGCAGCTCATCATGACGGCCGCGCAGCCGTATGCCGATGCCGATGATCTCCGCCCGACGTTTATCCCCCAGCTGTTCGACTTTCCGCCGAATTTGCCGGTACGGATAATGGCAGTGCTCGTAGAGCAACGTCGTGGCCAGTTCCACTTCCAGGGGCTCGTCTTCCAACAAATCCACCAGCTTCGCCGATTCAATCGCTTCTCCGGCCATCACCTCGGCAGCCGCCGTTGTTAATTCTCGCCTAGCATCGATCTGGTAGGCATTGGGCTCGGCATATTTCACTAGCGTTGGCGCCACCCGAACATCTTTCAGCAACAGATCGCCTGCCTCGTTCGCCAGCGCCTCGTCCTTTTCCCGCAAACGGCTCACCAGATCGCGATATCGGTCCTGATTCAGATTCCACGCGGGCTGCGTCGCGGCGCGCTTCAACAGTTCGCCCAGATGCCGAATCTCCTCGTGCGGATCGGACAGCAGCCGTGAGACTTGCGTCTCCAGCGTGCGCGCATTGACGATTTCCCCGAGTGATGTGTTAGTCGCCAGCGGCAGCAGGTAACGGGTGATGTCGAATGCGCGAGCGCGCAATGTGCGCTCATACGCTTCCTGCTTAAGGTCCTCGGGTTTGGGCGTGCGACTCGCGAGGAACTGAAATACTGTCTCGGAGAGCGACCTGTAGTGCTGAAAGAGATCGTCGATCGCGTCCTGGTACAGGTCCGCTGCCGCTTCATTGCCGGCAAAATCAGGCGTGTAGTATCCGCTCTTCTGGAAATTCTGATACCGCGTGGAGCGCTCCTGCCCGTCCCAACGTTGTTCATCAACCAGCGCAATTGCCGCCAGCAGAGAGAGCTTTTCAACAGCGATCGCTACGTGCGCAAGGTCGGCAATCGAGCGATGTCCGTACTGGAAGTAAAAAGTATTTAGAAACTTCTCGGCCTTCTGATCATTCAATTCTCTTAACGACTCTTTCATGGAAAGAGCGGAGCGGGAATATTTCGCCATGGCATAGGCCTGCACTTCGGGCTCGGCGCCGTAGACGGCGAAGACTTCGGTTTCCGTTTGCAAAGGCTTGGAGTTCACCTGCGAAGTCTGGGCAGGGTTCTCAGACAGAACTGCTTTTTCGGACATGGCGGAATCCTATCTGGTCATTTGGCAGATCGGCAATCCAGCTTTTGTCCCAACAACCTTGGGGTGCATGTAAGCAATCACTTGCTTCAACTGCAACTCGCCAAGATAATTAATAACTGGTTTGTACCTGATGAGCCGTCGGTTTTTTCATATCTTAGGTTGTACAGCCTTTTTGTTATTTGTAGCGGGTGGATTCGGACAGGAGTTTACCTTCAGCGAGGAGACGCCTGGGCATTCCAGTGTCTCCACTTTACCCGCACAAATATCGACGGAGACGCCCGCACCGAAGCCCCGCCTGGCCGCCGACGCCGCGCTCATGGTCTATTTGCACCATGCGTACGACCAATTGCATATGCTGGCGTCGTTCTCTGACATTACGGTTGTAGACGCCCAATTGCCCCAAAGTTCGCAACGAGGCCGGCTCAAACTACGTCGAGTCTTTGCCGCCCCCCGCTCCCTCACCTACCAAGCCATCGACTTCGTAGGTGACAACTTCATCAAGTCAAACGTTATCGCCCGGCTTTTGCAGTCGGAAGTCGATCACGTCCAGAAGGGCGACGGTTCCAAAGTCGCCATCACCGATGCCAACTACAGGTTTTCTTACAAAGGGCTGGAAGCCTTTGATGGCCGGACCCTGTACGTCTTCGCGGTGAGACCCGATCAGAAACGCCCTGGGTTATTCAAAGGCCGCATCTACCTCGACCCGAGCGATGGGTCGCTGGTTCGCGCAGAAGGGACGCTGGTCAAGTCGCCTTCCATCTTCGTGAAAAAAATCAGGTTCGTGCAGGACTACAACACAGTCGCTGGATTCAGCCTGCCCGTCCACATTCATTCCGTCGCCGAAACGCGCATCGCAGGCCGTGCGATTGTGGATATTATCCATTCCGATTACGACGCGCACGCCTTCAGCCAATCCCAGACTGCAGCAGTTGCCCGTTAGCGTTAACGGTGAAAGATCGCGAAAGTCCGTAGATTGTTTAGCTTCCCGGGCAAGCCGCTGCATTAAAATAAGTTTAACGGTCGTGTTCCGTGCGACCAGAGCGCAAAGGAACCAGCATGAGCCTGATCTTATGGCGTTGGCCCCAGATGTCGGCTATTTCTGTTATCGACATCCTGCTGGTTGCTGTGCTGATTTATCAATTCCTTAACCTGATTCGCGGAACCCGCGCCGTTCCCGTGTTGGTGGGAGTTGGCGGACTCGCCCTCGCCTTCTACATCGCTCATATCGTTGAGTTGCGCACAGTGGATTGGGTCGTCGGAACCATTCTGCCCTACGCGATTTTCGCGCTAATCGTCGTCTTCCAGAACGAGATCCGGCACGCCCTTGCCCGATTGGGACGCAATCTCACGTTCCGCCGTTCCTCGAAGGAGATGGCGGAAGCGTATGACGACATCGTTCTCGCGGCCAACCTCTTCTCGCAGAGCCAGACGGGCGCGCTGATGGTGCTCGAGCGCGAAATTGGTCTCCGCACTTACATCGAAAGCGGAGTGCCTCTCGATGCGACGCTTTCCTACGATCTGCTCGCGACCATCTTCCGACCCAGCGCGCCTCTGCACGATGGCGCTGTCATCATTCAGAAGGAGCGCATCGCCGCCGCGGCATGCTTCTTGCCGCTGTCGATGAACCCGGTGCTATCAACCCAGATGGGAACTCGCCATCGCGCAGGCATCGGCATCACTGAAGAGACGGACGCGATTGCGGTGATCGTCTCCGAAGAGACGGGCGGCATCAGCGTCGCGGTCGCCGGCAACATCGAGCGCGATATAACCGCCGAATACCTGCGCGAGCGCCTCAGCGAGCTTCTGCGCCGCTATGTGCCACCTTCCGCGCTGCCGACACCCATCAATCCGGCTATCGAGTCCTATGGGGACGGCGGGAGCACGACTCAGTACGAACGCTCCGGCGAAAGCCATTATCCGGGAGCCCAATAATGGACTTCCTGCGCAGATACATCTTTCACAACATCGGACTGAAGCTGGTTTCGCTGCTGATTGCCGTGCTGCTCTGGACAGCCATCGCCCGTCAACCGGTCGCCGAGATCGCGCTGAATGTGCCCATCGAGTTTGTGAACGCCCCTGCGAACCTGGAAATCAGTTCGGAAGCGATTCCGCAGATACAAGTACGCTTGCGCGGCTACTCGGGCGTTCTGCGAGATATGAATGCCTCGCAGATCCATGCCAGCATTGACCTTTCCAATGCCAGGCCCGGTGAACGCACCTACGATCTGCCTCCGGCGCGAGTCCACGCTCCCCGTGACGTTGAGGTGGAACAAGTCATTCCCAGCCAATTTCGCATCAGCTTCGATACCCGCGCTACGCGCACGGTGGAAGTTTCTCCGCGGGTTATCGGCACACCCGCTCCTGGTTATTATTTGCAGGAGGTGGCTGTCGATCCGCCGAATGTCTCCGTAGCTGGACCTACGCACCGCCTGGAGAGCTTGCAATCGGTGAACACCGACCCGGTCGACGCCAGCGGCGTCCTCGGACGCGCCACCTTCAGCACGCATGCCTACGTTTCCGACCCCATGCTGCACCTGGTTACTCCTTCTACGGTTCACGTAACTGTGGTGACAGCAAAGTAGTTTTCCGCAACCCCGGATTTTGTAAACTGGTCAGTACACCTTCTTTATTCCGAAAGGATTTCTGCGCATGAGAATGTTGTTTGGCACGGACGGCATCCGAGGTGTGGCTGGCGATCCCCCGCTCGACCACAACACCGTCTTCGCTATTGGTGCCGCTCTTGGCCGTTACCTGCGCCAGCATCACGAAGATCTCGAGGTCGTCATCGGACAGGACACGCGCGAATCCAGCGCATGGATATGCGATTCCATCACTTCAGGCCTGTGCTGGGCCGGAGCCCGCGTGAAGCATGCTGGCGTGATTACTACTCCCGGAGTTGCATTCCTGGCACGGCAAGCATTCTCTTCCGGCGTAGTTATCTCCGCGTCACACAATCCATGGACCGACAACGGCATCAAGATCTTCAGCCACGATGGCTACAAGCTTCCCGACGAATTGGAAGAGCAAATCGAAACTGACATTTTCGATCTGCTGCACGGGCGCGTGCCCGAGCTGAAATCGATCCCTGCGGCAAAGGCCAGTCCGGAACCGGCCATGGCAACCGACGCGGTGCTCTTGCAGCAGTACGTGGACTGGCTTGCAGCAACAGTGAAGGGCACTGGCTTCCGCGGGGTGCGCGTGCTGGTCGATTGCGCCAATGGCGCGGCTACACCCGTGGCTCACGAAGTATTTCGCGCCTGCGGCATCGAGGCCGATTTCATCAACGATCAGCCTAGTGGGCGCAACATCAATGAGAACTGTGGCGCGCTGCATCCCGAAGTTGTCGCCAAGGCGGTCGCCGCCAGCGGTGGCAAGTACGATCTGGGCATCACCTTCGACGGCGATGCCGACCGCGCGCTCTTCGCCTGCAAACAAGGGAAGGTGGTCAACGGTGACGCTGTCCTGCTCTTGACCGGCCGCGAGTTGAAAGCCCACGGCAAATTAGCTCAGGAAACGGTTGTCGCCACGACCATGTCGAATATGGGACTGGAGATTGCGCTGCGCAATTCCGGCATCCGCATGCTGCGCGCCGGAGTGGGCGACAAGTATGTCCTTGAGCAGATGCAGAAAACCGGCGCGGTACTCGGCGGCGAACAGTCGGGCCACATCATCTTCCGTGATGGTGACGCCACCACCGGAGACGGATTGCTAACTGCGCTCCGCGTCCTGCAGGTGATCCAGAGCAGCGGACGATCACTCGGCGAACTGGTTGCCGACCTCAAAGTCTTTCCCCAGGTGGTAAAGAATATCCGCGTTCGCGAAAAGAAGGCCTTCGACCAGGTACCGGAGATCAGCAGTGCAATCAAGAGAGCGGAAGAACAGCTCGCCGGCAATGGACGCATCGTGGTCCGCTATTCCGGAACTGAGGCTCTGGCGCGCGTAATGGTAGAAGCCGAATCCGAATCGCAGATGAAGCAATTAACCGAGCAGATTGCGGGAGCGATACAGAAGACGATTGGCGTGTAGTGGCTTTCGGCTCGCTGCGGGTGCCCCACCCTCGACCCTTCCTTTAGGTCGTGGGTGGGAGGGCGTGAAACTTGCCTGAAACGTCACTTCAGATGTACCGCTGACTCACCCCGCTTCACCTTCGCTGCCCCGCGCTTCTCGAACTTCGGCATCGCATATTTCGGCTTGATATCGTGGCAACTGTCTTCGCAGTAGACGCCTCCGACTGCGGTCTGCGGCTCGGGCATGGGTGAGTTCACCGCGAACTCACGGTCTTCATCGAGCACGCGCTCGACATCAGCAATGAGGCGTTCGTTCTCCTGCGGCGTGAGCCATTTCTTGTGGATCAGATATTTCTCAAATCGCGCAATCGGATCGCGGCGCTGCCAGTAATCCATGAGTTCGCGCGGGACATATTGCGCAGCGTCGTGAATGGCGTGGCCTTTCATGCGCATCATCTTGGCTTCAATGTAGGTTGGACCTTCGCCACGACGGGCACGCTCGCAAGCTTCGTGTGCCGCATCATAAACCTGGTTCGCATCGGTTCCGTCGACGATTACTCCAGGGATGCCGTAGGCAATCGCACGCTCCGCGACGTCCTTGCACAGAAATTGTTCGGAGTTCGGCGTCGAATAGGCCCAGATGTTGTTTTCGACGAACAGCACCAGCCCCAGCTTCTGGACTGCCGCGAAGTTGATTCCTTCGTACGTGACTCCGGTCGATTGACCGCCATCTCCAATATAGGTCATCACCGCGATGTTGCGACCTTGCAGGCGCGCACCTAACGCAACTCCAGTCAACACCGGAATCAAATCTCCCAGCGTGGAAATCGGCGCGACGACGTTCTTGTCGCGGATGTCGCCGAAGTGCGACGAAGCATCGCGTCCCTTCGTCGGCGAGCCAGCTTTGGCCATGTACTGCATCATGATGTCGCGGGCGGAGAAGCCGCGCACCAGCAGCGATCCTTGATTGCGGATCATCGGACCGAGCCACTCGTCTTCATTCAGCGCGTAAGCCGAGGCGCACGAGCACGCCTCCTGACCGAGCCCGAAGTACACTCCGCCCACCACTTTGCCCTGCTTGTACAAATTCTCGAGAGCAGCTTCCATGCGCCGATTGAGCAGCATGTAACGGTAGATCTCGATCGACTGTTCTTTGCTCAGGTACTTCGAATCCCGTAGCGAGGGCGCCGGCGCGCTCAGATCACCATGGACGACGTAGCGCGTCTGCTCGCCATCCTGAATCTGCTCGACGCGAAACTCGGGGTGCTCCAGTCGATAGTCGGCGATGCTGTAAGTACGCTGGTTGCGATCAGGATTGCCGTTCTTTGCAGCGGCGGTTGTTTGGGATGGGGCGGGTGCTTTTGAACCGGTCTTCGTCGGCGGGCGCGAACTACGAGAGTTCCCGTTCTTCTTCGAGGGCATCGCGTGGGAGATTCTAACTCCACGGATTGGTAATCGGGTAATTGGTAATAGGTGATTGAAAATCGCAAGGTGGAGGTGAGTGGTTTTCCAATCACCTATGACGTATTACAAATTACCTATCGCATTCAGGCCAATCGCGTGTCGCTGCCATGTATGCGCCGCAGCTCTTCCGGCTCTTTCATCGGCACGCCCACCTTGCGCCCGAGCAGCGCGTCCAGGGTGTCTAGCCAGAGAATCTGCCGATCGAAAACTCTCCCGAAGTTGCGCGTGATCGCCTGCGCCACTAGCTCCATATCGACCTCCTCGCCGAGCTCCTCGACAATCGACGTCACCGGTTTGTTTTCGATTCCGCACGGCACGATCAAGTTGAAGTAGCTGAGATCTGTACTGACGTTGAGCGCAAATCCGTGTGACGTGACCGAACGCGAGATATGCACGCCGATGGCGGCGATCTTCGCTTCGGGCCGGGCCTCAGGGTTCGGCGCCCAGTCGGTCCAGACACCAGTTAGCCCAGGTACTCGCTTCGTCGGAATCTTGCAATCGAGGCAGGTGCGGATCAAAACTTCTTCGATGCGCCGGACGTAATCGACTGCACCCAGGTACTTCAGGGTTGAGGTACCTGCCTTGTTGGGGAATCCGTGCAGATCGAAAATCGGATACCCGACCAGCTGCCCGGGTCCATGAAACGTCACGTCGCCGCCGCGATCGGTTTCGAACAGCTCTACTCCGCGGCGATCCAACTCTTGTTGTGAGAAGAGAACATTCTGCTGCTTGGCATTGCGGCCAAGCGTGATGACTGGAGTGTGCTCAAGCAGCAGAAGCACGTCGCCAATCTTGTTTTCTTTTCGTAACTCGACGAGTTGCTGCTGTATGCGCAGCGCAGCGGCGTAGTCGAGGGTTCCGAGTTGTACGACAGAAATCATTGTCGCCACAGATTAACGCTGATCAACGCAGATTTCTAAAACACTGACCTGATGCCATCAGCGTTCATCTGCGGCCAAATTACATATCGATCGCCAGGCCATATACGCTCTCGAACGCGTCGCGCATGCCCTCCGACAGCGTTGGATGCGAGTGGATCGTGTACATCAGATCTTCAACCGTCGCTTCCAACTCCATGGCAGCCACTGACTCGGCGATCAGCTCCGTGGCATTTGGACCGATGATGTGAACACCGAGAATCTCACCATATTTCGCGTCCGACACTACTTTGATGAAGCCCTCGTGCGCACCGACGATTGAGGCGCGCGAATTCGCCGTGAACGGAAATTTGCCCACCTTGATGTCCAGTCCCTTTTCGCGCGCTTTCGCTTCCGTGTAGCCGACGCTGCCAATCTCCGGATGGCAATACGTGCAGTTCGGAATGCGCAATGGGTTCAGCGGCTTTGCGCGCTTTCCCGCGATTTGCGCCACGGCAACCATGCCTTCCATCGCGCCGGAGTGCGCCAGTTGCGGATAGCCGAACACGATGTCGCCAACGGCATAAATATTTGGCTCTTCCGTCTGCAACCATTCGTTCACCAGGATGAAGCCGCGCTCGGTCTGAATTTTCGTCTTCTCCAGCCCAAGATTCTCCGTGCGCGGGCGACGCCCAATGGCGATGAGTACTTTATCGGCTTCGAGCCGCTGCGTCTTGCCTTCGACCTCAACCTCAACCGCAACGCCGGTCTTAGTCTTCTCGATTTTGGTCACGGCGGCGCTGGTTAAGACCTCGATCCCACGCTTGCGGAAGTTGCGCGACAGTTCCTTGGAAACTTCTTCGTCCTCCACCGGAACGATGCGCGGCAGCATCTCGACCACGGTCACCTTCGTACCAAACGAGTTGTAGATCGATGCGAACTCCACCCCCACGGCGCCCGATCCTACGACAATCAGCGACTTAGGGATGTCGTTGATCGAGAGGATTTCAATATTCGTCAGAATGCGATCATCCGGCTTCAGCCCGGAGATCATTCGGGCTTCGGACCCGCTCGCCAGCAGCACATTCTTCGCCTGCACCTGCGACTTCGTGCCGCCATTCTCGACGTCAACGGTGACAACGCCATCCTTCGCCGGTCCCGTGAGCTTGCCGTAGCCGCGAATCACATCCACCTTGTTCTTCTTCATCAGGAAGTCGAGACCCTTGGTGTGCTTGGTCACGATCTTGTCTTTGCGATCCTGGATCTTGGGCCAATTGAGCTTGGGCGTGCCCAGCCCCTCGATGCCAAACTCAGCGGCATCCTTCAGGTGGTCATAAATTTCGGCGTTGAACAGCAGCGCCTTCGTTGGAATGCAGCCCACGTGCAGGCAGGTGCCGCCCAGCACGTTGTCTTTCTCAATTAACGCAGTCTTCAGGCCAAATTGCCCGGCGCGAATGGCCGCGGTGTATCCGGCCGGACCGCTGCCGACAATTGCCACATCGTAGATCTTGTCTGCCAAAGGAAGCTCCCTACAGATTCGGTTGGAGGAGTACTCAGAACAGAAGATTCTACGACACGGGAAAAGGATTCGCGAACGGGGCCAACATGGGTGCGCCTGCGATAATCAGGTTGAGAATTATGCCGTTCACGCTCTCGCATCCCGCTGCCGTATTACCGCTTGCGCGCACGAAGTTGGTCTTCTCGGCGTTGGTGGCCGGGGCGCTCGCGCCCGACATCGGCTACTTCCTCACGTTTTCGTCTGAGCACGCCGAAAGTCACTCGCTGAAGGGCCTCTTCTGGTTCTGTTTGCCTGCTGGATTTTTTCTGCTTCTGCTGTTCCAGAAGGTTCTGAAGAGGCCACTTCTGGCGCTGTTTCCAGCCAGCCATCAGGCGCGACTCTATGCCTATGCGCAAGGCTTTCGCTTCGGACCGGCATCGCGCTTTGCGCTGATTTTGCTTTCATTGCTCATCGGAAGCGCGACACATCTGCTGTGGGATTCTTTTACGCATAATACCGGTTGGGTGGTGCGACACGTGCCCTCGTTGACTATGCCTATCCATCTCGTGCACGACCACTCGATGCCCGCTTACAAACTGCTCCAGCATGGGAGCAGCATTCTGGGCCTGGTCATACTGGCGTTGGCTTACTTCGCATGGCTTCGCAGAGCCACTGCCACAGGCGTGGAGCGCTCAAGTCTTACGGCGAGCAAGAAACTGCTGATCGCGGTTGCGATGTTTGCCGGTGCTTGCGCCGCCGCGCTGCTGCGCACTGCTCCGTCGCGGATCAGTTGGGAAACGATTCGCTGGAACGTCGTGCAGGGAGGGATCACCTTCGTATCGGTTTTTGTGCTTGAGGCGATCGTGTTCAGCGTGGTCTGGCACCTGTTGCACAATGGGCAACAAAGCGTGGCAAAATAGGAGATGTGGTCCTACAACAGCTTCGCTGCATCCTTCGCGAAGTAGGTCAGGATGATGCTCGCTCCTGCCCGGCGTATGGACGTCAGGGATTCCATCATGACTCGGTCGTGATCGATCCAGCCATTCCTTCCCGCGGCTTCAATCATCGCGTATTCGCCTGAGACCTGGTAAGCCGAAATGGGCACCTCGAAGCGCTCATAAGCAGCGTGAATCACATCGAGATAGGGTAGCGCGGGCTTCACCATGATCATGTCCGCGCCCTCTTCGAGGTCGAGTTCGATCTCGTGCATCGCCTCGCGGAAGTTGGCCGGATCCATCTGATACGAGCGCCGGTCACCGAACTGCGGCGCAGAATCGGCTGCCTCACGGAACGGCCCGTAATAACCCGATGCGTACTTCGCCGCGTACGACAGGACGGGAATGTTCTCGAACCCAGCCTCGTCCAGTCCTTTACGAATGGCGGCGACCCGGCCGTCCATCATGTCGGAAGGCGCAATGATGTCCATGCCCGCGCGCGCCTGCGAAACCGCCGTTTTCGCCAGAATTTCTAGAGAGGCGTCATTCACGATCTCGTATTCTTCTGCGAGAGCCTTCTCCATCGCCGCGGCCGCTGAGTCGCGCGTCGAAACCACCACCCGCTGTCCAGACTCGGGATGCTGTACCTTCTTCACAATCCCGCAATGCCCATGCGACATGTACTCGCAGAGGCAAACATCTCCTATGACGATCAGATCCTTTACTTCGCCTTTGATCGCTCGCGTTGCCTTCTGCACGATGCCATCGTCGGCCCACGCCCCGGTTGCGACTTCATCCTTCGACTCAGGCAATCCAAACAGAATGACCGCCGCGATCCCCAGCGACTTGACCTCTCGCGCTTCCTTCACCGCCTCGTCGACCGACAGGTTGAAGACGCCCGGCATCGAACGCACTTCTTTGCGCACGCCCTCGCCGGGGCATACGAACATTGGGTAGACGAAATTGTCGGGAGTGAGCCGCGTCTCGCGTACAAGGTTGCGGATCGCATCGGTCCGGCGCAGCCGCCGCATGCGGGTAACTGGGAAGTTCATGGCTCTTAAATTCTATATCCGCCGCCAGGAGCTTGGCCTGATTTGCATGTACACGCCTGTTGTGAGCCAGATCACAGGGCGATTTCGCAATGGGTAATAGGCAATAGCTAATAGGTAATGGAATGGCGCCCGAGATGGGGCTTCACGCCTTCAATTTCCTATTACCATTTACCTATTATCAATCTGCAAGCTTTACCATAGAACGATGCCTTCTCTCGAGCACACCAGCGCGCAGGTGCTGGAATTCGGCGCCTTGCGCGACCTCGTTCGCGGATACGCCTGGTCTCCGCTCGGGCAGGCACGCGTGTCGGCACTGCAGCCGGTCTCCGACCTCGCGTGGATCGAAGATCAGCAACAGATGTCAGCCGAGATCCGCGAATTTCTCCGCGCCGGTGGTCGCTTCGACTTTGCCGGCCTGCTCGATCCGCGGAAAGACTTGAGCCAGGCGCGCATCGAAGGCGCGGCGCTCGACCCCGCCCGGATTCGCGAGATCCTGCTGGTCGCCGACCGCGCTGACGAGTGGAATGCCGTTCTCCGCAATCCGCCAAATGCGATGCGCGGCCCAGAGGGTGCCACCTCAGTATGGCCCGCCATTGACCGGCTCTGCTCAGGGCTAGCCGATTTCACCGAACTGCTCCGCGCGTTTCGCAACAAGATCAACCCCGACGGCACGCTCGACGATCACGCCTCGCCTGATCTCGCGCGCATTCGTCGCGAGATCGAAAAACAGCGGCGTACGATCCGCGAGTCGCTGAACCGCTATCTGCGCAACCTCTCCGAAGGCGGCACTCTGCAGGAAGAGCTGGTCACCATCCGGGGCGAGCGCTTTGTGATCCCCGTGAAGGTAGAGCAGAAGCGGCGCGTGCAGGGCGTGGTACACGGTGTCAGCTCCAGCGGACAGACCGTTTTCGTCGAGCCGCTCGAAACGATCGAGCAGAACAACGAGCTCGTCCGCCTGCTCGAAGACGAACTCGAAGAAGTTCACCGCATTCTGCTGGAGATGACGCGCAAGCTCGGTGAACATGCAGCAGACATTGCGCATGCGACCGACGTACTCGGCGAACTGGAACTGCAATTCGCGAAAGCGCGGTTCGCAAACGAATACAACTGCGTGCAGGCGAGGTTAATTGGTTCATGGAAAAAAGCCGGGACGCGAGACGCGTCCGAAACAGCCGGCGAGACGCCGGCGCTACTTCTCTGCAACGCCCGCCATCCGCTGCTCGAACGCAACCTGAAACCGAAAGGGATTGCAGTCGTTCCGATCAGTGTCGAGCTCACTGGCGATCAGCGCCAGTTGGTGATCACCGGCCCTAACACGGGCGGCAAGACCGTTTCACTGAAGACCATTGGCCTGCTCGCGCTGATGGCGCAATCGGGCATTCCGGTTCCGGCAGACCGTGCCGAGTTGCCGCTGTTCGATGCTGTGCTTGCCGACATTGGCGACTACCAGTCGATCGAGCAGAATCTATCGACATTCTCGGCCCACGTCACCAATATCGATTTCATCTCGCGCACCGCGACGCGCAACTCGCTCGTCCTGCTCGACGAACTCGGTTCCGCTACTGATCCCGAAGAAGGTGCGGCGCTCGCCGTCGCCATTGCCGATCACTTCCGCCGAGTTGGCGCGATCTCCATCATCTCCACGCATCACACGTCCTTGAAGGTGTATGGGGCGAACACTGCGGGCGTGCTCAACGCCGCGGTTGGTTTCGACGAACACACCCTGCAGCCAACTTATGAGCTGCGTGTTGGCGTGCCTGGCGCCTCCGCCGGTCTTAACATTGCGCAGCGGCTGGGGTTGAATCCATCGATCGTCGACGCCGCTCGCTCACGCATCGGCACCCAGACGCAAGACGTCTCCAAGTTCCTCGACCGCCTTCACTCTGAATTGCGTGAGGTCGAAAGCGAGCGTGCCGATCTGCGCCACAAAGAGCAGGAAATCGCACGTGAGCGCAGCCGCCTGGCGGCTGAAGGCGCGAAGGAACAGCGCGCCAAGCTTAAGGAAATGGAACAGAAGCTCGAAGGCCTGATCCACGATCTCGAATATCGCGTGCGCGAGAGCGTGAACGCCGTGCAGGACCGTGCCGAGGCCACCAAGCTTTCGAAGGACGCCGAGCGCCGGGTCGCCAAGATGCGTCGCGAGTTCCGCGAGCAGTTCGATAACACCATCGTCGTGCACGCAAGCGGAGCCGATCGCGATGATCCCAACGCCCGTCCTGACCTGGTGCAGCACGTCTCTGAAGGCGACACCATCAAGCTGCGCTCGGTGAATCGCACGGCCATCGTCCGCCGCAAGCTTGGCGACGATCTTTTTGAGGTCGAGGCCGGCGTAATCAAGATGCGTATCCCGCGCGCCGACATTGCGCAGGTCGTCGCCCATGCCAGCGATAATCCAGTTGCCGCCGCTCGCGCCCGAGGCATCAACGTGCAGTTGGAACGCGATGACCTGACCGCTCCCACCGAGCTCAACGTCATCGGCCACAATGTCGACGACGCCACGCGCGAAGTCGAGAGATTCGTCGATCGCGCCTTCCTCGCCGGAATGCCCCGCGTGCGCATCGTACACGGCAGCGGCATGGGCATTCTGCGCAAGGCGCTTCGCTCGTTCCTGCAGAAGCATCCTCATGTCGCTACAGTCACCGAACCTCCGCAGAACGAAGGCGGCGCTGGCGCAACTGTTGTTGACTTGCGAATCTGACCGGATCGCCTATATTTCTCTTCCGCCTCTGGACGGAACCATGAAGCGCCTAGCCTCTGTGTCCCTTTGTGTCCTCTGTGGTGATCCGGTTTTTGCTCGCGGCTGGCATGTTGTGCACAGGTTCTTCACAGCTACGCGCAGCTGAGGTGCTTTGGTCTGCTGGCGCAACCGCCTCCGCTGCGGCAAACTAGTAAGTTCATGCCCAGCTCTCTCGAGTTCAAAGACCAGCTCAAGCAGCAGGCCGATATCGTCCGCATCATCGGCGAGTACGTGAAGCTGCGCAAATCGGGAGCGCAGAATTTCCAGGGGCTCTGTCCGTTCCACAAGGAAAAGACTCCGTCTTTCTCCGTGCACGCCACCCGCGGATACTTCCACTGTTTCGGCTGCGGCGAGTCCGGTGACGTCTACCAGTTTCTACAGAAAATCGAAGGCATCACGTTCGGCGAAGCGATTCGCGAGCTGGCGCACAAGCTCGGCGTGCCCATGCCGAAGATGCAGTTCGATTCCCCGGCGGAAGCCCGCGAAGCCGCCCTCCGCGCCAAATTGCTCGACATGCATGAGCGCGCTTGCAACTGGTTCCGGGAGCAATTACGCAAACCGGAAGCGGCGCATGCGCGCGAATATTTGGCGGGACGCGGCTTGAATCAGGACATGATCGCGACCTTTCGCATCGGCTTCGCGCCGGAATCGGGATTCCTGCTGCGCGACCGCCTGCGCGGCGAGTTTGACGATGAGCTGCTGAAGGCCAGCGGTCTGTTTTCGTGGAAAGAGCAAACTACCCCACCCACGGCAAAAGAGGCCGAGGATAGAGCACCCGCCGATAGCAATGGTGAAAGCCGCGAACGACTAACGACCAGCGGCGAACGACTCGCCGTCTACTCCAAGTTCCGCAACCGCATTACGTTCCCAATCTGCAACGAGGCCGGGCGCGTAATCGCCTTCACCGGACGCACGCTTTCTGCGGACGAAAAGGCCGGACCTAAGTACCTGAATTCTCCCGAAACGCCGATCTACTCAAAGTCGCGCGTGCTCTTCAACCTGCATCATGCGAAGGAAGCCGTCCGCAAGCTCGAGTACGCCATCCTGGTCGAAGGCCAGATGGATTGCATCTCGGTCTATGCGGCCGGGTTCCACAACGTAATTGCCTCGTCCGGCACGGCGTTCACCGACGCGCAGGCTCGCCTGCTGGGCCGGTTCAGCCACCGCATTGTCGTCAATTTCGATCCGGACACCGCGGGAGCCGCCGCCGCCGAACGCTCCCTCGCCCTGCTGGTTGAGGAAGATTTCGAAATCAAGGTGCTGACACTCGACAGTGGCTTCGATCCCGATCTCTTCATTCGCAAGAAAGGCGCGCAGAGTTACGCGAACGCACTCAAGGCCGCTCCGCGCTACTTCGACTACCTGATCGACCGCGCTCGCGCCAAGTTTCCCGTTCGCACGCCCGAAGGCAAGGTGAAGGCGCTCAATTACCTGCTGCCTCACATACAGCGCGTACCCAGCCGGATCGCCCGCATGGAGCTTGCCGGCGAAATCTCCCAGAAGATCGGCATCGATTCGGCCGTCCTCAGCCAGGAACTGAAAAGTGCTGCTACGTCACGCTCCGCGCACACGGTCAAGCAGCCACCCGCCCTCCAGGTCACCGACTCCGAGCGCATCCTGATCCGCGCCTTGTCGACGCAAAGCGAATTACACGGCGGCCATACGTCGACACGCGAAGGAGCCGACGAGGAGTTCGATCCGGCGCTCCAGGCCCGCTTCGCCCTGGAACGCGAGCCGCTGTATCACGGCCTCGGCGCGGAGACGTTGATTTCGGCGATTCTTGCCGCACCGGACCAGGATCCAACCACTCTCGAACTCTCTGATCCTGATCGCCGCCTCCTCTCCCAATGTTTGCTTCGTGAGGAAGAAGAACTCACGCCAGAGTTGCTGGAGGCAGCCATCGGATCGCTTCGCCGCCGCACCCTCGAGCGCCGCCAGCGCCAGATTCGCGCTCAGATCGTGGAGGCCGAGCGCCGCAACGACTCCGCCTCGCTTTCCCATCTGCTTCGCGAAAAACTGGAAGTCGACCGTGCATTGAGCCAGTCGCACTCGTCATGACCTGCCTCCGAGCCTAAGTAGCTGCTCCCATTCTGGTAAGTCCCGCTGTTTCACTCACTTCAGCCTGAAAATCGCCCCAGATTTATTCTCCAAAGCCGAAACCAAACACCTGCCAGAGCCATCTAATTTCTTGGCGGCGCACAAGTTCGGCGAAAAAACAAGTCTGAAACGAGAAACGTGGGTTACAGCAGAGCTGTTGTATGCTAAAATTCGAAGGTTTCCGCCCACGAAGTTCCTGATAAATCCCGCAGAATCAATGTTCGGGAAGACCAGCTTCTCCGAACGGGCGCCGCGAGGGGTATTACCGCTTTGGCTCTTGACGACAAGTACGATATTAAAAAGCTCATCGACGCAGGGAAAGAAAAAGGGTATCTGACCTACAACGAGGTCAATGACCTGATCCCGAATGATATTCATTCCCCCGACGACCTCGATGATCTTTTAACCACCATTGGCACCCAGGGTATTGATCTCCTCGAAGGGTCCAAGCTGCCTTCCACGGCACTGGACAAGCGCTTCGAAGGCGAACTCGAGGGAGAAGAAGGCGAAGAGGTCGAACTCGACCTGACGCCGGGTGCACTTGAAAAAACCAATGATCCCGTTCGCATGTACCTGCGCGAAATGGGCACCGTTCCACTTTTAACCCGCGAAGGCGAAGTTGAAATCGCAAAGCGCATTGAGCGCGGACAACTGAAAGTCCTGAAGGCGATCTCGCGTTCCGCCATCGTGATTCGTGAAATTCTCGGTCTCGGCGAAGACCTCAAAAAGGGCGTTCGCTCGATCAAAGAAATCGTCACCTTCGATGAGGAAGAAATCACCGAAGAAGTGCTGATGAACCGGTTGAAAGACATTACCGGCAAGATCGACGAGATCGGAAAGCATTACAAGAAAGCCGCCGGGCTCAGCGAAAAGCTGCAGGCGCTGCCTGCTCCCAAGCGCAAAACGCCCTCTGGGCGCAAGGTGCGCTGGGCACTCGGGCGCGAGCTGATTAAGCTCTCGCGCGGAATCCGGAAGCTCGGCTTCACCAACAACGAACGCAAGCGGCTGATCGATCGCGTCAATAAGACCGTCGACACCATGCGCGCTCTCGAGCGCCAGGTGGAGTCGATCGAGCGGCGCGTCGAGCTCACTCGCAACGAGGATCAGAAGAAGGATCTTCGCAAGCAGGCTCGCCAGATTCGTGCCGACATGGAGCACCTGGAAGTCGAAGCCGGGGCTAACTTCCCCGAGCTGAAGCGCACACAGCGCGACATCATCCAGGGCGACATGGACGCCGAGCAGGCGAAGCGCGAGCTCATCGAAGCCAACCTGCGACTCGTTGTTTCGATTGCGAAAAAGTACACCAACCGCGGACTGCAGTTCCTCGACCTGATTCAGGAAGGCAACATCGGCCTGATGAAAGCCGTGGACAAGTTCGAGTACCGCCGTGGCTACAAATTCTCCACGTACGCAACGTGGTGGATCCGCCAGGCGATTACGCGCGCGATTGCCGACCAGGCCCGCACCATCCGTATTCCGGTGCACATGATCGAAACGATCAACAAGCTGATCCGCACTTCGCGGCAGCTGGTGCAGGAACTCGGACGCGAACCTACGTCGGAAGAAATCGCGAAGCGGATGGACATTCCGGTTGCGAAGGTCCGCAAGGTCCTGAAGATCGCACAGGAACCCATCTCGCTGGAAACTCCGATTGGCGAAGAGGAAGATTCGCACCTTGGCGACTTCATCGAAGACCGCGCTGTGGTCTCGCCGGCCGAAGCCGTGATCAACGTAAACCTGAAAGAGCAAACTGCTCAGGTTCTACGCACGCTCACGCCGCGTGAAGAAAAGGTCATCAAGATGCGCTTCGGATTGGAAGACGGCTCCGAGCACACGCTCGAAGAAGTCGGACAGTCCTTCGCGGTCACCCGCGAACGTATCCGCCAGATCGAAGCGAAGGCGCTGCGCAAGCTGCGTCATCCGTCGCGCTCGCGCAAACTGCGCGCGTTCCTGGATGGCGTCCGCGACTAAGTTAGGACAGGCGATCTTGCCTGCCGCGTTTCAAGCCCGGTCAGCAATGGCCGGGCTTTTTTCTTTCCGCCAACGATTATTAATCTTCCGTTAACAGTGTCGAAATCCTGAATCGGTGCACGTCGTAATAGCGATGGGCGGAAAATGAAATTTGTGCTTTCCGCCGCATGAAAATTGTTGCTTACTAGACAGAACCGACCGGGAAATGGAGAAGTCCATTGGCCACTCATGCTGCGCACGTGCAGGAAAACACCCAGGCTCCCAATCTGAGATTTCGGCCGCAACCGCTCGTTGCAGCTGTCTTGCTTGCCCTCATGGCCGGGCTTGCATGGGGCGCCGCCCTGAAAGAGTCTGTCACGTTTGATGAACTGGCCCATGTCGGCGCCGGACTCAGCTACTGGCAGACTTTCGATCTCCGCCTGAACGAAGAACATCCGCCATTGGCGAAGTTGCTCGCGGGCCTACCCCTGGCGCTCAGGCACACGTATGCCGACTACAACCATGTGACCTGGACTATCAGCACAAGTTTTTTCCCCGCCTATATGGGCCAATGGATCTTCGGCGAATATCTCCTGACGCGGTGGAATAACCCTGCCACTGTGCTTGCCTGGGCGCGCTTCCCGATGCTGTTGCTCAGCATCGCACTCGGGTGGCTCATTTACGTTTACGGATCGCGCATTGGAGGCCCATGGGGCGGCATCCTGCCCCTAATCGCGTATGTCACGGCACCGGTTTTCCTCGTTTTCGGCCCGCTCGTACTGACGGATATTGCTATCACGCTGTTCTCACTCTGGACCTTGTGGCGCTTCGCTGAACTCTGGCAGAACCCAACCCGCGGAAACACGGCCTGGTTTGCGGTAGCTCTCGCAGGTGCGCTCTTGTCCAAGTTCTCCGCAGGAATTCTATTCTTCGCGTTCCTTGGATTCTCGCTGAGCACCCGCTGGCGCGCTGTCCCCGGCCAACCTGAGGGGAAGAAGGAAGCACGCCTGTGGCGACGCGCACGCTGGCGTCGCACATTCGTGGGTGTATTGTGGGCCGCGGCAATCGTGTACGTGGTCTATTTCATCTTCTCGTGGAATCAGAGCAATGACGTGCTCTACCTTTTAGGGCGTGGGTCCGCGACCGCGCCGCTGCGCCGATTGCTCATGCCTCCCTGGCTGTACCTGCGGGGGATGTTGATGGTGGTGCTCACGGGGAACCGTCCGGCCTTTATTCTCGGGCACCTTCACCCGCACGGCGTGTGGTACTACTTCCCTGTCCTGTTCTTCCTAAAGTCGCCACTGGGATTTCTCGCTCTGCTTGTAGTGGCTGGCTTGCTCGCGCTCCGCTGGAAGCGAGTGGAAAGCGCTTCGACCCCTCTGATTGCACCCGAAGTTCAAATTCACTGGCGTGTCCTTTGGATATCTCTCATCGTCTTCAGCGTGCTGTGCATCCTTAGCCATCTCAACGTCAGCTTCCGGCATTTCAGCGTCCCCTTGGTTCTCCTGATGCTACTGCTGGCGCCTGTTCCCGCCCTGTTGCAGCGTTTTCGCGTCTCGGCCCCTGGAATCGCAACTGCGGCGTCTGCGCTCTGCGCCGTCTCGGTCCTCGGCATGCTGTTCGTGGCTGTGAGCCACTATCCGTATTACATGCCTTTTGTGAACTCGCTCTCGTTCGGACACCCCGCATACGTTTTGATGAGCGATTCAAACGTCGACTGGAATCAGGCGCTCCCCGATGTCGCGCAGTTTGCGCAACAACGCGGTATTCAGAAACTCAAGATCGACGAATACGCGTTTACCGAAAGCTCCGCTGTCGTGCCAGGTTCCGAACTTTGGGATTGCCAGTATCCGGCCTCTGAGGACGCGGGCCACTGGGTCGTGGTCTCTGCCAACATGATCGTGGATTCGCACAACTGCACCTGGCTCATGCAATATCCGCATCAACCGCTTGGCGCTGGCGCGATGTATGCAGTGCAACTGCCGGCGCCGATACCCGCGGCGGGCACGCCCGGCGGTCCTCCGACGGTGACTGAAGCGCACATGATGTTTGGGGGCAACTTCCCCCAAGAGCCGCGGACGATGTTTCAAGACCTCATGCGCGATCCCAACAAAATGCCCAACTTCATGAAGGAAATGCAGAAACAGTGGCAGGAGCAACAGGCCAAGGCGAAACAAAAGAAGTGAAGGAAATTGAAGGTCGGGAGATCGGGTGATTTCGTGATTTCGTAAGCGGAAATGTTTTTCTCCGTGCCTCCGTGTCTCCGTGGTGAAATGATTCCGTTTTTTCCGAACGTTTCCACAGCTTCCTCGCGAACGTCACAACTTCTGCACAGGTCGGTCCGGCTTTTCACTTGTTCCGAGCACAGCCATGCTTCAAAGTCTCTTCATTCGCGAGTGCAGATGTCCTGAGCGTCTCGCGCGGGTTCAGAGTCAGACTCCAGGCGCTTGCGCCGGGAGAACGACAAGCCCGACCCAAGGCGATGCAAATGTTGTTCCGGTGCGCCAGCGCCGAAATGACCAGAGCATGTCCTTTTCGAGCGAGGACGGCTGCGGTTCGGCTTCAGGTTCGCTTGAAACCGGCTGGTAACGTTGCCGAGGCGAAAGCCTTGGCGAACGAGAGTCCTGCGAATGTCGCGCAAGCGGAAACGGATTTCAGCAATGAAGTCCGCGGCAAGCGATAAGCGACAGATCGGTAATCGATGCGCCTTCCGCGCATCGAGTGAGGATTCCGAACCAGCAGGTTGCGGCTTGAGCCAATCGAATCCGCTTACTGCTATTCACGGCGGGGCACACTCCCAGCTGTGAAGAACGGCAGTCAATTAGACGCCCAGGATAACTGCCTTAGAGCGCGGCCGTGTGGCTGGCATGGCCGCGCTTAGTTTTTCGAAAGGCAGTTTTTCAGGCGTTCAGTTTTTCAGTCCTTCAATCCCTCAGTTCTCGGTTTCCGGTTTTCTATTACTTTTTACCTATCTCAATTTCGTCTTCTTTTCGCCCCGGCCTTTTTGGTGCATAATGACGAAACCTCTTCCGCGATGACTCCGCCGTTTTCTATCTGGAACTTTATTTTGATTTCGTCCGCGTTTCCCTCAGGGGTTTTGCAACTCTGCGGATGACTTGCCATTGGTATTGAACGCATGATGAGTGCACTCCCATTCAGGATAGCCGAGAGCTGAAAGCCGACAGCCGATAGCTGACTGACTGGGAGACTGACCGACTGAGAGACTAGGGACTTTGGCCACCACCGATTACAGCAGCGTAGAACGCGGTTTACCTTCGAGCATGGACGCCGAGCGCTCCATTCTCGGCGCCATTCTGCTCGACAACAATTCTTACTTCCAGGCTTCGCAGAAGCTCCGGGCCGACGATCTTTCCATCGACTCGCATCGCCGCATTTACGCCCGCATTATCGAGATGATGGAGGCCAACCGTTCCGTCGACATCATCACGCTTTCGGAAGAGTTGCGCACGCAACAGCAACTGGAAGCCGTAGGTGGCGTCGCCTATCTCGCTTCACTCACGGACGGTGTTCCGCCGCGCCCCAACATCGAGCACTACGTCAAGATCGTCAAAGACAAAGCCCTGTTGCGCGGACTGATCAATCTGTCGAATGTGTCGATCTCGCGCGCGTTGGAGCAATCCGAAGCCGTCGAGAGCATTCTTGGCGAAGCCGAGCAGGGCCTGATGCGGCTTTCCGAGGACGCCATCCAGACCGGATTCGTCGACGTGAACCAGATCGTCCAGGAAAAGTTCGGCTCCATCGACGCGTTGGTCAATCGCGGCCATGGTGTCTCCGGTCTCTCGACGCACTACTCCGATCTAGACGAGAAGCTCAATGGCCTGCAGCCGTCGGACCTGATCATCGTCGCCGCCCGTCCCTCGATGGGCAAAACGGCGTTTGCCATGAACATCGCCGAGAACGCCGCGGTCCTGGGCGGTAAGACCGTAGCCATCTTTTCTCTGGAAATGTCAGCCGAATCGCTCCTGCAGCGCATGGTGTGCTCGCACGCGCGGGTCGATTCCCACCGCATGCGCACTGGCTTTCTCGATCGTGCTGATCGCCAGCGCGTGATGGAATCCGTGGGTCACCTGATGGAGACTAAGCTCTTCATCGACGACACGCCCGGCATCTCGCTCCTCCAAATGCGCGCCAAGGCCCGCCGTCTCAAGCAGTCACAAGGTTCGCTTGATCTGATCATCATCGACTATTTGCAGCTGATGTCGTCCGACGTGATCGGCAATAAGCGTTATGAGAACCGTAACCAGGAAGTATCGGCCATTTCGCGCGGGCTAAAGCTTCTCGCGAAAGAAATGCACGTGCCGGTGATCGCGCTGTCACAGTTGAGCCGCGCACCGGAGGCCCGCACCGGGGATCACAAGCCTCAGCTCTCGGATTTGCGCGAATCAGGCTCGATCGAGCAGGACGCCGACGTTGTCTGCTTCATCTTCCGCCCGGAAGTCTACGAGAAGGACGACGCGAAGAAAGTGGAGTTGGAAGGCCAGGCGCAGATCATCATCTCCAAGCAGCGCAATGGTCCGACCGGAACCGTCCACATGGTGTTTTTGAAGAAGTACACGCGCTTCGACCAGGCGCAAATGGGCGGCGATAACTTCGAGTCCGGCGAATAGATTCCCTGTGGAACCCGCTCGCCATCGCGGGGCTCTGGGCAGCGCCTCTGAAGCCGCTCGCATCCCAATCTGCTGGAGGATTCGAGTGAAGAGACTGATTGCGATCGCGCTACTTGCCTTTGGAACCGCCGCTCTCGCGCAAGACAATGGACAGAGTGCGAAACAAGATGTGAAGGACGCCGGCCATTCCACGAAGCAAGCGACCAAGAAGACGGCGCACAAGACGAAGAAGGAAACCAAGAAGGGCGTGAACAAGGGCGCCGAAAAGACCCAGGAAGGCGCGCAGAAGGTCTAGGACAAGACTTCGCCTCAATGATTCGGTGATGCCGACTTAAGACGCTTTCCTACTCACCGCGTCCCCAATCTGTACCAGTTCACCCGTGTCGCCACTCGGCCGCTCGCTCCAACGCGGATGCGAGCGTCCCGTCCGCAACTTTCCCGACATCTTTCCTATCCCCATCGATGCTTTCACGAGGCTCTCGATCTTCACTGTATGCGCCGCGCGAACCGTTTTCAGCCAATGCAGGCCACTGCTGATTGCACAGCCGCACTGCTGACAATCGGGATCTCCGCCGAAGATGCAGGGTTCCACCCGAGTCCTTAGATCCGCCGAGTAGTTCGTCGACATGGTGGAAAACATGCATTCGCCGGGATTTTGTGGTGGCTGCGTCATGGCCCGCGCGATTCCGGCATTCATAAGCAGCTTGGGATAACTCGGCTGCAAACGTCGCAACTCTTCGGCCACGAATTGCCGTTGATCGGCGCTCAGCATCTCCGGAGCTTGCTCTCCCTTTTGCGGTGTATACAGACTCGCCCAGATGCGACCAACCTCCGGCCGAGCATCCCAAAACGCGAGATACTCCTCCAGATACTCGCGCCTGTCTAGCATCGGCCGCGTGATCGTCCAATGAACGGAAATCCTGCATCCGCTGATGTTCTTCAGGATTCGTTCGTAGGTCGCGGGATGCCGACGCACATCATGATGTTCCGGCAGGCCGTCCACCGAAACGGTGACCCCAACGTTGGCGATTTTCATCCACTCGCGAGGAATCGGTATGACGGCGCTGGTCACGACCATGGTGTAGACATTCATCCCGCTCAAGATCGGCAGCAGTCGGGTCAGTTCGCGACGTCGAACCAGCGGTTCGCCGCCGACCAGCGACAGATGAAGCGGACGATATTGCCGGACGAGATCAAGAAGGCGCTCAACCAATTCGTCCCCGCGGTAGTCACTCAGGCTTCGCAGATTGACTTCGCCCCCCAGGTGATTGTCTCCGTATGCGTAACAACCGGGGCAGCGCAACGGGCATTCACGTGTAACTTCGATCGACATGATGGGAGTACTTCCGCCGAGAATGGACGTCCAGGCGTTGAGTAGCTGAAAAACGCGTAGCCCAGGTTTGCCTTTGCTGCGGCTCACAAACACCTACCTGTCTGACTTGTGTTGAACGAGGTAGATGCCTCCGGCTATGTCCGGTTTGCGTGCGCTGCGGAATAAGTGAGGGTAAGCCATCATCATCGCCACTGAGCGCCCGCTAGCAACACGGTTCCTCAGTTCTCTGCCTGAGAGCATTTCCGTTCTCGCCCGCTATAATCAATTCAGATCAGTTGATGGAAGGTTCATGCGTCCTATCTGGGCGGAGATTTCGCGCAGCGCACTCCGGCACAATCTGAAAGCAGTCCAGCAGCACATCGGTCCCAAGGTCACCATCTGCGCCGTCGTGAAGGCCGACGCCTATGGTCATGGCTCCGTCGGATGCGCGCGCGTGCTCGAGGCCGAGGGAGTCCAGTGGTTCGGGGTTACTGGAACAGAGGAGGGCGTTCGCCTCCGCGACGGCGGGATCCACGGACGCGTGCTGCTGCTCTCCGGCTTCTGGCAAGGCGAAGCCGAAGAAGTCATCCATCAGCGCCTGACTCCGGCCACCTACGACCTGTGGCAGATCACCGCTCTTGAAGATGCTGCCGGCAAAGCCGCTCTGCCGGAGCCGTTCCGTTTTCATCTGAAGCTCGATACAGGCATGTCGCGCCTGGGCATCAACATGGCCGATCTGCCGAAAGCGATCGAGCAGATCCGACAGTCGGCGCACCTGAAACTGGAAGGCGTCTTCTCGCATCTGGCGTCGGCTGAGGTGCTTGATTCCGCCGCAATGGCCGAGCAGGAGGCCAATTTCGATTACGCGCGCGAAACAATACTTGCTTCCGGCCTCGCACCCGACTACCTCCATCTGGCCAATACTTCGGGTACGATCGGCCGTCCTGAGGCGCGTTTCAACATGGTTCGTCCCGGGCTTGCGCTCTATGGCTATACGCTGCCCTTCATGCGCAATCACGCGCCCGCGACACTCTTCCCCTACGTCGACTTGAAACCGGCCCTCTCCTGGAAAACGCGCATTGTCTCGCTTCGCGACCTACCTTCCGGAAGGCCCATCGGATATGGTGGTACGTATGTCACCACCCGTCCTACTCGAATCGGTGTGCTGCCTGTTGGTTATGCTGATGGCCTGAATCGGGCCCTCTCTGGCCGTGGGCGTTTCCACACCCGCGGTTGCCAGGCACCGATCCTTGGGCGCGTGTCTATGGACCTCACTGTCGTCGATGTGACCGACATCCCTGGTGCTGCCCTTGGCGACGAAGTCTGCCTTATTGGCGGCTTTAATGGTTGTAGCGTCAGCGCTTGGGATCACGCCAAACTTGCTCATACCATTCCCTACGAAATCCTGTGCAACATCAGTAAGCGCGTTTTGCGGCAAATGGTCGAC
The DNA here is from genome assembly GCA_964490255.1 of uncultured Terriglobales bacterium. Classification (GTDB taxonomy): domain Bacteria; phylum Acidobacteriota; class Terriglobia; order Terriglobales; family Acidobacteriaceae; genus JAJPJE01. The sequence goes on along the minus strand of CAZBCQ010000030.1, from coordinate 10,139 downwards.
TGACCTGATCGGAGCGTTACTGGATCACTGTCAGCCCTGGCAGTTGCCTGCTAATCTTTCCGCTCGCGCGAAGCGTTGCGCACTAGAGTTGAAGGCCTGAGTAGGTGAGTAGAGAAATCGATAAGAGCCCGCGCCAGTCGCATCCCAAAGTTCGGACCGCCATTCTTTTTCTGCTAGCGACCCTCGCCCTGCTCGCCTATCGCTGGCGAACTGCGCACGTGCTGCCTCAACCCTCCGGCACAGTGAAACAGATTTCCTCCCAGGATTGGGCCCGCATCATTATTCCCGCGAGCAATTGCTCGCTTATCAATAATGTTCGGAATAAGGGGTCGGCGGGCAGCGGATTTGACCAACAGATCTTCACGGAAACCATGGACGGCAACAGTGTCTTTGGCTGGCGCTGGCACGCGCCGTGGCATCTGATTCCTCGCGTTGTCTCGCAGCCGCAAGTGGTGTGCGGCGACAAGCCCTGGGACGAGCCCCTGCATCTGAATCCGCAGTTCCCGTTCCGTGCCGGGTCGAAAAAGCTCACTGTAAAGTTCAACACTCGCCTCAACGCCACCGGAACCTACAACATGGCCTTCAGTCTGTGGGCAGTATCCTCGCTGCCCGCCTCCCGCAGTGTGATCACGCATGAAATCATGATCTGGACTGCCAACAGTTCCCAAAGTCCCGGAGGGACGAAGCGCAATGTGCTCATCGTCGACGGAAGTGTCTACGATGTTTACGCCGAAGAGAATCACGCCGACAATTCCGGGCAGAACTCAAATCACTGGATGTACGTTGCCTTTGTTCCCAGAACGCCCTTGCTCAATGGCAGTCTCGATATCAGCTCCTTCATCGACTACCTGCTGCAAAAGCAGATGATTACTGACCGGCATTACCTGACCAGTCTCGAATTCGGTAACGAAGTCTCCGAAGGCATCGGCATCGTCGAAGTCCGCGACTTCTCGCTTCTATTCCGCGAATAACTCCCTGCTTGGCAACACGTCTCTTCTCGGAGGACAATAATCGCCTGTCCCGGAGCATGGAATGAAAAGCCTTTTGGACGCCGTTCGCGCCGGCGACATCGATGGGGTGCGCGCCAATCTGTCAGCCGATTCGAGCTGTGCCGCGGTGAAAGACGAGAATGGCATTTCCGCCGTGCTTCTCGCGACCTATTACGGCCAGCCGCTGATCGCCAATCTGCTCATCGAGCGCCGTCCCGATCTCGACATCTTCGAGGCGAGCGCCACCGGCCGTCTCGAGCGCGTTCGCACTCTGTTGGACAAGCACCCCGATCTCATCAGTGCTTACTCCAGTGACGGCTGGACCGCTCTCCACCTGGCTGCATTCTTCAAGCACCCGCAACTCGTCGCTCTTTTGATCGAGCGCGGCTCTGACGTTGCGGCGCGCTCCCGCAACCAGATGGCGAACTTGCCTCTGAATGCGGCCGTCGCTTCCGGAAGCTATGAAGCCGCAGTGCTTCTGATCCAGCGTGGTGCCGACGTCAACTCCCGCGGCAGTTCCGAGTCTGTCCCTCTGCACAGCGCCGCCGCCAATGGCGATCTTCGACTGATCGAACTCCTGCTCTCCCGCGGCGCCGATGTGAATGCCAAGATGGACTCCGGCGTTACGCCCCTTGCTCTCGCCCTCGAACGCAATCACGAGGAAGCCGCCGCACTGCTGCGGTCCAAGGGAGCAGCGGAATAGATTTCCTGCAGCGATAGAGAAATAAGAAGAGGTTGAGCGCCGAGGCTTAGGCGGCTTCTTGCTTTTCAATTACCTATTACCGATTACCGATCTCTGTTTGTTATGATTTTCCTGAGTGCTCCGCCGCTATTCCAAATGGATGTACGAATGGGAAACGCGTCTCACCACGCGTGATACCAATCGCGTCGTCCGTCCCTTCGACTGGGGCGCGGACTGGACCACCGGCTGGCCGGGCGTGAATGGCAATTACGCGCGCGAAGGCGCTGCCGCCGAGAAGTTCTTCCACGAGCTGAACAACAATCTGGTCGCTGACAGTGACGAGTTTTTCAGCTATCGGACTCCCACCGACTTCCGTCTCGAGCAGCGCGAAGTGCAGCGTTTCGGTACTGGCGCGAGCACCCACCAGGAGCCGAAGAAGAAAGAAATCGGCACGTTCCTGCGCTTCACCTCGCCCGTCCATTCGCCGTTTCCGGAAAACAATCTGGTGAACGCGCGCTGGTTCCCCGCCAGAAGTAAGCGCGCCATGATCGTGCTTCCCCAGTGGAATGCCGACGCCATCAGCCACAACGCACTCTGCCGCATCTTCAACTGGTTCGGCGTCGCGGGTCTACGCCTCAGCATGCCGTATCACGACATTCGCCGTCCCGCGGAGCTCGAGCGCGCCGACTACGCCGTGTCCGCGAACATTGGACGCACGCTCTCTGCCGCGCGGCAGGGCATTGCCGACATTCGCGCCTGTATCGATTGGCTCGAAGCCCAGGGCTACACCGACTTCGGGATTCTCGGCACCAGTCTCGGATCCTGCTACGCCTTCATTGCCAGCGCCCATGATCCGCGCCTGAAGGTGAATGCCTTCAATCATGCCTCGACTTACTTCGGCGACGTCGTCTGGACGGGGCAATCCACGCGGCATATCCGCGCCGGCATCGAAGACGTGATCTCGCTCGAATCACTGCGCCAGTCCTGGCTGGCGATCAGCCCCATGGCCTATTTTGACAAATTTGCGCGCTGGCCGAAGAAGTCGCTGATCGTCTACGCGAAATACGACTTGACGTTCCTTCCGCAATTTTCCGAGCAGGTAGTGGAAGAGTTCGAGCGTTGGGATCTGAATCATCGCGTCGCGATTCTTCCCTGCGGTCATTACACCACCGGCGAGACTCCCTACAAATACATGGACGCCTGGCACATCGGCCGCTTCGTCCGCAGCGCCTTTCGCTAAATCACCGCCGAGGACGCGGAGTATTGCTTAGTTGATTTGGTTGTCATCACGAGCGTCGCAGGCGCGAGGGATCTGCATTTGCCTGTGTGGCGCGGACACTCCTGTCCGCGCAAGAACTTGCAGCGGGCGTAATTCCTCAGGGCTGTCACTTCCGCTTGTCCCTTTCCATCCACTCCGCCATCGCATCTTTCGGATCATCCTCGCGCAGGCCCTGAATGACTCCCTCTTGATCCGCTGCACTCCGATTCTGGCTGGCTTTAGCCTTCCCGATCAGCCGCGTGATCGGTATTTCGATCCCGACGATCGCCCCAAGTTGCCTTTCGATGTAGTCGGGCGGTGCATCCGCCACAGCCCACGGCTGAGGTCGCGCCGACTCAAACTTGTCCGTTAGCCGCGACACCAACCCACGTAGCCACGGGGCATCTTCAATGACTCGCATGGGACCGTAGGCGTGGACCACCACGTAATTGTAGGTCGGTACTACCTTCCCATGCTCCCGCTTGGCCTCGTACCAGGACGGCGAAATATACGCCTGGGGTCCGCCAAAGATCACCAGCGCTGGCATCACTCTGTCGAAATCTTTCCAGACGGTATTAGCCCGCGCAACGTGGCAGCGCAGTGTACCCAGCGGCGAGGGCCCAGGATCGTATTCAAAGGGAACGTGATTCGCGGCGAGTCCGTCCGCGCCAAGCGTGACCAGCGTCGCAAACGGGTACTCGCGCATGACGTTCTGAAGAACTTCGGGGCGACTCTCTTCAAAATGAGGAGGGAGATACATTGTGGCCTCGATGATGGCACGGAAGGGCTGAGCAGGCCAACTCGCAGCGGTTCGTAACACTAACCACTAGCCACTAACCACCGCCTTACCGGTTCTTCCAAACCGGTTTTCTCTTCTCCAGCACCGCGCGCAAGCCCTCCTGCGCGTCTTCCAGATCCATCAACTGATTCAAGTAGATGCTCTGTGACTTCTTCATCGCCGCTTCCAGAGGCAATCCCATCGTTGTGCTGATCACTTTCTTGGTCATCTCCAGCACGGGCGCGCTGAATTCGCCGATCCGTGCCAGCACTTCTTCCAGCGTCTTCTCCAGGTCCTTTTCGGCCACAACACGATTGACGAAGCCCAGGTTGTAGCCCTCTTCGGCCGAGATCGCCTGGCCAGTCAGAATCAGCTCGTATGTTTTCTTCGGACCGATCAGCTGCGGCAGCATAACAGCGGCAAACGGCGGGAAGACGCCCATCTTCACCTCTGGCTGCGCGAATCGCGCATTCGGCGTCGCGATGATCACGTCGCCGAAAGCCACCAACTCCGAGCCCGCTCCAATGGCCGGCCCGTTTACTGCCACAATCAGCGGCTTCGAAATTTCGCTGATCGCCGTGAACACCCTGGTGAACGCATCCAGCGTCTGGAACACGCGCTCGGGACGCGAATCTTCCACTGAGATGCCGGCTGAAAACGTCTTCTGCGACGAATCCAGCATGATGCACTTGATATCGCCACGGCCGTTCAGGCTTTCAATCGCCTCGGCCAGTTCGGTCATCATCGGCACGGTCAGCACGTTGTATTGCGGATGGTTCAGCGTGATCTTCGCCGCAAACGACTTCGTGTCGAATTGTATGAATTTATAGGCCTTCTGCGTCTCGGTGCCGGCAGCGCTCACTTCGATCTCCCTGATTCCAGTATCTTCCCCGCGCATTATCGGCTGGAACCCCATCGGCTCACAATACTCACGGACACCTGAGGGTACATGTACGTTGGCGTCCCTGATGCTTCAAATAACATCGGGTAATTTGTGATCCGGTAATCTGGTATTCGAGAAAGCTGGGGTCAACGCGGTATGTTTCGATTACCCGATTTACCGCTTACCCGATTCTCCGATGCTCTTTCTTGTCTCTGTGGTGAAAATATCCCGCAGGCGTAAAATATCCCCATGAAGATCGCCATTGGGGCCGATCACGCTGGGTTCGAACTCAAGCAGAAAATCAGCGATCACCTCCAAAGCCAGGGAATTGACGTTCTCGACGAAGGGACTAACTCGCCTGATTCGGTCGACTATCCCGACTACGCGCTCAAAGTCAGTGAAGACGTCACCGGCCATCGTGCCGATCTCGGCATTCTGGTCTGCGGAACCGGCATCGGCATGTCGATCGCTGCCAACAAGGTGCCCGGCATTCGCGCCGCACGCGTTGTAAGCGAGAGCGATGCCCAGCTCAGCCGCGAGCACAACGATGCCAACGTGCTCACCCTAGGCGCTCGCGTCACCGATAGCGATCTGGCACAGCGCATCATCGACGTCTGGCTGAAGACTCCGTTCCTCGCCGGCCGTCACGGTCGCCGGGTAGACAAGATCAGTGACATCGAGAAAACCGAAGCTGTCGCGAATCGAAGCAGCTAATCGGCTTTCGTTTGATACGGAAGAATTGACGCACTGAAACTGAAATACTGCCGTACTGACTGACTGATAAACTGAGAGACCTCTATGAACAACCGCATGTCCCGCCCGCTTTCGGAAGCTGATCCCGACGTAGCCAACGCCATCGCCAATGAAGAGCGCCGCCAGCATGAAGGTCTCGAGCTGATCGCCTCTGAGAACTTCGTCAGCGAAGCCGTCCTCGAAGCCATGGGCTCGGTTTTTACAAACAAATATGCGGAAGGCTACCCGGGTAAGCGGTACTACGGCGGTTGCGAGTTCGCCGATGTGGTCGAGAATCTTGCGCGCGACCGCGCCAAGCAGCTCTTCGGAGCCGAGCATGCCAACGTACAGCCCCACTCCGGATCGACTGCGAACATGGAGGCTCTCGGCGCGGTACTCAAGCCCGGCGACACAATTCTTGGGCTGAACCTCGCGCATGGCGGGCACCTCACCCATGGCCACCCGTTAAACTTTTCCGGCAAGACTTATCGCATCGTTCCTTACGGAGTCACGAAGGATACCGAGACCATTGACTACGATGAGCTTGAGCAGATCGCCGAACGCGAGCATCCGAAGCTGATCATCGGTGGCGGCAGTGCTTACGCCCGCATCATCGACTTCGCCCGGATGCGCGCCATTGCCGATAAGGTTGGCGCCATATACCTGGTCGACATGGCGCACTTCGCCGGACTCGTCGCCGGCGGCGTGCATCCCTCGCCAGTGCCGCACGCGCACATTGTCACAACCACAACGCATAAGACGTTGCGCGGTCCCCGCGCCGGCATGATCCTCAGCCGCCAGGACTACGCGCAAGCCATCGACAAGACCGTGTTTCCCGGTGATCAGGGGGGTCCGCTCGTCCACATCATCGCCGCGAAGGCTGTCTGCTTCCTCGAAGCCATGCAGCCCGACTTCAAGGACTACGCGCGCCAGATCGTCACGAACGCCAAGGTCCTGGCCGAAACCCTGCAAGGCGAAGGCTACCGCATCATCTCCGGTGGAACCGACACGCACCTCATGCTGGTCGATGTTTTCTCCAAGAGCATGCTCGGCAGCGAAGCCGAAAAGGCATTGGGGGAAGCAGGCATCACGGTGAACAAGAACGCGATTCCGTTCGATGCCAATCCGCCGATGAAACCCAGCGGCATTCGTCTCGGCTCCCCGGCGCTCACCACGCGGGGCATGAAGGAAGCCGAGTTCCGCCAGATCGGACGCTGGATTGCCGACGCCCTCGACCATCGCACGGACGCGCAGCAACTCGCTCGCATCCGCCGCCAGGTGCACGAACTGGCTGACCAGTTCCCGCTCTACGCCGAACGCCGCGCACGCGCGCTGTCACCGGTCGCGGTCAGCTAAGGCAATTTAGGTGGGGCAGCCGACCCCGGCTGCCCGCGAGCAATTCACCTACCCTCCTGCTGTCATTTACCATTCCAGTAACACACGTTTACGCGCATCCTTCGGAGGTGCCCAGAAAATGTCTGGCATTCGCCTACTCGTTAGGCTCTTATTCCTTTCGTTCGCATTACCTGCGCTGGCGCAAACGCCCGCGTCCACCCGATCGAAGCCGGCCTCTCCAGCAAAAGGCGCCAACGTTCTCGTCGACCGCATCGGAAACACCGGCTTTCTCCAACTTCATGCGGAAAGTTTCAATTCGCTCGATCCGAAACAGAAGGAACTCGCCTACTGGCTCTCGCAAGCTTCTATTGCGATTGACCCGATCATCTACGATCAGCTCTCGGCCTATGGCATTCGCCAGAAGCGGCTTCTCGAAGAAATCGTCGCGCATCCGCAGGGCATTGATCCCGCCAGCATGAGAAAGATCACCGACTTCGCCAAGCTCTTCTGGGCAAATCGCGGCAATCACAATGCGGAGACGTCGCAGAAGTTCCTGCCCGATTTCGGCTTCCAGGAACTGCAGACGGCGGCCGCACAGGCTTTCAAGAACGGCGCATTTCGCACTCCTTATGCAGACCAGCCGGCGCTTGCCTCGGTCGATGCCGTCGCCAAAGAAGTCACCGATCTGAGAGCATCGCTCTTCGATCCAAATTTCGAGCCGATGACCACCGCCAAGAGCCCGCAAGACGGTAAGGACATCATTCAGGCCAGCTCCAATACGTTTTACGACGGCGTCGCTCTCGCCGACCTCAAGGACTTCAAAGCGAAGTACCCGCTGAACTCAAGGGTTGTAAAGGGTCCCGACGGCCAACTGAAAGAAGAGGTTTATCGTGCCGGCACTCCAGACGGCTCCGTGCCTCCGGGCCTCTACGCCGTGTATCTGAAGAAGGCCAACGAAGCACTCGCCAACGCGCAGAAGGTCGCCGATCCCAAACAGGCGCAAGTCATTGGCGATCTCATCCGCTACTACCAGACCGGCGACTTCGCCGACTGGCTCAAATTCGGCCAGGACTGGGTGCAGGACAACTCCACGGTTGACTTCGACAACGGTTTCATCGAGATCTATCGGGACGCCGCCGGGCAGAAGGGTAGTTCGCAAAGCTTTGTCACCGTTACTGACAAGCCTCTGACCGCGAAGATGGAAGCGCTCGCCGCCAATGCTGCGTACTTCGAGCAGAAAGCGCCGTGGGCCCCGCAATACAAGAAGACGCAGTTCACGCCACCAACAGTCAAGGCGGTCGAAACGTTGATCGAGACCGGCGATTTCCACGTCAACACCATTGGCGACAATCTTCCTAACGAAAACGAGATTCGCGAAAAATACGGCAGCAAGAATTTCCTGTTCACTGCCGCGAGCCGCGCCTTCGACGAAGCGGAGCAACACAAACCGATTCGCGAGTTCGGCGCCACACCCGAGATCATCGCGCGCAGCATTAAATATGGCGAGGAAGCCCAGGAGTTGCACACCGCTCTGCACGAAGTGATCGGGCACGGCTCCGGCAAGCTGAGCCCTCGCCTGAAGAACGGTTCCGAAGCGGAGTTGAAAGAGTATTTCTCCACTATGGAAGAGGCGCGCGCGGATCTCATGGCATTGTGGAACGCCTTCGACCCCAAGCTGACGGAACTCGGCCTTGTCTCCAATCAGGAGGAGGTTGCCAAAGCGATGTACGACGGCCAGGCGCTCGTAATGCTGACGCAGCTCCGCCGCATTCCGCATGGCGACACGATCGAAGAAGATCACGCCCGCAATCGCGCGCTCATCGTCAACTACATCATGGATAAGACCGGTGCCATCCGCATGTTCGACCGCAATGGCAAAACTTACGTCGAGGTTACGGACTACAAGAAGATGCACGAGGGCGTGGGCGAACTGCTGGCCGAGATCATGCGTATCAAGGCCGAGGGCGACTACAACGCCATCAAGGCGCTCGTGGACAAGTACGGCGTCCACTTCGACCCCAAGCTGCGCGATCAAGTCGTTGCGCGATATAAGTCGCTCAATATTCCGACATACTGGGCAGGGATCAACCCGCTGTTGACCGCGAAGGTAGACGGTCAGGGCAAGGTTGATGCGGTGACCGTTACTTATCCGCGCAATCCTACGCGCCAGTACCTGATTTATGGTTCGATGTACGACAAAGGACTGAAAGTGCCGGCCCAGGAATAGTTTGGGTGCCCCACGTCTGCCTTCGGGCGGCAGATGTGGGATACTCGATCTAAGAGTGAAAAGCATCGTGACAGGCAAGAAGAAAACTCAGCCCCCCAAAGAAACAACGTCGCAGTCCATCGCCTCTTATGCGGTCACAGCCGTATGCCTGCTGTTCGTGATCACCTTCGGCCTGCAGGCATTTGCAATCCCCAGTGGATCGATGGAGAACACGCTCCTCATCGGCGATCACCTGTTTGTCGACCGCATCTCCGCAGCGCCCGGCACTTCCTGGATGCCGCTGATTCCCTATCACCAGATTCGCCGAGGCGACATCATCGTCTTCTACAAGCCCGGCGAGCCGGATCTGCATCTCGTGAAGCGCGTGGTTGGTGTCCCGGGCGATCATTTGCATCTTCGCGCTGGAATTCTTTACGTGAATGGAGTTCCACAGAAAGAGCCCTACGTCATTCACAGCCTCGGCAACTACGATCCGTATCGGGACGACTTCCCTGTCGTCCCGCCTGCGCCTGAGGATCAACTCACTCCGGCGTGGCGCGCCGCGCTCGGCCAACACACCGAAGGCGGGGACCTTGTCGTCCCGCCCAATTCCTACTTCGCCATGGGCGACAATCGCGATAACAGTCTCGACAGCCGCTATTGGGGATTCGTTCCGCGCGAGAACATAGTCGGATCACCGCTATTCGTCTATTGGAGCTTGAAGACGCCTCGCGACGAGTATCTGAAGGAAAGCATTCCTGACCGGATCGCCTACGCCACCCACGTGATCGTGCACTTCTTCGACGAGACGCGCTGGAATCGGATGTTCCACCGGGTAGAGTAGGTGGTGCGGGCGCACTCGCCCGCACGCAATTGGAATGAGCTCGAAGGTGCCCCACCCAAGCCTTCTGCTGGCTTGAGTGGGGTATTTGGCTTTACGACCGCGTCAAGAAAATCGGCAATCCCACCTTGTGGTCGTACTTTGGACGATACCGTTCCGTGTTGTACATGGAAGCAATATCGACCTTGCGCGGCCCCAGTTTGGGATCGGGGATCGGCACCATCGCATAGCGCCCTTCGTTGATGGCTGACATCAATCCGCTCTTCCCCTCTTCCAACGCGTCCATGGCCATGTTCGCGAACGTGATCGCCACTAGGCGATCAACAAAGTCCGGGCTCCCCGAGCGCAGATCGTACGTCAGATCGCTGACCACGGTCTCATCGCCGGTCGCCTGCTTGATCTCATCGCTAAGGTCCTCGGCGACGCTCATCTTTT
>CAZBCQ010000029.1:32681-36234 GCA_964490255.1 uncultured Terriglobales bacterium | reverse complement strand
CCCCTCCCCCTACCCTGTCCCGCATTCTAAAGGGCTTAGCGGCATGGGATAAGGCTCGTCCCGGCAAACAAAGGACTTAGTCCATTGGTCCGATAAAACAAAGGACTTAACAGCGATCGTCCTTCAGTTTTTCGGTTTTTCAGTTCTCAATGCCGAACATTTCGTGGAAGAAATAGAGATACCTCGCTGCGTTATAGACGGTGACAGAATCCTCGCTACGCTCGGATTGAAGCGGCCTTTGCTCGCGAAATCTATGCCCCAGTCCTACATCTATTGTGAGAACCGTCCTACATCTATTGTGGCAAATTGAGGGGGACCTACTGGACACTTTTGCGGAATTTATATTTCCGGCAGTTTCATCGGGATGGGAGGAAATTGGGGCAGAGGAGGGGATTGACAACTTTTGGGACGTTCTCAGGGCCCAGGTTAGCCAACAGAGGCGAACCTGGGGCACCTGGCACCTTGTCACCCGCCGATCGCACGGGTAAAGAATGATTACTGTTTGATGATCGTGGGCAGGGATTCCTTCAAGTGCTTGGCCACTGCTTCAGCCATCGACTGTGTGTTCTTACTGCCGCCGCGCTGCTTGTTGACCGAGTAGCCCCACACTACTTTGGTCGATTCCGTCTCGATCAGTTGAACGGCGACATTTCCCTTGTCCTCTATTCCCGCGCAGTACGCGAACAGACAGCGTGCAATCTTGCCGCCCGTTGATTCGGTCTTGATTTCGATAGGAGCGGCCCGGAGGACATAGGTCGCTTTCGTTTTGTCGGTCACTACATCTACAGGCACGCCCTTCTTGGCGATGGCGGCGGAGAGATAGGTTTCAAATCCGTTCTGCGCCTCGATGTAGACCGTTGGCCTCTCATTAGTGGTGGCTGCGGACATCGCAGCACCGAGCGCCAGTACCAGTACAGAAATCATGCTCAAACGAAGTTTCATAACTTTTCTGTTCTCCCTTGGTACAGATTGTCTCGCAATCCGGCTGTAAGTCGGGAGTTACGAACGTCATCAACGTGTTCCTTAGGACAAGACTCACCAGATCTCGAATCATCGTCGTGCGCTGTGGCTTAGTGATCTCAATCGCACGAACTACCCCCACTCAAGCCAAAAGAGAGCTTGAACGGGCCAACCGCCTACTGGACACTTTTGCGAGATTTATTTCGTCAACCAGATGAGGAATTTACGAGGAATCTGGCGATCAGAGGGGGTTGACAATTCACTTGGCCAGCATCAGAGCAAGAACTCGAATGAGTTCAGGATACATTCAAACTGTTCACTGCTTTGCGAACTCCCGTAGAGAATTGCCGACTTTTGCTTACGGTTATTCAATACTGCTCGCGGTACATCGCATAGACCAACATAGGCCCCGCCATTCACCTCATAACAACCCACCGTTGCAGTCCCTTTCAGACCGAGCCATTTGTCGGATGAAAGGGCAATCGCTGGACTCTCGATGCCAGTGCGGCCCAGCACTACCCATTCTGTTTTTCTCCGCTCGAATTGACCTAGTATCGCCGCACTGTCGAAATCGCGTTCCGTGGTGGAAATCTCGATGGTGTAGAGGTCAACATTGCCGTTCTGCTTCGTAAGTTCCCCGAGGTTGTTCGGTCGCACATGGAGTTTGCAGATGTCGTGCTTGTCGACGCTTGTGTCGGGCTGTGCCGTCCATCCTTCCGGCACTTCGAACCGAATGCCGCAGTTCTTATCGTAGTAAATTGCGCTGTTCTTTTGCGCTGAAGCGTTGCCACACAAAAAGATCGCAAGGAGCAAGAAAAGCGGCTGCATTCTCGACACCTGGCTCTTCTGCTTCATGACGGCCATAGCGAATCATAACTCGCTTTTCGAGACTGTCATTATTTTCATATGCCGTGAGTAGATTCTTGGCGTGAAATCGGCTTACGGCTCACAATGTCAGTTTGAGATAGCTAGTGGCAGTCAATGGGTCACCCTGCCCCAGTTAATTGTGGTGCATGAGTTCGGGTTCATCCACGTGATGCGAAGCCGCGACAGTTCGCGATTTGTGGCGCGCCTTCCAGTTGGTGAATTTCTTCTGCACGCTGTCGAGAAAGATGTAGTACACCGGCGTGATATAGAGCGTCACCACCTGCGAGAAGAGCAGGCCGCCCACCACTGCGAGTCCCAGGCCGCGTCGCGACTCCGCGCCCGCGCCGACGCCTAATGCAATTGGCAGGGTGCCCATCAGGGCTGCTGCGGTGGTCATCATGATCGGGCGAAAACGGATGAGCGCGCCCTGGTAGATGGATTCCTCGGGGCTCTTGCCATCGCTGCGTTCTGCATCGAGCGCGAAGTCGATCATCATGATGGCGTTCTTTTTCACGATGCCGATCAGCATGATGATGCCGACGAACGAGTAGAGGTTCAGTTCCTGGTGGAAGATCATGAGGGTGAGCAACGCGCCCACACCCGCGGACGGTAAGCCGGAGAGAATCGTGATCGGGTGGACGAAGCTCTCGTAGAGAATGCCAAGGATGATGTAGATGACGAGAACAGCGGCGACGAGCAGCAAGCCAAGTCCGACGAACGAATTCTGAAATGCCTGCGCAGTTCCCTGGAAGGTGCCAGTCACATCTGCCGGCATGATTTGGCGGACTTGTTCTTCGACGAACCGGGTAGCGTCGCCAAGCGCGACTCCGGGTTTCAGGTTGAAGCTGACCGTAACGCCCGGCAGTTGGCCGAAATGGTTGACGGTCAGCGGACCAAGTGATGGCACGAGCTTGGCAACCGTATCGAGCGGGACCAATTTACCCGAACTGGAGTGCACATACAGCTTGGAGAGTTCGGTCGGATCGTGCTGATATTGCGGCAGCAATTCCGTGATGACGTAATACTCATTGTTCGGCGTGTAGATGAGGCTGGTCTGGCGCGTGCCGTAGGCGGAGTAGAGCGAGTTCGCAACCTGATCGGGAGAAATGCCGAGAGCGTAGGCCTTGTCGCGATCGACATCCACGGTGAGCTGCGGGTTCTGGACTTGCAGGTCGCTGGTGACGTCCTGTAGCAGCGGCGATTTCCGCAGCGCGGCTTCGACCTTCGGGGCGAGTGCGTATAGCTTCGCCGTGTCGGGAGTTTGCATCGTGTACTGGTACTGCGACTTGGTCAAACTGCCGCCGATGCGGATGGTCGGCGGAATTTGCATGTACACGTTGATCCCGGGAATCTTCGCCATCTTCGGGCGCAGTTCCTGGATCACGTCCTGCGCGCTCATGTGATTGACGCGATCTTTCTTGTCTTTCAGGCGGAAGAAGATGCGGCCCTGGTTGGTTGGCTGGCCGATGGATGACATCGTGTTCAGCACGCTGGGATCATTGCGCACCACGTCGGCCGCCTGCTGCTGCAACCGCATCATGTCGCCGAACGCGATGCCCTGTTGCGCTTCTGTGAAGGCGAAGACGAGACCCTGATCTTCGTCGGGGATGAAGCCGGTCTTCGATTGCGTGAAGAGATAGTAAGTAAGACCGATGACCGCGAAGGAGATCAACAACGTGACGAAGCGGTGACGCAGAACTCGTTTCAGCGACCAGTCGTAGCCCTT
>CAZBCQ010000029.1:0-32581 GCA_964490255.1 uncultured Terriglobales bacterium | reverse complement strand
ACAACGTGACGAAGCGGTGACGCAGAACTCGTTTCAGCGACCAGTCGTAGCCCTTCAACCAGCTGTCGAAAACTTTTTCGCTCGCGTTGTAGAAGCGTCCGTGCTTCTCCTTTGCCGAGTGCTTGAGAAAGCGGCTGCACAACATTGGTGTGAGCGTCAGGGAGACGAAGCCGGAGACGAGAATCGAAACGCCAATCACAACCGCGAATTCGTGGAGCAGGCGTCCGATGATCCCGCCCATGAACAGCAGTGGGATAAACACTGCCGCGAGCGACAGCGTCATGGACATGATGGTGAAGCCGATTTCGCCCGAGCCGTCGATGGCCGCGCGCAGTGGAGACTTGCCCATCTCCATGTGGCGCACGATATTTTCCAACATGACAATGGCGTCGTCGACGACGAAGCCGACGGACAGCGTTAGGGCCATCAGCGAGAGGTTGTCGAGGCTGTAGCCGAGCAGGTACATCGCCGAGAACGTGCCGATGATCGACATCGGCAGCGCGAGAGCCGGAATGATCGTTGCCGAGATGTTGCGCAGGAAGAGGAAGATCACCATCACGACCAGGCCGATGGTCAGCATGAGAGTGAACTTCACGTCGTCCACTGAGGCGCGAATCGAGACGGAGCGGTCGTAGAGGGTGTCGATCTGCACTGCGGCGGGAATCTGGGATTCGAGTTGCGGCAGGAGCTTGTTGACGCTATCGACGACCTCGACGGTGTTGGTTCCCGGTTGGCGCAGGATAGCGAGCACGATGGCGCGATTCCCGTTGAACCAACTGGCGGACTTGTCGTCCTGCACGCTGTCGATCGCGCGGCCAATGTCGGAGATGCGAACGGGCGCGCCGTTGCGATAGGCAACGATCATGGGGGCGAATTGGGCTGCGTTCTGGAGCTTCCCGTTCGAGAGAAGCGTGAAGGTCTTGCCACTGCCCCAGAGCGTTCCCGTGGGCACGTTGGTGTTGCCCAAGTTCACGGCGTTGCTGACTTCGTCGATGCCGATCTGGCGAGAGGCCATCTCGTTCGGATCCAGCTGCACGCGAATCGCGTATTTCTGTGCGCCGTAGACCTGAACTTGCGCCACGCCATTCACCATCGAGATGCGCTGCGCCATGGTGGTTTCGGCGGCCTCGTCTATCTGCGACAGCTTCAACGTTGGGGAACTCAGGGCGAGATACAGGATGGGCTGATCGGCCGGGTTCACTTTGCGGAAGGAAGGCGGTGTGGGCATCTGCGGCGGAAGCTGACCGGCAGCTTGCGTGATGGCGGCCTGCACATCGAGAGCTGCGCCATCAAGACTGCGGCTAAGGTTGAACTGGATCGTGATGCTGGACTGGCCGAGGGAGTTCGTCGAGGTCATCGAATCGATGCCCGCGATGGTGGAGAACTGCTTCTCGAGCGGTGTCGCAACTGACGAAGCCATGGTTTCAGGACTCGCGCCGGGCAGAGAAGCGTTCACCTGAATTGTCGGGAAATCGACGTTTGGCAGATCGCTGACGGGCAGGAAGCGATAGGCGAAGATGCCGAAAATGAGAATCGCCGCCATGACCAGCGTGGTCATGATCGGACGTTTAATGAAGAGCTCCGGAATGCTCACTGCCCGCCTCCCGTCGTTCCGGTTGCGGTGTCGCTGGAGTTGATGCCACTACCGACCACGGCGCTGGGCGGCAAGGAGGTTTGGACCATCACTTTGCCGTTCGGCGCCACACGGAGTTGACCGTCGACGATGACCGTGTCCCCAGAATTCAAGCCGGCCTTCAGCAACGTAAGGTTCTGATAAGTGCCAATGGCCGTGACCAGGCGCGGATCGGCGGTGCCGTCTTTGGTGACGACGAAAACGTAGTCTCCCTGCTGTCCTGATTGAATTGCCTTGGTGGGCACGGTGATGGCATTGTGCACCGTCGAGAGATTCAGGACGACGTTCACGAATTCACCGGGCCAGAGGCGCTTGTCCTTATTCTGAAATGTCGCTTTCAGCTTCACAGTGCCGGTCTGCGGATCGACACCGTTATCGATGAACGTGAGCAGGCCTTCCGCTGGATTACCGGGTTGACCCTTTGGATAGGCGAGTACCTTCAAACCCTTGGCGACAAACTGGCGCACTTCCGAAAGGCGAGCTTCGGGAACCGTAAAGGTGACGTAAATGGGAGTGATCTGGTTCAACTGAACCAGAAATGGAGTGTCGTTGGCTTTTACGAGGTTGCCGACGTTGATCATGAGCGCGCCGGTGCGGGCGTCGATGGGGGCGTAGATGTCGGTGTACTGAAGCTGAACTTTAGCCGCGTCCACGGCGGCCTTGTCCGCATAGACGGCGGCGGAGTTCGAACTCGCCTGCGTGCGCTGCAGATCGGCTTGCTCGCGTGAGATGACGCCCTGTCCCTCGAGATCGGTGTAGCGATCAGCTTCCAGTTTGGCATTGGCGGCCTGGGCTTCGTCGCGCTTCAACATACCCTGTGCCTGTTCGAGAGCTGCCTGGAATGGACGCTTGTCGAGGCTGTAGAGGAGCTGGCCCTTGCGGACGTCCTTGCCTTCCCGGAAGTAGATCTTCTCGATCTGACCATTCACCTGCGAACGGATTTGAACCATCTGGTAGGCCTCGACGTTCCCGATCGCTGTGATCTGAACCGGGACGTCGCGCTGCTCGACGGTGGAAACAACAACCGGCGCTGGTGGCCGTCCGCCACCGGGAGCTGCCGCCTGGGCAGTTTGCTTATTGGCACAGCCGCCTAAGAAGAAGGTGAGTAATGAAATCGGGAGAAGGAACGCACATCGTGGTGCTTTCAAGGTGGTCAGCTCCGAATGGCTATTTATGAGGCATGATGAATCCAAAGATCCTATTTTGCCAGTCCAGCCGAGTTTTTTCGCCCATGAACTGCTCTGGCCATGATTTTTGCTGTCACGAATGGCATCCGAGACGGGACAGGTTACTTCTTACTCCGATGATTTGCGTTTGCTGTCCGGCCACAAAGGAGCAGATGGTGCTCTGAGTAGCTGGAACGAGCTCTGACGCGACTCACGGATCCATCACAATTTTGCCAGTTCCCCTATAAGTTTTGACAGTTGGAATTCACTCTTACGCCGATTAAATGTTGGCTTTCGCGACATCAGAGGGTGTCGCAAATTGCTGAGGGTTTTACATTTGGCGAGTATGGGTTCCCGAACCGGGCAGTCAGTTTCGGAGGGGTGCATGCGGTACAAAATGCCTATCGCGTTGATGATCCTATCGTTGACTCTTACCGGCTGGAGTGCGGCACAATCAGCTAACGACGCGGACGCCGGTATCAAGACTCTGAACCAATCGTATGAGAAGGCCGTAAAGGCTGCCGACGTAAGTGCGATGGCGAATCTGTGGGCCGACGATGGCGTCATGCTCCCGCCAGGCGAGCCGGCCGTGGTGGGCTCCAGGCAGATTCGAGCCTGGCTCAGCAGGAACCAACCGGAGAACAGTCAGGCACAGATCAGCAACGTTTCTGCGAACTGGAGAGACATCACTGTAGCGGGTGACTATGCGTTTCAGTGGGCGCCGACATTCGTCAATATCCGCTCAGCTGATAACACGGCCGGAGTTCACATGTCTGGCACGGCATTACAGGTGCTGAAAAAGCAACCTGACGGCTCGTGGAAGTTGTATCGGTCCTCGTGGAGCTACCAACCGCGAAAGAAAGACGCGTCCTCGGCCCAACGGTTCTAAGTCAACGGGGCCCATGCCGGGTCGGTGCTTGGACGCGGCAGGTTGAGGTCGCTTGGGAACGAGATGACCGGGATGGTTTGTACGGCGTGCCGCTCGAAGACCTCTTCCAGGATTTCAGGTACTTCGAACAACGCGCGGTTGGAACACGCGCGTGCGTTCTGACGAAACTCTTCGAACATCTCCGGTTGCAGCAGCAGATGGACGCCTGACGCGATCTCTTTGAAGCTCTTCAACGAGACCCCGAGACGATTCTCCACGAGCCACTCAGCGTTGTAACGCTCTTGCGGCATGGTGGACGCGTTGCACTCGGTAATGACCGGCAGATGGAATTGCAGTGCTTCGCTGATGCACCCGGGACCGGGCTTGCCGATAAAGAAATCGGCGAGCGACATGTAATAGTCGACCTGCGACGTGAACCCTTCCACGAAGATGCGCTTTTTCAGCGGCAGTGCACGGAGCTTGTCGGCCAGCTTGGTGTTGTGGCCGCAGAGCATGATGAGTTGCAGGCGATCGGGGCTGGCGTCGAGGCGCTCAGCGATGTCGATCATGGCGCGTGATCCCTGGCCGCCAAATAGCACGACGCCCGTGGGACATTCCGGATCGAGTCCGAGACGAATTCTTTCCGCAACGCGATCGAGCACCGGCTTCTGATAGAAGCGCGGCTTGAGCACCATGCCGGAAGCGCGGAATACACGTGCCCGTGAATGGCCCAACTCCAATGCCTGTTTTACGGCTTTCTCGGTGCCAGCGATCAAATATTCCGACTCACGCTCGATCCAGAAGTGCGGGGGGTAGTCGGCAAAATCGGTCAACATGGTGACAAAAGGCGTGCCGGGCAGAGTTGCGTGCACGCTCTCGACCAGAGCGCGATTGAAGTGCGGGATGACGGAGAGCACCAGATCGGCAGGATGCTGCTTCCAATATTGATTCAGTGCGCGCACGATGCGCGAGTGATAGAGGCGAATGCACCGTTGCAGGAGAGGAAGCAGTTTCGGAGTGGCACGCGTCCAGCCCTTCTTCAGAATGAGGTTATAGCAATCCTGAATGCGAATACCACTGACCTTGCGTACGAGATCAAGCTTGTCGAGCTCTTCCTGCACATTGAGCAGGGAGACGTCCCAGGGTTGCGACTGGGATGTAAGAACGGTCTTCAAAGCGTCGGCTGCACTGCGATGCCCGCCACCAGCATCGACGAAAACGATGGTCAGCTTGCGCACAGGTCACCTCGCAGATAGCGTTCCTACCACTGCTACGATGCCACACGTTCCTTACTGCTAGATGAATGCAGGGTTAATACTTGTGAAAAGGCGAGTAGCTGGAATACCGTTGGTAAACGTTTCCTCGCTGTAAGTTGCTGAAGCCGCGGCTGCCTGGAAGGTGGGCATTGGGCAGTCTCGCACGTTGGGTTGAACTTTCGTTCCAACGGCAGCTAGCGAAGGAAGGTTAACTTCGAGCAGCACAGGAGAACCGTGGAATGCTGCGTGCGGCCAAGGGTGGTTCCTTTCTTTTTTCATTCCTTCTTACATTCCTTGTTTTTGCGAGCGTGAGCTGCGGTGGCGGTGGTGCCAATACTGGTGGAGCCAACAATGGCGGCGGAGGTGGTGGCACGACACCTACGGCGCCTGCGGCTCCTACGGGACTTGCGGCGAGTGCTGGAGATCAGCAGGTTGCATTGACATGGAACGCGAGTAGCGGTGCGACAGGCTATCACGTGAAGCGCGGGACGGTGAGCGGTGGACCGTACACGCAAGTCGGCGCGCCTACAGGCACTGTTTACGGCGATACGGGGCTCACGGACAGCACGACGTATTACTACGTGGTGACCGCAGTGAACTCAGCGGGCGAAAGCGGAAATTCCAACCAGGTGAGTGCGACGCCGATTGCGCCGGTTACAGCGGTTGCATCGGTGCACGTGACAGTGGACGTGCTGGCGAACCGCCACGCGATCAGCCCTTATGTGTATGGCGTGAATTTCCCATCGGACACGAACTATGTGACGGATTCCGGAGCGACGTTCGTGCGCTGGGGCGGGAATGCGAGCACGCGGTACAACTGGTTGAACTTCGGTACGAACGCAGCGGCGGACTGGTATTTCCAGAATAGGGCGATGTGTTCGTCGCCCGGATGCAACACAGCGCTGTATTCGGATTCGAAGCAATTCGTGAGCAGCATCGCAGGCGTGGGCGTGGCGCCGATCATGACGATCGGCATGCTGCCGTGGGTGGCGAAGGACGGGAATGCGAGCAGCTACAGCTTCTCGGTTGCTAAGTACCACTACACGGCATGCAAAGTAAATCCATATCTTGCTGATGATGGAAATGGAGTTCTATTCAGCCCAACCTGTACCACCGACCAGAATCCGCCTGTGTACACCGGTAATGATCCGACCGACGCAAACATGCCGCTTCTCGATACTGGAAGCGGTAGCGGGGCCGTCTATCGCGATGCTTGGGTGCAGGCGCTAGCGACGAAATTCGCATACGGGTCGGCGTGGCACTTTTATGACATGGACAATGAGATGGACATCTGGGGCGGGACGCACCGCGATGTTCATCCGAATCCGACTACTTACGACGAGCTGCGCGATGTCTACATTAGCGAAGCGCGCATGATGCCGACTTGGGATCACGCGGCGGTGCGTTTCGGGCCGGTGAGCTGCTGCTGGTGGTTCTACTGGAACTCGGCCTTGGGTGACTCGGACAAGAAAGCCCATGCGAGTATCGATTTCCTGCCGTGGTGGTTCAACGAGGTCGCGTTCGAAGACAAGCGCGACGGCAAGCGTTCACTCGACGTCTTCGATTTCCATGCATATCCGGGTGGGAACACGAACGGGACCACGCTTGCACAGAACCAGGCGCTTGCATTGCGGATGCCGCGCGACTTCTGGGATTCGACATATGTGAGCGAGGACGGCAGCATCAACCAGCCATATGCAACCTCAACGCAGCCGCTCAAGACGATTGCGTTCCGTATTCCGCGGTTGCGGGCCTTGGTGAATAGTATCTTCATCGTCTCGTACAGAAGATCGGTGTTCGAGCCGAATTTTCATACTGATCCTGTCCCTCTCTCGCTGACCGAATGGAACGTCGCAGCGGCCGGCGAAACCGATTTCAGCACGGCGCTGGCAGACGGGGACGTGTTTGGCATTCTCGGACGTGAGCGCATGTTCGCGGCTTCCCGTTGGACGGCCGCGGATGCGGCTACTCCGGCATACGAGGCGCTGAAGCTATATCGGAATTACGACGGAGCTCATCACACCTTTGCGCCGATTTCCGTTTCCGCGACAAACGATGGCGACCCCAACCTGTTCAGCAGTTACGCGGCGATGGATTCGACCGGCACTACCGTTACGGTGATGGTGATCAACAAGAGTCCGAGTACCGCGGCATCGACGGCGATGACCCTGAATCACTTCACGCCCACGACGGTGACGGCTTACACGCTTTCGCAGGCGTCTCCGACAACGATTGTCTCTGCGGGGCCGTCGGCGTTCGCAGGGACATATTCGTTTGCTCCATATTCGGCAACATTGCTGGTGATTAGCGGAACTACGACCCCGGCGCCTGCGGTGGAGTGGGACCTGAATCCCGACACGATCATGATTCCGGCAGGTGGAAGCTACCTGCTGTTGCCGAAGATTATCTCGGGTACAGGGTCGCTAACGCTGAATTCACAGCAGTCGGACAGCGGGATCAGCGTTGCGATTACGGATCCGAACGTGACTTCAACTTCCGGCACACTGACGGTGACCGCTGGGAACAGTCCGGGCTTCTATCACTTCAGCGTGACCGGGACCGACAACACTGGCACGCAGCAGACGCAGGAAGGATGGATCGTTGTCGGAAATCCGGCGGCGACGTTGACGAAGGCAGGGGACGGTCAGAGTGGTGCGACCGGTTCGACACTGACCTTGACTGCCACGCTGAACGGTGGAGCATCCGGTGCGACACCTGCAGGCGCAAGCATCCTGTTCACCACGAATGCGGGAACGCTCTCATGCAATGGCGCTCAAGTGACTGCATGCATCGTCATGACAGATTCTTCTGGTAATGCGATGGTGAGTTTGACACTGCCGAATACCGCGGGCACGGTTACGGTCACGGCGGAAGGACCGTGGCCGCTAGGACATCCGGGGACGACGTTTACGGAAACGGCGAACTGATTGGTAATCGGGTGATTTTGTAATTGGGTAGTTGAGATCTGATCCGCGGCGTTGCGCGACAGAACGGCGTGATCAGGGGAACTCGTGGCTGAAGTGCTTCGACGATTTGGAAATGTCGGCTTGGTAGGGCTCCCTCGACTGGGCCTACGCTCTCGCTCGGGGTAACAGGCGTGAACAGTGGGTTTCCGGGGGCATAGGTTACGCAGCGCGGGCGTCGCTTGCGGAGCTGACTTCGGATTGGGTCTTTTGCGCTTCCGAGTAGCGCTGGTAGCGTCGCCAAAAGATTCGAAGCGTCGCCATAATCGGAATCGACAGATAAACGCCCACCACTCCGCCGATCTCGCCGCCAACCAGCACCGCAAATAGCGCCGCCAGCGGGTGTAGTTGCAGTTTCTCTCCCATGATGCGCGGCGAATTCACGTAGTCCTGGATCAACCGCCAGCAGCCTAGAAACAAAAGCAGAATCAGCAGGTGGTGATAGTTTGCGATGAAGGCGATGCCGAGAATCATAGACGCGGCGACGAGTGGGCCGACAACAGGAATGAATTCCATGATGCCGCCGAGAGTGCCGAGCACGATTGCGTAAGGTACGCGGAGGATCTCCAGCACGACGATGTAAACCACCAGGGAGATGACGGCGAGCGTGAGTTGTGCGCGGATGTAGGAGGCGAGCATCCCGTTTACATCTTCGCTGAGGCCACGCAGAAATTGGCGCTGACTGCGCTGATCTACTGTCTGGATTGCGCTTTCGGCGAGCGCGCGGCCATCCCGCAAGAAGAAGATAGCGAGAATGGGAATGAGGATAATCCAGACCACATGGCTGGCGACGGACGCGACTCGTGTTCCCAGCGAACTGGCCCATTCCACGAACGTATGTTGGTGGCTGCTGAGAAACTGCGCGAGTCGTGCCTGCGTGTTGAAACTCCATCCGCGACGTGAACCGATCTGATGGGCAATTTGTCCCGTCTTCACGTTGTCCAGCAGGCCTGGGAAAGCGGTGGCCAGGCCGCGGGCTTCGGCGGCTAAGCGTGGTCCTACCAGAAATCCCCAGAGAACCAGTAATCCCACCAGCCCCAGATAGACGAGAAGAATGGCTCGTCCGCGTGAGCCTTTGGTGATCCTCCTCTCCGCAGCGGAAACGGCCGGATCGAGAAGATATGCAAAAAAGATGGCGAAAAGGAACGCGATAAGAGTGTTGTGTGCGCCGTAAACAAAGGCTCCCACGCCCACGAAGAGAATGATTGTAGTCAGGACACAGACGGTGCGGCGATCGATGATTCCCACGCCTGTGCGATGGGAACGTTGGGAGCACGGTTGTAGTGCGCCGCGAACTAGCTTCCATCTCCTGTGTCACGCCTGACACGGTGCGTTGTGGCTGACACAGTTTTCAGGTCGGAAAATCGAAGTAAGTCCTTTCTTATCAGCTGGTAAGTCTTTGGCCGGTGCGCTGCATTTCTGTCTGGACGTAAGCCAAACAGAGGTGACGACATGCGGCGGCTAATCGGCAACTCGAACCTGGAAGCGAAAGCAATCCTGATCCTGGCATTCCTTCTTATGTCCCTGGCGGCGCATGCGCAGACCGCCAAGCGGCAAGTGGTGGTCAGCCTTAAGGACCGGAAACTGGTCCTGCTGGAAGACGGGCAGGTGAAGAAGACATACGCGGTCGCGGTTGGAAAGCCGAGCACTCCGAGTCCGACTGGCAAGTACCAGGTCGTTGTCCGCATACAGAACCCCACCTACTACCACCCTGGGACGGTGATCCCCGCCGGTCCGGCGAGCCCGATCGGGACGCGCTGGATTGGCCTGAGCCAGAAGGGCTACGGCATTCATGGCACGAATGAGCCGAGGTCGATCGGCAAGGCGGCGTCGCACGGATGCATTCGCATGTCAAAGGCAGACCTGGAAGAACTGTTCACGCTGGTAGATGTGGGGGACGAAGTTGAGATCCGCGGCGAACGCGATGAGCAGACCGCGCAATGGTTTGGAAGCCCAGCGGTCGAGATGGCGCAGGCGAATGTGAGCGCGGCCCAGCAGGCACTCGGTGGAGCGCAGGCAGCGATTGCCGGCGCACAGCAATAACAAATTTGTGGAGTGAGGTTCGTTATGTACGCACTGAAAGAAGTGGCAACGGTAACGGCAGGGCTGTTGTTCTCGTTCGCTCTCGCCGTGTTGTTGGAGGAGCTGTTCTTTGGTGGGTTGTTCCGGTTCGTGTTAGCCCCGCGGCTGGAGCGCTCGAAAAAACAATGGCAGTCGGGGCAGCAGGACTGAGGAAGTCCTGAAGAAGCAAGGAGACGACGATGATCGCGTTCAAGTACATGTTGTTCCTGACCGCCGCAGCGTTGTTCGTAACGGCTGCTGCGATTGTTCTGTATGACCTGTGGCTCGGACTGAAAGCGCGCCAGGCTGTGAGCGTAGCGGGCGAAGCCGCCGAGCCAGAACCAGTGCGCTGGCGCACGACTGTGGCGCTCGCGGTGTTGGCATGGATTCCGATACTGATCGCGGTGAGCATCGCGGTTGTTCCCAGCGGCAGCGCGGGAGTCCGCGTCAGCCAGATCAGTGGGACGGAGCCGGGGACGCTGTATCCGGGCTCCCATTTCGTGAAGCCTTTCGTCGAGCACGTGGAGATTTTCGACATCCGCGACAAGCTTTTTACAACGGGGATGGCAGAAGGCACTGGCGATAAAGCGAAACACGAGCCGATGAAGGTGCAGGCGAAGGAGGGATTGACGCTAGGGCTGGCAACTACGGTGCGGTATCAGCTCGATCCGCATCGCCTGGACTATATACAGAGCCATCTGCCACAACCGGTCGAGACGGAACTGGTCCCGCCAGTGGTCGCAAGCACATGGCGTGAGCTGGCGCCGAACTATAGCGTGCGCGAGATCTTCAGCACCAAGCGTGAAGAGGTGCGGTCCAAGGCGGCAGAGATGATCACGAAGAAGCTGGCGTCCGATGGGGTGATCGTGAAGGAAGTGATGCTGCGTGACATTCAGCTCCCGCCGGAGTATGCGAAAGGCCTGGAGGATCTGCTGCTGAAGGAACAGCAGGACGATCAGCTCACGGTGCAGACGGATATTCAGCAAAAACAGGTGAAGATCTCGCAACTGGAGGCGGAAGCGCAGAAGGCACAGCAGGTGACGCAGGCGGAGGCGAATGCGCAGTCGAAGGTGCTGGAGGCGAAAGGCGAAGCCGATGCGATGCAGTACACGCTACCGCTGAAGGAAAAGCAGATTCAGCAGTCGAGGCTCGAGGCGGAAGCGCGTAAAGAAGCGACGATCAAGAATGCGGAAGCGTCGGCGGAAGCCAAGGTCATCGACAGCAAGGCGGAGCTACAACGACGCAATCTGCTGGCGGATGCAGAAGCGAATCGGATTCGCGTGACGGCCGCTGCGGATGCCGAGCGCATGAAGAGCGAGGCAGCAGTGCTGAAGACGAATCCCCTGCTCATCAACAAGATCATTGCCGAGAAGCTTTCCGACAAGATCCAGTTAATGATGGTGCCGACCGATAGCAAATTCTTCTTCGCGAATGATGTGTTCCGAGGGATGAACGCGAACCAGGTGACACCGCAAACGATGCCGCCGGATGATCCTCCGGAACAGAATCACTGAGTCACTGTGGTAGGTGAAAGCCGGGCGTGGCGCTTGCCGCCGCAGGCGCTGCGTCCGGTGTCAGTAAACAGAGCGGCGTCTTGAGATTGGCGACACAGTGATCATGATCAGCACAGGCTATAATTCGCGGCAAGAGATGCTGAAAATCATTCGACTGGTAGCCGCGCTTGCGGTGGTGTTCGCCTGCGCGCAAACCGCTGTGGCCGCGACGAAATGGGAGGCGGCGACAGCAAGACTTGCTTCTCAGATCACGGCGATCACCGGGCCGGGGAATGCTTCTTTGACGTTCAAGAATCTGTCTAGTCTATCTCCGTCGGATCTCGCTGCGATCCGAGTTCCCCTGGAAACGCAGCTGCGATCGGGCGGCGTTCTGTTGCGGGACGTGGCGAGCAGCGCCAGCGAAATACAAGTCACGCTGTCGGAGAATGTGCGCGAGTGGCTGATTGTGGCGGAGATTCGGCAGGGGCCGGATACAAAAATTGCGATAGTCGGCGTTGATAAGGGCAGCGCCGGAGCGCTCGCGCGCGCGGGTTCGGCGATGGTAATGAGGAAGACGTTTCTGATTTCGCAGAGCGAACCGATCCTGGATGCAGCACTCGTGGATTCGGGCAGTGCGCGGAATCTGTTGCTGTTGAGCCGAAATTCTCTCGCACTCTATCTCTGGAGCGCGGGGAAATTGAGCCTACAGCAGTCGTTACCGATCGCGCATGGGGCGCCGTTTCCGGCCGATCTGCGCGGTCGAATCGTGGTTGCGCACGATCATTTGTTCGACGCCTATCTTCCAGGCGTGAGCTGCGCGAGCGGCACAGGAACGCCGATGACGATGACCTGCCGCGCAACGGATGATCCGTGGCCAATAGGTGGGCAGAAGGCTTTCTTCAACTCGGCACGGAATTACTTTACCGGCATACTGGCGCCGGGGGTCGGTACGCAGCTTCCTCCATTTTTTTCCGCGGCGACTTTGCCTAGAGTCAATTACACGCTGTGGCTATTCAATGGCGTGGACGGGCAGGTGCGGGCCTACGATTCGGTGGAGCTTCGCACGATCCCGAACACGCGTAACTGGGGCAGCGACATGATCTCGGTCCGGAGTAACTGCGGGGTGGGAACACAATTGCTGGTCACGGCGTCAGGTGACGACACGGTTGCGGACACACTTCATGCCTACGAGATGGTGGATCGAGAGCCTAACGAAGTTGCTTCGCAGCTGGCTATGGATGGACCAATCACTGCGCTCTGGCCGAGTGCCGATGCGAGCAGCGCGGTTGCAGTGGTGCGCAATCTGCAGACGGGACAATACGATGCGTACAACATTACGATTGCTTGCAATCAGTAGCCTGGTGCTGACGCTCGTGGCGGCCGCCGGCGCGCGTACGCGTCCGCATTATGGCGGCAGTGTGCGCGTGGAGAGCAATGGCTCGGCAGATACTGCGGGAATGATTGCCGAGAATCTCACGTCGGTCGATGCACTGGGGCGGATTCAACCGTTACTCGCGGAACGCTGGGAGTTGCAGAACGGCGGTCGTCACTGGCAGTTCTGGTTGCGCTCTGGCGTGCGATTTCATGATGGCAGTGCGTTGACTGCGGCGGACGTGGCACGGGCTCTCAACTTCAAGCAAGGTGCGCCTTGGCGAACGGTGCGCGAAAACGGGCCTACGGTGATTTTCGAGTGCGACGATCCGCAACCGCTGCTGCCGGGGATCGTGAGCTTGCCGCAGTATGCGATCTTGAAGACGGATGCTTCGGGACTGCTGATTGGCACCGGGCCATTTCGTATGAGCAGCGTCATGGGGAATACGAGGAAGCTGGCGGCCTTTGACGAATACTGGCAAGGGCGGCCATATGTCGACGCCGTGGAGTTGAATAGCGGCCGCGGGGTGCGCGATCAGTGGATGGATTTGAGTGTTGCCCGCGCGGATGTGGTGGAAGTTCCTGCGGAACAGATTCGCCATGCGCAACAGGAGCGCCTGCGAACGCTTGTCTCGCGCGACATGGAATTGATCGCGCTGGTGCCGTCGGCGAATTCGCAGTCGCTGCAGGACGCGCGCATGAGGCAGGCGATCTCAGCTGCGATCGATCGCACTTCGCTGCTGAATTTTATCTTTCAGAAGCAGGGAGAAGTGGCCTCGGCGATCTTGCCGGACTGGATGACCGGATACGACTTCCTTTTCTCCGCGGCGCAAGACCTGGTGCTGGCGCGTGATTTGCGCGGTCAGGCGAGACAGAATGGCACAATCATAGTTGCGTACGATCCTGCCGATGGGACTCAGCAACTGCTGGCTGAGCGCGTGGCACTTAACGCGCGGGACGCCGGAATCGCGATGCAACCGACTCCACGGATGGCGAATGCACAAGCCGATCTGAATCTGGTGCGCGTTCTGGTGGCGTCGCCGAACCCGGGAGTTGCCTTGTGGCAGATCACGTCGACAGTTGTTTCGGCGGAGCCTGTCAGCGCAGATCCCGATGCTGACGTTTTGTTTCGCGAAGAACGCGACTTGCTCAATTCCTATCGCGTGATTCCGCTTCTCTACGTGCCGCGCGCTTTTGCTGCGAGCCAGAAGGTTCACAATTGGACACTGGATGCGAATGGCGCGCCAGCGTTCACCCAGATATGGGCAGAGGAGCGCCGATGAATCTTCGCCAGCGGCTTCTGATCACTTTTGCGTTCGTGGTGGTGATTGTGGTTGCGCTGGTGGCCTATGCGGTGTCGCTGCGTACGCGCAGCGCTTTCGAGCAGGTGGATCAGGAAAGGACAGCTGCGCTGGTCAGTGAGTTTCGCAACGAGTTTCACTCGCAGGGGCAGGATGTGGTTCGCAAGTTGGAGCGCATTGCGCGTAACGAAGACATGCAGCGGCTAGCGCTGGAATCGGCGCATGGCGGAGATTTGTCGCTCTACCTGCAGCAGGCCGCGGCGACTGCACAGGAGTATGGGCTAGATTTTCTGCAGATAATGGACGCGAACGGGACCATCATCTCGTCCGCGCAGTGGCCGGCGCGTTTTGGCTATCGCGAGAACCTGCCACCGTCGATTCTCGATGATCCTTTTCTGAAAAAAGTTGAACTACCTGATGGATACGCGCTTGGACTGGTTGCGATACGCGCGGTGCGAGTGGGCGATGCCGTGGTTTATCTCGAAGGCGGCAAGCGGCTGGACCTGCGTTTCCTGGAAACACTCTCGCTGCCACAGGGGATGTACGCCTGGCTCTATCGGGTGAATGGGTTGACGTTCAATGCAAGCGATGTCTTGGGTCCGCCGCCTGCCGCGGCAAACGGGCTTGCTCCGTTGTTGACGGTGGCGATCGTGAGTGGCAGTGAGCATTCGGCCATCGTGCAACTCTCGCCGGAGAAGTTCGATGGGGCGACGGTGCAGGCGATCCCATTGAAAGATGAATCGGGCGCCGTGGCTGCGGTGTTGCTGGCCGGCACCTCCCGCCGTCCCTTGCTCGAACTGCAGAAGAATATTCGTACGACCGCATTAGCTGTCGCTGCGGTCGGCATCCTGTTGGGTATCCTGATCAGCATGTGGATCGCGGCGCGATTCAGTCGTCCAATTGAGCAATTGGCTACGGCTTCGCGGGAAGTGGCGAGTGGGCACTGGGATGTGCAGGTGGAGTCGCACACCGGCGATGAATTGCAAGAACTGGCGGACGCATTCAACTCAATGACGAAGGAGTTGATGGAGCAACGCGATCGGCTGGTGCAGACGGAACGCGTGGCGGCGTGGCGAGAATTGGCCCGGCGGTTGGCGCACGAACTGAAGAATCCGCTATTTCCGTTGCAACTTACCGTCGAGAATCTGAGCCGCGCGCGGGCGCTTCCGCCGGCCGAGTTCGAAGAGATCTTTAATGAAAGCACGGGAACACTGCTCGCCGAGATTCACAACCTGAAAAGCATCATTGGGCGCTTCAGTGATTTCTCGAAGATGCCCAAGCCGCAGTTACAACCGACATCTTTGAATGATCTGGTGCAGCAGGTTGCGACGCTGCATCAAGCGCAGATCAAGGAGTCGCCGAAGCCGATTGCGCTGAATGTGCAACTGGATCGGAAATTGGGAGAGATTCCGCTCGATCCGGACCTGATGCACCGAGTCGTTTCGAACCTGTTTCTGAATGCGATCGATGCGATGC
Source organism: uncultured Terriglobales bacterium (assembly GCA_964490255.1). Taxonomy (GTDB): domain Bacteria; phylum Acidobacteriota; class Terriglobia; order Terriglobales; family Acidobacteriaceae; genus JAJPJE01. The sequence goes on along the minus strand of CAZBCQ010000029.1, from coordinate 16,993 downwards.
CGGACGGCGGCACGCTCACGCTGCGCACGCGCGATCGGGGCGAGCATGTGCGCCTGGAGATCGCCGACACTGGCGTGGGGCTTACGCCGGAAGAGCGCGAGCGAATCTTCACACCGTACTACACGACGAAGAAGCACGGCACGGGATTGGGGCTCGCGGTGGTGCAGTCGATCGTGAGCGATCATCGCGGGAGCATCAGCGTTGCCAGTGAGCGCGGGCAGGGAACGACGTTTATCATCGACTTGCCGAAGCATGAGTCAGAATCTGGAGTGAGCGTGGGGACAGGAGCAACGGCGTGAGCACAGCGGCAAAGGCCGACATCCTGATCGTGGACGACGAAGCCAATACGCTGGCTTCGCTTTCCCGCGCCTTTCGACTTGCTGGTCACGAAGCGACCGTTTGCGACAACGCTGCCAGAGCACTGGAATTGGCGCTGTCGCGACCTTTCGATTTAATCCTTTCCGATGTGGTGATGCCGAACCGCGATGGGCTCGCGCTGCTCGAAGATCTGAAGACGCAGGGCGTACAAGCGCCAGTGGTGATGATGTCCGGGCAAGCGCACATCGATATGGCCGTGAAGGCGACGCGTCTGGGCGCATTGGATTTCCTGGAGAAACCGATCTCGACCGACAAGCTGCTGCTTACGGTCGAGAACGCGCTGAAACTGAAGCGGCTGGAAACGGAGAATCGCGATCTTCAGCAGCGCGTCGGGAAGCACGAAATCATATGGACGGGCGAGATGATGCGCCGATTGATGGCGCAGATCGAGCGTGTGGCGTCGAGCGAATCGCGCGTGTGTATCTTCGGCGAAACCGGCACGGGGAAAGAGCTCGTCGCACGCACGCTGCACGCGAAGAGCCCGCGGCGAAGTGGCCCGTTCGTCACGCTGAATTGCGCGGCGGTTCCCGCAGAGCTGATCGAGTCGGAACTGTTCGGGCACGAGAAGGGATCGTTCACCGGGGCGGCGAATCGGCATACCGGCAAATTCGAGCAGGCGCATCATGGAACGCTGTTTCTCGATGAGATCGGCGATATGCCGCTGCCGATGCAGGCCAAGCTGCTGCGCGTTCTGGAAGAGGGCGAGGTGGAGCGCATTGGCGGCGACAAGACAGTCGCTGTGGACGTGCGCGTGCTGGTGGCGACGCACCGCAATCTCGAGGAACTGGTGAAGGAAGGCAAGTTCCGTCAGGATCTCCTGCATCGAGTGTATGTGTTTCCGATTACGCTGCCGCCGTTACGCGAGCGGCGAGAAGATATTCCCGCGCTGATCGAGCACTTTGCGAGGCAGGTCGCGGCGCAGAACAACTGGAAGCCAACACCATTCTCGCGGGAAGCGATTGAAGCTTTGCAGCAGTACGCGTGGCCGGGAAATGTACGCGAGTTACGTAATGTGCTGGAGCGGCTGCTGCTACTGGCGGTGGGCGATCAGGTGGATCGCGCTGCGGTTGAGCTGGCAATTCCCGGCTTGAACAAGCGAACGGCGGCTCCTGTAATGGCGGATGGCTCAGGGCCGCTGTCGGATCGCGTATCCGATTTCGAAAAGGCGACGATCGTTGCTGAGTTGAAGGCGCACGGCTTCAACATGACCAGCACCGCGAAGACGCTCGGACTGGAGCGCAGCCACCTTTATAAGAAGTGCCAGCAATTGGGGATCAACCTGCCGGAAGTGCGGAAAGAGTCGTAGGCATGTGCTCTCCCACCCACGACCCAAAAGAAGGGTCGAGGGTGGGGCACCCGGCTTCGCTCAACATGACCTCGCCAAGGTGTGGCACTCTGCGTGTCAGGTGTAAGATGTTCTGCTTTGGATACGCTGATCCTAATTCCATAAGGGAATCCCATCGATGATGATTCGACAGCTTGGTTCGGCTGTTTGGTTCTTCGTAATTATGGCTCTTACTTCTTCCGGATCTCTCTTCGCTGAACCAAACTCAAACGGCAAAATTGCGATTCCTCTCAATTCGGGCTGGGAATTTCGCCAGACCGCTACGGGAGATACGGCGGCAAACGCGGCCACGTGGTATCCGGCAGTGGTGCCGGGTGATGTTCATCTTGACCTGCTCCACAACAAATTGATTCCCGATCCGTACTATCGCGAGAATGAAGCCAAGCTGCAATGGATCGAGAATGCGTCTTGGGAATATCGTACAACGATTAACGCTACGCCGGACCTACTGAAGCATCGCGATATCGAGCTGGTATTTGACGGTATCGATAGCTATGCAGAGGTGTATCTGAACGGCAAGCTGATCCTGAGCGCTGACAACGCATTCCGCCAGTTTCGCGCGGACGTGAAGCCAACGCTGAAGGCTGGCGCAAATCAGCTGGTACTGGTGTTCCCGTCGCCGATTACTAAGGCAAAGGAGATGGCTGCGAAGGATCCGTGGCAGATTAAAACTCAGGTGGAAGACAAGACGTACCTGCGCAAGCCGGCCTATGAATATGGATGGGATTGGGGTCCACGGTTCGTAACCAGCGGCGTCTGGCGACCGGCGAGGATCGAGGCATGGGATCATGCGCGTATTGCCGATTTCCATATCGCCCAGCCTGATGTGACTGGCGACGTGGCGCACCTTGCTGCGGAGTTCGACATCCTGAGTTCCGCTAGCGGACCGGCAACAGTGACAGTGAACTATGAACGAGGCGCGAAGAAGGGCGAGATCACGCAGTCCGTTGAGCTGCATCCCGGTCTGAATCAGTTCAGCTTTCCAGTGAATATCGCGAAGCCTGAGCTGTGGTATCCGGCGGGGTATGGTCCGCAAACTCTGTACGCGTTTCATGCGCAAGTGAAGGTCGGGAATCACCTCGCGGATCAGGCGACGAAGCGCACGGGATTGCGCAACGTGGTGTTGCGACGCGATGTCGATCAGTGGGGACGCAGCTTCGAGTTCGTGATTAATGGCGTGCCGGTGTTTGGGAAGGGCGCAGACGTGATCCCGTTTGACAGCTTTGCGCCGCGGGTCACGATGGCGGATTATCGGCGCATTATGCAGTCGGCGCGCGACGCGAACATGAATATGGTGCGGCATTGGGGCGGCGGCTATTACGAGAGCGACGAGTTCTACGATCTGTGCGATGAGCTGGGGATCATGGTGTGGCAGGACTTCATGTTCGGCAACGACTGGCAGCCTGGGTATTATCCGTGGAAGCTGAATGTCGCCGCAGAGGCTGATTACCAGGTGCGGCGGCTGCGCGATCATCCGAGCATCGTAATCTGGTGCGGCAACAACGAGACCGAAGTAGCCCTCGCTTGGAAAAACCGCGACCGCCTTCCCGGTGACGTTCGCATGCACATGTGGGGAGACTACGTGAGCGTCTTCAGCGGCATTCTGCCACGCGCTGTGGAACGGCTTACGCCAGAAACACCGTATTGGCCGAGTTCCCCGAGCGCCGACTACGAGGACACGACAGCGGAGTACCAGTCGGGCGATATGCACAACTGGAACATCTGGCACGGCATGGAACCGCTGCGCGCGTATGAAAATTATTTTCCGCGCTTTATGACCGAGTATGGGTTCCAGTCGTTCCCGGAGATGCGCACGATTGAGGCATTCACCATTCCGGAAGATCGCACGGGAATCACGACGCCGGTGCTATTGGCACATCAGAAGAACGCGGCGGGAAATCAGAAGATCCATGAATACCTGTTGCGTGATTACAACGAGCCGAAGGATTTTCCATCTTTCTTATACGTAAGCCAAGTGTTGCAGGCGGAGGCGATCAAGATTGGAGCCGAGCATCTGCGGCGCATTCGACCGCGAGCTATGGGGTCGATCTACTGGCAGCTGAACGATTGCTGGCCGGTGGCATCGTGGGCGAGCCTCGACTATTACGGCCGATGGAAGGCGCTTCAGTTTTATGCAAAGCGCTTCTACAACGACGTACTGGTTTCGCCACATGAAGAAGACGGCAGCGTCGCGGTGTACGTTGTGTCTGACCGGACTACACCGCTGAATGCCGATCTAAAGATTACGCTCATGGGACTGGATGGGAAGGTGTTGAAGACATCCACGCAGGCGCTGCAGATTCCGGCGCTCTCCAGCAAGTCGTACTTCAAAGTGCCGCGGCAGGAGTTTGTTCCTGCGGATGCGGATCCGGCGAGCGTCTTCGTAGTTGCGGAGTTGACCTCCGGCGGCAAGTTGCTTTCCAGCAACACGCTGTATTTCCTGCCCGCGAAGAATATGGCGCTGGAGCCAAGCCAGATCGCAACGGAGCTTACGGCAGCGGGCAGCGAATACAAACTCACGCTGGAATCGAAGACACTGGCAAGAACGGTGTACGTCTCGTTCGGCAACCTCGATGCGACGCTGTCCGACAACTATTTTGATCTGTTGCCGGGAGCGAAGAGTGAGATTACGGTCAGCAGCAAGGCGAGCCTGGATCAACTGAAGTCGGCGATGAAAGTGATGTCGCTGGGAGATGCGTTTGCGGTCAGTAGTCAGTCCTCAGTAGTCAGTGGTCAGTAAACAGCGCTGAGCGTGCAGCTTTCGGTGGCGGTCAAAAACCCGGAGCCTAGAATCGAAACTGGGGGCACTCATCTGTCAGAATAGATGGGGATGGCAGTTTCCGATCAACCTGGGCTCTCGGGACGCGTTGCTTTTACTTATCCCGACTTCATTCTTTACCAGACAGCGCGATTTCTGGTCGTCAGCTCGCTGGAGATGCAGTCAGTCGCAGTCGGCTGGCAGGTGTATGAGCTTACGCGCCGTCCGCTTGATCTCGGATTAGTGGGACTCGCACAGTTTCTTCCGGGCATCCTACTGTTCCTGGTTTCAGGGCATGCGGCTGATCGGTTCGAGCGCCGGCGTCTGATCATCTGCTGCCAAACAGCGTTTGCAGTCTGCTCGGCCCTTCTGCTGGCGATCACCCTGCGCGGTCCACACACGGCTTATCCGATTTACGTCGTGCTCGTGTTGTTAGGAGTGGTGCGGTCGTTTAACGGCCCGGCGGGGCAGGCCTTTCTTCCGCAGCTGGTTGCTGAAGAACACTTCCCCAATGCGGTGGCCTGGAGCGCCACCATTTTTCAAACGGCAACGATCTTCGGTCCAATCATCGGTGGCATTATCTACGCCGCCACTGGTGGACCGTCTGCCGTGTACGCTGTGGCGCTTGTGACTTCATTCTTGTCGGCGCTGGCCACTTCACGCATTCATCCGCGCCGGCCGCCGAAGCATCGTGAACCGCCGAGCCTGAGGACGGTGCTCGCCGGATTCCATTACATCTGGCACAAGAAGCTGATTCTTGGGTCCATTTCGCTCGATCTATTTGCCGTTTTGCTGGGTGGAGCAGTGGCGCTGCTGCCGGTGTATGCGAAAGAGATCCTCAGAACCGGGCCATGGGGATTGGGATTGCTGCGAGGAGCGCCCGGCGTCGGTGCGGCAGCCATGGCAATTTTGCTGGCGTACCGACCGATTCGCAAACGAGCTGGACTCACGATGCTGTCGTGTGTTGCCGGTTTCGGCGTGTTTACCATTGTCTTCGGGCTTTCGCGCAATCTGTACATTTCGCTGCTATCGCTGCTGCTGCTGGGCGCCAGTGACATGGTCAGCGTGGTAATTCGCAACACGCTAGTGCAACTGACTACGCCGGACGAAATGCGCGGGCGGGTCAGCGCCGTGAACATGCTATTCATCGGAGCGTCGAACGAGTTCGGACAATTCGAGTCTGGGATTACGGCACATTGGTTCGGCACAGTTCCTGCGGTCGTAATGGGAGGAATTGGGACTCTGGTGGTAATTGCCGCATGGACGTGGCTGTTTCCAGAGTTGCGGCATGCGGATGAGTTGGTGAAAGGCAGTAGTCAGTAGCCAGCAACTTTAGTAGTAGCGGGCTTCAATCTGCAAGACGCCGGAATAGCGCGCTGACGGTTGATTCTGCAAACGGGTTTCGTTCAGGCGAATCTCGAGAAGCTGGTTGCGGGTTGCAAGCCTGTTCGCGGAAGAGATCGGTTCCGAGAGTAGACGCAGACTGCTTGCCGCTGGTCCGAATCGATTCGTCTGGTCAAATGCGCGATAGGCGCTTCCGTCCACTCTTCCTAAAACGTCCCGTGCAGGGATGAAGGCCGCCTCCGGTGAGGTGAGCGCATGTTCCGGGTCCGCAAAATAGGCCACGACTTCCACACCGCGAACTTCGAGCGGATTGACATTCCATGATGTGGTGACCGGCACCGCCAGCGCTGGATTGCTGATGTTGGGCTGGAAATCGAATTCCAGCGGGACCTCATGGACGCTGACAGAAATGGAACTGGGTTTAATGGCGATCAGCCGAACCGCAGCGGAGGCTGAGAGCGGCGCACGCCGTTGCCACTGCGCCTCGGCGTCCCTAGTAAAGGCCAGCATCATCACTACGCAGCAGAGAACGCACCCGACTGTGCGTAAGGCATGTTTTTGCACCATCACTAGGGGAATCGGCAGCACTCAGAGTTACATGAGTGGTATTCAGTTCATGATGTGACTTAGGTTACCAGAGGTCGAGCCAGGCTCGGGAGAATTGTGGTTCTATTTCGAAGTGGGTCGGGGGACGATGGGTCGAACGACAATCACGATAGGCGCGGCGCTCTGTTCCGGTTGGGACGTCGCTGTCGTCGGTGCTGTGACAATCTCGTAGTCGTTGCGGTTCAGTGAGCGATCGAGCAGTACCGCAACGGGATAGGTATCCGAGTGCGAAAACCGCAGGAAAAATTCGCCGCTGCTGTCCGAGAAGCCCATCTGTCCATCAACTTGCACCGCGACTCCCCAAATCGGCTCACCATTCGTGTCCTGAACGCGGCCGCGCACAATGTAAGACCCGATGCTGGTGATGGGAGCCGATCCAGATTGCGGTATCTGTTCGCCGCCGCGGCTGAAGCCGATGCCATCCGCCCAGGTGGTGTAGCGCATGTTGCCGGTGGGATCGATGTAAGTGTCGGCATGAACCCGGATACCGCGAACGAGTGGAAGACCGACGTTAACGGTCCAAGCTTGTGAATACTGTTTGCCATTGAAGGCGCCCGCCAGCGGCGAGTAGTAGACATTGTTCTCCAGGTTGAGGGTCAGGCGATTGGAGAAGATCTGGACTCCCCAAAGCAGATTGTTGGTGTTGCCGGAATTGGAGATGCCCTCATACAGACTGAGGCGAGGGGAGATCTTCTCGCGCACGGTTCCGATTGCGAGCGTGGTGAGGCCGTCCTGGGTATGAAAGCGCAACAGAGATGCGGATGCGCTGATGCGCGAGGTGATGTCACGCCCCGCCGAGAAGGACTCGCTGTGCGTGCTCAAAGATCCGGAGCTGCTTTGTCCCACTGACGTTCCCACGCGGAAGCCCTTCCATTGAGTGGAGGCGGAGAGCGAATTTAGCGTGACCGGAGCCGCTTGGATACTGTTCGGTAAGCCAAGCGAAAGCAGTTTCTCGTGGTCACCTGTGATTTGCAGGCGTTTCACCGGTTGGAATCGCACGCGAATGTTCGCGCCGACGCGCTCGGGAGCAAGATTGGTACTTCCTTTTAGAAGCGCGAAGTTCTCGCCTACTGAAGTGTAGCCGGCAGTTATCTGCATGTGCGGGCGTGAATAGTCAGTCCCCACGGACGCGAAGCGACTGCCATTTCCGACGCCAGCCGAGCCGCTGACCATCCAATTCTCCTGAAGGGCGAACTGCAGGCCCTGAATCGAGGTCAGCTTGGATTGCACGGTGTTGAACGATTGCAGGGAAAGACGGTCCGTCAGCTTACGGGTGTAGATGAATCCACCCACGGGATCTTCGGTCACGAATGAGCGGTAAAAACTGTAGGAAGTTTCGCCGCTGGTCGCGCCGCCGAATGCCGTCCACGAATCGCGCTCGTTGTCGCGATGTACGAAGAGGCCGCGAGAAGAGAAATAGCGGGATTTTTCGAAGACATCAGTACTGAGAGTGAATGGAAGATAGCGGTCGCCTGCTCCAAGATCATAGCCAGCGACGCGCGTCTGGAGATAGCCGCCGACCGATGCTCCGTCTGAATAGCCAGCACCGATCCAGCCGCTGACGGGAGCCCATTTGTAGTTCATCTCAAAGCCTGACGCGTTCATCAGGGTTGAGGTTCCTGCCTTGCCCCAAACGGCCTGAGCCGAAAGCGGCCCCAGGGCGAATGCGAACAGAAATACGAAAAGGCACGCGGCCTGAATTTTCAAGCGGCGTGCTTCTGCCATTCGCATTGGGACCAACTTCGCCATTCTGTCTCTTACTAGCTGGCCGGCAACGTGATCGTGAATCCGTCCTCAAACACAACCTCCACGTTGGCTTTTGAGTTGTGCTGCCCAGGGCTGAACTCCACGAATCGCTGCTTGGCCGGAAAGATCGGTACGCCCCCTAAGGTCAGGTTCTTTTCGAAGCCATGTGTTTCCACGGACTGCACGCGTCCTAACTTTGCCGAATGATTTTCGATCTGCAGTTTGAGGGCACCATCTTCACCGGATAGGAGGGCCACGTTCACGTCGGCGCGCTTCATCTTCGGTTTCTGGTACACGTAAACCACGTGCGGCAGAATAAAGTTCACCTTCATCTGGTGCTTATTAGCGTTGGCGCGAGTCAGCGTGGTGAGGAAGGCGAACCAGTAGGACGGCAGTTCACTTTTCGTCTTGTAGAAGACGAAGTGCGACTGATGTGGCGGAATCACGAAGCTGCTGGCACCGAACTCTACGTCGATCTTTGGATCGAGCGCCGTGTACAGCAGTACGCCCTTTTCGTCCACGGTGAACCCCTTCACCTCCATGATTGCGACGAGCGGGAAGTCGCCGTCATTCCGGAGTTCCACCACGCCTGACGCTTTACCGCGATATTCCGCGATGGGAGGAGACACTGTCTGTCCCATCGCGGAAATCGCAAGAATAAAGACGAGCAGGATGGTGGCGATTAGCGTCAACCGAGCACGTTTTGTACTAAGCTGCGTCATCACCGTTTCCAATTACTGCGCGTAAGCCACGACCGTGATCGCGCCGGTGTAGGTATCGGCCTGCAGCGTTCCGGGAACGCCGTTCAGCTGAATGCCGAGCGTGTCGGTATTCGAAACGTTCTTGCGGGTCGCTTGCGTGGACAAGGCGTAGCTCTTCACGGTAGTGACGGCCGTGAGGCCGCAGCCCGCGGCGGCGTTGATGTTCGCGAAGGATCCCGCGCCGACCTTCGCTTGAACCATGGTCTGGTCGATCACGTCGGTATTGGTGCCGGTGCCCTTCATAATGCCGGTGGTCGTATCCATGTAGGCGCAAATCGCGACCGAGTTGCGCGCAGGAACCAGGTTCCAGGTGCTGTTAATGGTTAGGGTTTGCGAAGAGAGACTCGCGAGGTTAAAAGGCGTCAAGCCGCTGGCGCTGACCGTGAGAGACTCAGCCTTGGTTGCAACGATCGGGGTTGTACCCGTCGCCGTGTTTGCTTGTGCGAACGCAGCGGTGCTTGCCAGTACCGCCAGTGCCAGAATCACAATCACCCATTTCGTCTTCATTTGTTTCTCCTGTTCTTCTGTTTTCATCCGAATTTACGGATGTTACTGCCCACCCTACTGCACACTAACTATCAAGTTGATCGAGCCGGTATATGTATCCGGCTCGAGGTTGTTCGCGTAACCCGAAATCGAGATACCTAGCGTGTCACTGCGAGACCCATTCTGGGTTTTGGTTGCGGGAGTTGATCCGAAATATGAAATAGCAACATTCGTGACCACTGGGAAAGCTGATGGAATCCCACAATTCGTGCTCCCGGTAACGATCGACGCTCCATTGACTTGAACTGCGCTCGCTGGAATCGTGTCGGTGTTGTTTGCCGTTCCGGTCATCGGCGACGTCATGTAAACGCAAACGCTGACGTTGCCCGACCACCAGTGACTCGTGGGAAACGGGAAATTCCAATTGCTCAGGACGACAAGATTGTTTGTGGCGGTGGAGTTCGAGACCAGCTGGAATTTCGGCAACGTGGATTGCACGCCGATGCCCAACGTCTGAGCCCGAAGTACGGGCGCTATTGCTGTCACCAGCAGCAGCGCCACCGCAATTCCGTATTGCCGGATTGCATTTCTCTTTGTCTTCACAACAATCACCGCTACCCAGCGCTTGGTTGCCAGTTCCACATACGGCAACTCTTTCGGAAATGCGTGCCGGCCCAATCTCGCCAGTCACGAAGGTCCGTTGATTGAGTGTGACAGTAACCTAGGAGGTCGGCAGCAGTGCAGCGGTCTTTAGTAACCAGCCGTTACGATGGTCATTACCCTCGGTTTATTTTTGGGACGTATTCACAAAAGGGAAGTACAAGCCGCCGATTCAGAGGCAAGCGTAGCGGCGAGGAGGCTCTTGAGACGAAACGGTGAATGCTCCAGAGTCCCAGGGATCCATTACTAGCGGGTAACCCGACGTAACATGAGCACCAGACCAGCAGCTATTGCCGGTCACGACGAGCAGATCGATCTAGCTTCAGAATGCGAACAGCGCCTGTAGATCAAAGCGTCGCACTGCATTCTGGGAAGAGAACGGGCCGCCCGCGAGTGCGTTTGCCTGGCCGAAGAACGGAGACTGCAGATTGCCCACCGGGGTGGCCAGATTTGCGCGGTCAAAGAGATTTCGCGCCGATACGCTAAATGTCAGGCTGTAGCGCTGATTGGTTGCTGCACCCATGCTGGGGCCGCCCATGCTTCCCAGTCCGGAAAAGCCCCGGTGCCCGCCGCCTCCTCCAGGTCCGCCCGGACCGCCCATGCCCATGCCGCCAGAGGCTGCATTGCCGCGCTCGAGTTTTTTGCCAAATCCGAACGTCTTGCTTACACGCAGATTGAACGTCGCCAGCATGGTGCCACTTCCAAGATTGGGCGGAGTTGGTGTGTAGCCGATGCCGGGCTGCGAGTTGAAGACTCCCCACGGAGTACTCACGACGTCGGCCCCCGAGCTTTGGGTGGCATATGAGGGACGATCGTTAAAGATGGAGTCGCCATTCAAGTCCTGGCCGACGGTGATGTTGAATGGTCGTCCGGAGGCAACCACCACGAACGGGTTCAAACGAAATGCATACGGCAGCGCGACGGTGCCGCCAAGGAACAGCCGGTGGCGCACATCGTAGGCAGAGCGTCCGTAATCGAGCGAGAGGTCGTACGAATTGGAGGCATAGCTGTCGATGCCATTCGTGTTGCTGTTTGCATATCCAAGCGTGTAGTTGCCGAAAAGCGAGAACAGCTTCCCAGCGCGCAGGTTCACGTTCGTGATCAGCTGGTTCTGCTTGAAAATGCCTTCGGAAGTGTATTGATAGATGTTGCCCGCGTTCGGATCGGGACGAATGCCGGCATGTTGCGCATCGTTGGGAGCGTAGGTGCCAGGAAGCGGCGCATTGGCATTGATGATGACGAACTGGTGTACGCCGCGAGAGTTCAAATAAGTAACAGCGAGCGTGCCCATGTGCCCGAGTTGCCGCTCGACTCCGACAGCGGCCTGCGTGGTGTAGGGGGCGCGAATGTTGGGGGCAAGTTGATAGGTCGAAGGTTGAGCCTGAACTCCCGACATCGACGTAATTGCACTGATGGAAGGAATGTTGGGGTAGAAATCCGGTTGCTGCACGATGTATTGCGTCTGTGTCACGCCGTTCCGTAATGCGAGATTCGTCATGTAGTCGAGCTGAAGGCGTTCGTAGAAGATTCCGTACCCAGCTCGCACAACCGTCTTTGGAGTCGAGCCTTTTCGTCCCAGGCCCCAGGCGAATCCGAGTCGAGGCGCAAGGTTGGCGGGCGAGTGCAATTCGTTTTGAGTTTCGAAGCGAAGCCCGTAATCGATGCTCAGGTTGGGGCGAATTCGCCAGCCGTCTTCCGCGTACAGGCCTGCATCAGCATAATTCGCGCTGGCATACGGAGTGCCCGTGGTGGTCGAGAATTGGCTGGGACCTGCTCCGGGTACTCCTTTCAATGTGGCTTCGTAATCGTTCAGTGACGAAAACGTCCAGCTGCCGTTGAAGCCGCTGGTGGTGCTATTTCCGTCTGTCTCGACGCGCAGTCGTCCGCCGAACTTGACAAGATGCTTGCCGTGCACGATCGAGGTGTAGTTCTGCAGTTCGTAGTGGTTCTGGTTGTCTTTTTCATTCTGGTATTGGTTGCCACCACTCACGAATGCGCCCTGGACATTCAAAGTTGGATCGGTGCTGAACGGCGTCTTGTGGTCTTCATCGCGCAAATACTCGAAGCGGGTCTCGTTGACGACGTTCGTGCTCAGCACCTGGGTATCGCTGATCTGAACGGAGTGGTGTGTGGTGACATCGTTGTACGCCTGGGAGGCCAGCGCGAATTGCCCGACGCCGTCATTCTTCTCGTTCCAGTTGGTGTATTGGTAGCGCGCGGTCAACGTATTGTTGGGCGTGAGTTGATAATCGACGCGAGGGCTGAAGTTGGTGCGGGTTCTGGGATTCGAAATCGTGTCGCTGAACGGAACCGGGTTGAGGCTGTTGTCGAGGGTGAACGCGTTCACGATGCCTTCGTCGGCGATGTTACGGCGGTCCGCATTCACGAAGAAGGAAGCCTTTTTACTGATTGGCCCGCCGAAGTTGGCGCTGTATTGCTGGGAAGAATAGCTGGGAGTGGTGCTCGCGAATGGATTGCTCGTGTTGAAGGCCGAAGTGTTTCCCATTAAGTAGAACTGACCGTGATACTGATCGGTGCCAGGCTTGGTGAAGACCTCGATGCGCCCGTAGCCGAGCTTGTCGTATTGCGCCGAAAATGGATTCTGGTTGATGCGGATTTCGCGAATGGACGATTTCGGGGGCAGGGTTCCGCCAGTGAATCCATCGATGTAGATTTCGCCACCATTCGGACCCGCTGAGGGTCCGGCAAGCGCAGTCAGGTCGTCCTGCAACTGATCGGGATCATCGGAGAGCGCATCGAGATCTTTGCCGCGGATGATGGTGGAACTGGCATTGTTCTCCGCGGTTACATCGACGCTGGTCCCCTGTTCCTGCACCTGTACTTGCTGCTTTTGTACCTGGATTTCAAGCGGAATGTTGAGCAGGTGGCTCTCGGAAGCGGTTACCGTCACTTGCTGCTGAAACGTAGAGAATCCGTCGGCGACTGCGGTGAGCGTGTAATTTCCAGGCGCGAGACCTTGCAATTGGTACTCGCCTTTGCTGTTGGTATCGGCGGTGAGCGTCTGTCCATCGGAGGTCATCACCGAAACGGTCGCTTTGGTTACCACGGCTCCGGAAGGATCGGTGACCTGACCGTGTAGCGAACCACCAGCGCTTTGCGCAAAGCTGAGATTTACCGAAGCTAAGAAAAAGATGATGGCAGTAATCAGTGTCCGACCGCGCATCGCGGATAGGAAGAATCGCATTGCATCTCCTGTAATACGACTGCTCAACTGCTCGTAAGAATTACTGCGCCGCGTCCGCGCCGCCGCCACCTGAATCGAGGCTCCATGCGGAAAGCGTCATGCCCTTAGCGCCTTCCGGAGAGGCGGTCAGAATAGGCTCGACTCCGCTGAGCAGCGTGATCGCGGTCGGCGGGGTGTCGCCTGATCCTTCGGTGGACACGATCATCACAGCATCACCTTTTTTCAGATCAGCCAGACTGACGCTTGGAGTTCGGCCCAGCATTCGCTGAAGGTCAGGCGCGCCGCCATTTCCGTTGGCAGCCGCGCCAGGTCCGCTGCCTGCACTCCATCCTTGTGCGTGGCCCTGTGCAGGGCCCTGAGATGAAGCAGGAGCAGATGCTCCGGAGGTTGCGGCCGCCGGTGAAAGCGAGGCTGCTGCGGCTCCTGCGCCGACTTGTGGCGGAACACCCTTCAGTCGCATAGCGATACGCTGCGCCATCATAGCGGGCAGCTGGTGCATCTGCGAATCGGCTGCTATCTTCACGGTGACCGGTTTCTTGGTGACCAGATCCATAACGGTGAGCGTCTTATCGTCGGCGTTCACCGCCTGCACGGTTCCAGCTATGTTCTTGAACGATCCCGAGACAATCTCTTGCGCAGCGAGTTCCGAGCCATCGGCGTTTTTGCTACCGCGCGCACGAATTTGATCCCCTGCTTTGATTTCCGCCAGACTGCTCTTCTTCGCGTCGTCGAACCTCACGGAATTGGGAGCGTATCGCCGGACGACGGTATCCTTCGAGGCGCGAATCACGACTGACTTACTCGTTGGACCGGAGCCAACGGTGATGGTGACGATCCTCGCAGACGTGTCGACATCTTTAACCAGGCCGCCAACGCTGTTTTTCTGCCAGTCTTCTCGTTCCTGCTGCTGTTTCTGCGAGATCGATGTTTGCTTCATGACGATCACGCGAACCGCGTCGAGGGTCTTGCTATCGTCGGAGAGCTTGCCATTCGCCAAGACCCGATCGCCTGGTTGGAAATCCTGTAATTGAACCGGTATTGCCGCTTTGAGGTCCTTCTGGCCCGGTTCCAATTGCAGCAGTCGCGCCGAATCCGCTACCGAGACTTTGATCTCCCCGCCGGCATCGCTGGTAATGGTGAGCGCGTTGCCGGAGACTGTTTTCACAGTTCCGACCACCCTTCCGGCCGAGGATGTTTGTGCAAATAATGCGAGCGGGAGGATAAACATCCCCAGCAACAGATAAATGCGTACAGTTCTGGCGCTCGTTCTCATGTCACGGCACCTCAAATTGGGTTAGCTATGCGTCCCTGTACTCTGCGCCGTGCATGGGAGCATTCGGCACGAGGCCCTGGTCACGCTAGAAGATAGCAGGAGGAACTCTGCGGCATAATTGTAAGATCTTGGACAGACCTGAATGCTGTGAGGAAAGACACGACCGACGCAGATTTACAATTTTTTACAAAGAAAGAAGAACCTGGACGAAATCTCAGCGGGCCGCGTTGGAGTAGCTTGAGGCGCGAGCCATTTCCGCGGTTTTCACTCCCAAAGCACGACCGACCATGGTGTAGCGTCCCACAACACGGATATCGGCCACGGCCTGGCTGGTGGTTTGCAGCCACATTCCGCTGATTGGGCCAAACGTTAGTGTCAGGTTAACGTCGTGCACCCACCAAGAGGGGGATTTGGCTTCTTGGCCAGCGATCTTTCTGACCAGATAGGTTTCGGCATCGATCCAAGCTTTTCCGTCAATCAGGCCGGAGTCTTTGCGACGCGGATGCAATCCGAGAACATACGTCTGGTGACCGTCCAACAACTCGGTTCCAAGAAAGCTGAAGTCGTAATTGTCGCGGGAAATCGCGTTGGGGGCGTGCGGATGGCTACATTTCGACCATCCATTGGCTTCACCGTCCAGCAACTTACTTACAATTGAGGATCCGCGGTCGCTGCCCCTGCTTTCGAGTATCTGGTAACCACTCTTACCGTTGGGATCGTAATCCAGCTCAGCCTTCACTTCAGCCATAGGGGCTGTGTTCCGGTCGTGGAACATCTGGTACTCGCGCACGAGGCGGTAGGCAGACCAGCGTTGGCGATTCTGGTCGGCTGCTTCCCGAAGACGGGTAATGATTGTGTCCAGCGACGGAGTGCTGGCTAGCTCCGTCTTGCTTTGCGCGCTGCTTACGCCGCTTACACCTGCGAGAAAAAAAACGAGAACGGCGGATATAGTCCGGTACAGCTGGCCCGACAAGGAACCCCCCAGAGAAGCGGCGGAAAGTGGAACCCGTAAGCTTAGAAGCGGCGTCTAGAGCTAAAGGTGATCTGCTACCCCCAACTTTAGCAAAAAAGGTTTGTTCGATGGGGTGCCGGGGGAAGAAAAGACGGGATTCGGTTCAATTATTTACATTTCACAGTACTAACCCGCGGCGACGGCGGTTTTCGCGCTGCCCACTTCGCAGTAGACGTCCAGGATGCGGCGGACGGAGTTTTGCCACGAGAAGCGCTTTACCTGCTCGTAACCGCAATCCTTCAGCTTGTCGCGCAGGCTCTGATCGAGAAGCACCCGATGCAGGGCGCGCATGATCTCAAACACGTTCTCGGGGTTCACCATGACCGCCGCTTTGCCCACCACTTCGGGCAAAGAAGACGTGTTGGAGGTGACGACCGGTGTGCCGTGGGACATGGCTTCGAGTGGCGGGAGACCAAATCCTTCATATAAGGATGGGAAGACGAAGATTTTCGCTGTGTCGTAGAAGATGCGGAGAACGTCAATGGAGACGAATCCCAGGAAGCGCACATCGTTCTGGACGCCGCTTTTTACTACCGTGCGACGAACATCGAGGTGGCGCGAAACCTCGTCGCCAATGATGATGAGTTTCAGGTCCGGATATTTACCTTCTTTGGCGAGTTCGGTCTTAAGGGCCGAGAACGCCTCGATGATGCGAACCAGATTCTTCTGCGGACCAATGCGGCCGGCGTAAAGCAGGAATGGGTAGTTCACCTGGAAGCGCTCGGCGATGAACTGACGTTCGCGCTCCGACGTGTGGCCCTGCAGGAAGCGATCATCGATGGCGTTGTAAATGACTTCAATTTTTTCCGGCTTGATGTTGAAGAGCCGGGCGATATCCATCTTCGTAAAGTTGGACACAGCAAGAATGCGGCTGGCATGCCTGAGCACTTGCTGGGTCGAGTAGTAATGCAGAGTACGCTGCCAGTTCGCGCCATTCTTGGCGCGGTACATGAAATCGAGCACATCGTGCACGGTCACAACGTAAGGGCAGCAAAGACGGACCTGGGGCATCCAGAACAGCGAGGGAATGTGCACGAGGTCGCAATCGTGGCGGCTGAGGATTTCGCGAAGGCCCAGCCATCCCGGGAGTGAGTTCACCGGCTTGGAGAAGCGGATTTTATGGAAATTCGGCGGCAGATCGCCCATCTCACGAATGCGGTCACCTTCGCCGATGAGCAGGTAGTCGTTCTGGCGGTCAAGCTTGCCGAGCGTCCGAACTACGTTGCGGATGTAGGTGCCAACGCCGAAGTCGCCGATGGCCCGAATGTCGATGCCGATGCGCACGGGAATAGTGTATAGCGGGAACGGCGATTCGCTCCTGCAGTTTAGATTCTCTGCTTTTGGCTCCTAGAGCCCCGGTATCGGGAGTGTCAGTGAGATCGAGCTTTCTGGGCAGCAATCCCAGGAGATTATGGTCCC
>CAZBCQ010000028.1:30865-36308 GCA_964490255.1 uncultured Terriglobales bacterium | reverse complement strand
CACGCTCATCTGTTCCATCGAGGAGCTCGGCCATGACTCTTCAAACCATCAATGATCTTTTCTTCGCGGTTGTGGACCGCGGCGCCGAACGGGTCATGCTCTCGAAACAATCCGGACAATGGAACCCAATCTCCAGCCAGGAAATTTACCGGAGCGTAGTTGGAGTCGCCCAGACCCTCGCGGCATGGGGCATAAAGAAAGATGACCGCATCGCCATTCTCAGCGAAAACCGTCCCGAGTGGACCTTCGCTGAATTCGCCGCTGCCCTCATTGGAGCCGTCGTAGTTCCCATCTACCCAACGCAAACTCCTGAGCAGATTTCATACATGCTTCGCGACTCCGGAGCCCGCATCATCTTTCTCTCCACTATCGATCAGCAAAAGAAGTTTCGCTCCATCAAAGAGCAGACTGCGGTCGAGAAATGCGTCGTCATGGACTACATCGGAGTCACCGAGGCCCAGCCCATGAGCCGGATGATGCAGGAGGGGCCCTCGTCCCGCGATCCTGAATTCGACGCCCGCGCTAGCGCAATCAATCAAGCCGATGACGTGGAGACCATCATTTACACCTCCGGCACCACCGGCACGCCCAAGGGTGCCATGCTCACGCACGGCAATCTGACATCAAATTTTCAGGCCTCACTTCAGGGAGCGGAAATCGGCCCGGCCGACACCTACATTTCCTTCCTGCCGCTGTCACACATCACGGCGCGCCACGTCGATTACGTCATGCTCCACCACGGAGTCCTCGTCGCCTATTGCCCCATGATCGACAACCTGCCCGCCACCCTGTTGGAAGTTCGCCCAACCATCTTCGTCGGGGTACCCCGGGTTTACGAAAAGATGAAAGCGCAAGTTCAGAAGAAAGCTGCAACTGGCCTGAAACACGCGATTTACAACTGGGCACTGAAAGTCGGCTGCGCCCATCGCAAGGAGATACTCGCCGAGCGCCAACCAACCGATTGGGACTGGCGTCTCGCCAACAAGCTTCTCTACAGCAAACTTCGCCAAGGTATCGGCGGTCGCGTCAAGCTGTTCATCTCCGGAGGCGCCCCGCTTGGTCGCGAATTAGCGGAATGGTATGCAGACATGGGCATTCGCATCGACGAAGGCTACGGCCTCACCGAGACCTCTCCCGTGATCGCCGTCAACACCCCCAACACACACAAGCTTGGAACCGTGGGCGTACCGCTCAGCAACGTCGAAGTGCGCATCGCACCCGATGGCGAGGTGCTGGTCAAAGGTCCATCGATCTTCAAGGGTTACTGGAACCTTCCCGAGGAAACCCGCAATGCTTTTGAGGATATCTGGTTCAAGACCGGTGACATCGGCAATATCGATTCCGATGGCTTTCTCTCCATCACCGACCGCAAGAAAGATCTCATCAAGACCTCCGGCGGGAAGTTCATCGCGCCGCAGCCGATCGAGAGCACTCTCAAATCGAATGCGATGATTGCGGAGGCCGCCCTGCTCGGCGATCGCCGCAAGTTCCCTGCTGTGGTGATCGCACCGAACTTCATCGCCCTGGAAGAATGGGCACGCGAGCGCAACCTCTCCTTCGACAATCGACAGGAACTGGTTGCTCGCGCTGAAGTTCGTGCTTTCTATGATGAGATTGTGGCGGAAGTAAATTCTGGACTGGCGCAATTCGAAAAGCTGAAGAAAGTATTGTTGATCGCCGACGAGTTCACCATCGCCAACGGATTCCTGACTCCCACAATGAAGCTGCGCCGCCGCGTTATCGAAGATCGCTATCGTTCGCAAATCGAGCAGCTCTACTCGGAGCCTATCCCCCAGGAGGCAGCAGCCAAAACCACATTCTGAGCGAGATACGGATTGGATTCTTCGGGTTTTCAATTACATGTTGCCAATTACCCGATTACCAATGTCTTCACTGCACTCTTCTCGACCTCTGCCGGTTCTTCTCCGCCCACTTATGACGTGCCCTCATTACTTCGGCGATATCTTCTGGCTCGGGCTCTGGTAACTCGGCCAGTACCTTGCGCAATTTGCCATGAGTCACTGCCACCTCAGGTGATTGCAGCGCCTCCTTATATTTCCGGTAGAAATCCGATGCATCCAGCTCGGGAGGCGCCACCAGCTTGCTGATCTCCGATCGTACGGCTGCGGCATCCACCGGTGAAATTTCCGCGTGAACTAACAGTTCATCGATGTCCACCATCAGTTCGCTCATCGCGTGCAGCCACGCAAAATCCGGCGCATTCATGACCAAGCGCAGCAATTCGCCCGGACTGTTCACCCTTCCGAACTTTTTCTCGTACTGCCCTTTCGTCAGCTCCACCAGCTCCCGATGCAGTTCCTTCAGAGTGTTCTCTACATCGGATACTGCCGTATGAAGCTTCTTTTCACCCTGCGCCATAATTCCTCTCCGACAACATTTGCGCGGTCGCAGCTCGTATCTTATCCAGCGTCGCTAGCAATTTCTCCAACTCATCTTCTTTGACCTCTCGAAACTGGTCGCGTGACATTCGCGAGAGCTCTGGCTGCAGGGTCTCAAGCAGCGAAAGCCCTCTCTGCGTAATCCTCGTAAGAACCGAACGCCGGTCTGCTGGATCCCGCTTGCGGCCAATCAAACCTCTTTTTTCGAGTCTACCAAGGAGACGGGTGATGTCCGGTTCCCTCTGAACCAGTCTCTCGCCAATCTCCTTGCAACTCCAGCCTGCTTCGCCCGCGCCCCGAAGAATCCGTAGAACGTTGTACTGAGTGCGCGTCAGATCGTGTTGCTTCAGGAAATCGTCCATCGGCTGCGACACTGCCGCAACCGTCCTCAGAAGACTCACCAGTGCTTCTTCTTCCTTCGTTGGAAACGGATGCCGCTGCTGGATTTCCTTGAGTATTTCGCTCATGGCTCGCTCGATTCGACGCTCACCAAGGCTCACGCACGACTTCGACTGGCCGCCAAGGCACGACTCTCGGATCTCGAGAGTGCGCCATCTACTGAAAATGCGCCCGCTCCATTGACCATGATCAATATCGCCAAAGCCATCGCCAGAAGATGGTATTCGACTCCCTCGCCCGGCTGATTACCGTACCAGTTCGCGAAAAACCCGAAATGGCGGTGCACCATCAGGACCGCCACCAGCATGTTGCAGAAAATTCCAAACGCGGCAATCCGGCTGAGAAATCCGAGAATCAATCCGAGTCCACCGAAAAACTCAGCCATGATTGCCAGGAAGGCAAACGGAGCAGGGATCCCCATTTTCGCCGTGAAGAAACCCATCGTGCCGCTAAATCCGTAACCTCCAAACCATCCCAAAACCTTTTGTGAGCCATGCGCAAAGAACACGATTCCTAGAACCAGCCGCGCGATTCCCAAAGCCACATCACTGTTTGTCCTGATCAGCTTTTCAAACATCGTCGTCTTCCCTTCTGCCCCTTTTGTCGGGACATCCGAATTATTCGTTTACAACAGATAATTGAGACCAGCTCAACGATTCACTTTTTGGCAGTTAACACCCGCGTGGCACAGCCGACCCCCGGATACGCATCTGAGCGCCAGAGGGGACATTCCGACCGTAACGAGCAGCCCGGAAAAGAAAAAGGAGAGCCGAGGCCCTCCCTTCTTGGGTTTACGTGTTACCACCCGACTTTGATTTCTAGTTGCTGCCGCCGCTGTTGCTGGCTTGCGCGGCAAAGGCTTGCCACTCCTGCTCGGTGAGTTCCTTTTGCACAATTGCTGCACTCTGGAACTTGTCAGCAAATACCGTCTGCATCAGGTTCGACCGATCAACCGCCTTCGGGGTCAGCAATACCGCAGGAACTTGGGAGTCTCCATTGCTCAGCATGATCTGCGAGGCTGGCTTCTTCCCTTTCGCCAGTTCCACAGCCGCTTCGGCTCCCAACCTCGCCAACGGAGTCATAGGCTTGTAAATCGACATGGTTTGCGTTCCCTTGATGATCCGCACCACCGCCGAAAGGTCCGAGTCCTGCCCCGAGATTACCGGGAATGGTTTCACGTTCATGTCGAGCAGCGCTTGTGCTGCCCCAGAAGCCGTACTATCGTTGGCAGCCACCACAGCTTGGATGTTCTTGGAAACTGCCAAAGCCTTCATCATCTCCATATACGCTTCGGTTTCGCTCCAATCCTTCACCCAGCGCTGCGTAACCACCGTGATCGTCCCGCTATCGGCCGCTGCCTTCAGAACCTTTAGGTGACCTTGATAAAAGAGCGTCGCATTGTCATCGGTGCTCGATCCCTCTAACAGAACGTAGTTTCCCTGGGGCGCGACTTTCAGCAGGTATTCCGCCTGTAGTTCACCAATTCGTTCGCTGTCGTACGAAAGAAAGAAATCAGGGTGTCCTCCCAGGATCATGCGGTCATAGCACACTACCGGGACGCCATGTTTGTGGGCGTAAGAGACAAGTTCAGCGGCTTTGTCGCCGTCCACCGAGTTCACGACCAGCACTTTCACGCCCTTGCTGATGAGTTCCTTCGCCTGATCGAGTTGAACGTCGGCATCGCTGCGCGCGTCTCGCGTCAACACCGTCGCATCCAGTTCTCCCGCGCGAATCGTGAACTGCTCTACGTCGGTCTGCCAGCGCTCCTGGCGCAGATCCGCGATCAAGAAACCAAGCTTGGCACCGCTCTTGACCGCAGTCTTCGCAGGTGTTTGCGTTTGCGCGATGCTCTGCAATGCGGCGAGCAGGAAAAGGGCTAGGGCCAGGCACTTTGCACGGGCCATGTGGGAACTCCTTGGCGACACTACATTTTCTGTGTCAGTGGCCCGCGACAATACCAATGGCAGGGTAACCGGACAAGATTACCTTCGTTAGGTGGACCTCTGGTGACAATGCCGGGGGAATAGCTACAGCAGGGCTGGGTGCCCTTTACGTCGGCTAGGCCCGGTGGCCCACCCTTTAGCCCGCTTTTGGCGTAAGGGTGGGGTACACGTGTTGCTTTCAGAGTTTTACGCCTGCACAGTCGATTTCTGCCCGCAGAACCGGTCGAAGGTCCGAGTCAGTTCGGCAGCCAAATCTCCGGCATCGCGATGTTCGATATCGCTGCGCTGCATCAGGTAGATCAATTTGCCATCCTGGAGAAGCGCAATACATGGCGAAGACGGGGGATATCCCGTGAAATACGACCGCGCTCGGTCCGTCGCATCCCGGTCCTGTCCGGCAAACACCGTACCGATCGCATCCGGCAAAGTGCTGTGCTGCAAAGCCGTACGTACTGCCGGCCGCATCCGTCCCGCTGCGCATCCGCAGATCGAGTTAACCACAAGCATATTGATTCCCGGACGCTCTACAAACCGCTCCACATCTTCCGACACGCGCAATTCTTCAACCCCAATGCGCGTCAATTCCTCACGCATCGGGATCACCATCAGTTCTGGGTACATTCCGTCTCCCGCTCCTGGTTTTGTGTTTGGGGGTTGTCCATCATTAATACACCAAACAGGCCATGCACGAAAAGTCCCAAC
>CAZBCQ010000028.1:17384-30765 GCA_964490255.1 uncultured Terriglobales bacterium | reverse complement strand
GCTTAACGATGCTGCTGCAGGAACAGGTCCCGCTTGCCGAATTGACAACCTTCCGCGTCGGAGGCCCGGCTCGCTACCTCGCTCGTGCTTCTACCGATTCAGATGTTTTGGAAGCTTTGGAGTTTGCCGCCTCGCACCATTTGCCAGTGTTCGTGCTCGGTGGCGGCAGCAATCTTCTCGTCTCTGATGGTGGATTCCCCGGCCTCGTATTGAAGATCGAAATTCGGGGCATTACCTCGGAAGCCGCCGCCAGTGAGGAGATCTTCGAAGTTGGTGCCGGCGAAGATTGGGACGCATTCGTCGCGCATACGGTCGAACAGAACTGCGCCGGACTCGAGTGCCTCAGCGGCATTCCGGGAACGGTCGGCGGAACGCCAGTACAGAATGTCGGGGCATACGGTCAGGAAGTCTCACAAACCATCGAGTGCGTTGCAGCGATCGAAATAAGCTCTGGCAAGAAGTGCCTCTTCTCCAATGCCGACTGCGAGTTTGCCTATCGCACCAGTATCTTCAACACTCGCGGGCGCGGCAGCTGTATTCTGCTGCGCGTGCGCTACCGCCTCCACCCCGGAGGATCACCAACCGTCTCTTATCGTGATCTTCAGAATCATTTTGCGGGACGAGGCACGCCATCGTTGTTGGAAACGCGCAACGCGGTTCGAGAGATACGCCATTCCAAAGCAATGCTAATCGTCGCCGGGGACGACGACTGCCGCAGCGCCGGATCCTTCTTTAAGAACCCAGTCGTTGATCGCGGAACTGCCGAAGGCGTCTTACGCTTTGCCGAACAGCATGGGCTCACCCTGACCACCTATCCCGCAGCCGATGGCCAGGTGAAGCTTTCCGCTGCCTGGCTCGTCGAACATTCCGGATTCCATAAAGGATTCGCTGACGGTCCTGTCGGCATCTCTCGCCGCCACTCGCTGGCTATCGTGAATCGTGGCGGTGCCGCCGCCGCTGACATCATCTTGCTTAAGAATCGAATCCAGCGCGCCGTCGCCGATCAATTCGGCATCGAATTGAAACCGGAACCGGTCTTCGTCGGCTTCGAAGCGGGAGAAATTTAGCCCGAAAACAGTCGGGTTCGGCTCGTTCAGAGCAAATGCTTTGGCGACGGCTGCAGCAGATGGCACGAATACGTTTTAATCACCAGCCAGACCGTATCTCCGAGTTGCAAATTCAGCGATTCCTGCGCGCCCGGTGTGAGATGAACTTCAAACGAGACGCCGCAGTCGATTTCTGCTATCAGCATCACGTCTCTGCGCTTTAGCGACTTCAACTCGCCCTTCAACACATTGCGCGCGCTCAGGCCCTCAGGGACTTTGTTCGCCACCAGGATCTCCCCGGCGCCAATGCCAATGCGAACCATGTCTCCGACCAGCGATCGGCCCAGCGGAACTTCGAGTTCAGCTCCGGCCTTCCCTGCATCGCCAACCCGGCAAAGCATGGTTCCATGTCTTTCGTGAAGTGCCATCACCTTCGCATCGAAAATATTTTCCAGCCCCATCCATCCGGCGATCGCCTCCGTTCTCGGCGCACTGAGAACCTCCAGCGGGCTACCCTCGGCCACCACTCTTCCCTGCTCCAGTGCGACAACTCGCTCCCCGAGTGCAAACACCTCTTCGCGGCTATGAGTGACGTACAGAATCGGAATGCGATGTTCCGCGTTCCACATCCGTAGATCTTCCATGATCCCTGTCTTCGTCGCGGGATCAAGCGCCGAGAGCGGCTCATCCAGCAACAACGCTCTGGGATTCGTCACAAGTGCGCGAGCCAGTGCGACTCGCTGCCGTTCTCCGCCAGAAATTTCGGTTGGTTTGCGGCTTCTCAGATCCGCAATTCGAAAGCTCTCCAGGATTGCGTTCACCCGGCTCTTCTTCTCGTCAGCCGGCAAGCGGAACAATCCATACTCGACGTTGCCCTCAACGCTCATATGCGGAAACAGCGCCAGGTTTTGGAAGACGTAACCAACTCCGCGCTGCGCCGCCGGTAGATTCACCCGTGTCGTTGAGTCGAACAACTGCTCGCCATTCAACTCGATCTTGCCGAGATCAGGTGAAAGCACACCCGCGATGCAGTCAAGCAATGTCGTCTTGCCGGAACCGGACGCCCCGAACAGCATCGTGACGCCCTTCTGAACTGAGAATCGCACGTCCAGCGAGAACTCTGGCCAGGATGTGACACGTCCGCCTCGTCGAAATGTCTTAGTGATCTCAACGCGCAGAGCCGCTTCTCGTTCCAGCACTTCGGATTTGGACGGCATCTCCGGTTTCACTTGAATGGATACACCGCCCACACTCGCCGGTTCAGTGCATACACCATGGAAAGCACGGCGAACGAGAAGATCAACAGCACGATGGCGGTCTGGTTGGCGCTCGTGTATTCCAGCGCCTGCACGCGGTCGTAAATGTCGATGGAAACCGTTCGCGTCACCCCGGGGATATTGCCTCCGATCATCAGCACCACCCCGAATTCTCCCACTGTGTGCGCGAAGCTGAGAACGATTCCTGTGATCACGCCCGGAACTGACAGGGGAAGAATCACACGCCAAAACGTCCGCCACCGGGAAGCACCCAAGGTTGACGACGCGGCCAACAAGGCAGGATCAACCGCCGCGAACGATGCAGCGAAGGGCTGTACCGCAAACGGCAGGCTGTAGAGAATCGAAGCGACCACCAGCCCTTCAAATGAAAACGCCAGCGTGTGCCCAGTAATGGACTGCCAACCACGACCCAGCCAGGTATTCGTGCCGAAAGCTACCAGCAGATAAAATCCCAGTACAGTTGGCGGCAGGACCAGCGGCATGGAGACCAGCGCTTCCACCAGGAACTTCCAACGCCAGCGGCTGAACGTGATCCAGTACGCAATTGGTAGTCCGACGACAAGTAGCGAGCCTGCCACGATCGAGGCGAGACGCCCAGTGAGCGAAATGGCTTCCCAGTTCATCGAAGACGCTTACAACAAGCGCTTCGATTGTAGTAGGAAGCCATTCAAGGTTGAATTGTTTTGCGATTCCGAAGAGTTTCAGCCCTTCAGCTTGGCCAACAGGTCTTGCGGATGAACCGGTTTCGCCAGGATTTCGAATTCGTGACCCTGGGCGCGGGCGCTCTCCAGTAAGTCGGCAGTGGCAGCCTGCCCCGAAAACAAAAGAATTTTGCAGGACGGAAGGAATTTCCGGATGTGGATGGCCGCTTCAATTCCGTTCATGTCCGGCATAATCACGTCGCTGATTACTAGATCAGGTTTCACGGCACGCGCGCGTTCGACCGCACCCGTACCGGTATACACGGCCGCAGCATCAAAGCCATGCTGATTCAGAATGATTGCGAGCGTATCGGCAATGACCCGCTCATCGTCTACAACTAGCACTTTCGGTTTGACTTGCGTTTGTTCCATGCTTAGCGCTCAGTTTGATGCAGATTTCGGCTACTCTGATACTCGAAAAACTGTTTTATCACTACCCAGTTTTCATTATAGATAAGTCCGGTGGACCGACCAGTTCGCTTCCAATTGATGGCGCCGATTAACCGCTCGTCGCATCGAATTCCTGTAGTCGGAAAACGCCATGTCTGACCGTGATCAACAAGCTCAGAACGATCAATCCATCCACTCACCCTGCACAATGACCCGCCGCAGCTTCGTCGAGCTGGCAGTTGGCGCGACCGTCGTCGCCGGCGTTTCCGGCAAAATCGAAGCCTCCCCAGCCGGCGACATGCAATTCCGCACGCTCGGCCACACCGGAGAAAAGGTCTCGATCGTGGGGATCGGTGGGTATCATCTGGGCGTTCCCGACGAGGCCGAAAGCATCCGTATTGTCCGCACCGCGCTCGACAATGGAGTGAACTTCCTCGACAACTGCTGGGACTACAACAACGGAGAGAGCGAAGTCCGCATGGGTAAAGCCTTGCGCGACGGATATCGGAAGAAAGCTTTCCTGATGACGAAACTCGACGGCCGAACCAAACAAATGGCCGCGCAGCAACTGGATCAATCCCTCAAACGGCTGCAAACCGATGTCATCGATCTCCTGCAGTTCCACGAAATCATTCGCATGGACGACCCCGACCGCCTTTGGGCAAAGGGTGGCGGCATGGAAGCGGCGTTCGAAGCAAAAAAGGCAGGCAAGATCCGTTATATCGGCTTCACTGGCCACAAAAGTCCCGAGATCCACCTCAAGATGCTGCACACCTCCCTTGCGCACAACTTCACGCCCGATAGCGTGCAGATGCCGCTCAACGTGATGGACGCGCACTTCGACAGCTTCCAGCAGAAGGTTCTGCCGGAGCTTGTAAAACACAACATCGGCGTGCTCGGCATGAAGCCGCTCGGCGATAAAGAAATTATTCGAAGCAAAACCGTCACACCAATACAAGCGTTGCAATACGCCATGAACTTGCCAACCAGCGTCGTCATCACCGGCTGCGACTCCATGCAGATCCTTCAGCAGGCGCTGGACACCGCACGCTCCTTCAAGCCGCTCTCACAGGAGGAGGTAGCCGCCATTCTCGCGAAGACTGCGCAGGTCGCGAAAAACGGCGAATATGAGCTCTACAAGACGTCTCACACCTTCGATGGCACCTATCGCAACCCGCAGTGGCTGGGATGAGCCGACACGCTAACATCACACTTGTTGCCTCGACCGCTATAATCAACGTGTGAGTCCAACCATTTCCATCAAGAAGATGGCGGAGGCCGATTTCCCCACAATTTGGGGCAAGTTCCGCATTTACGGATTCGAAGGTCACTTTGAAGGAATCGGCGAGCGCCGCAAGGAATCCGCCGTTGCGCTGGTAATGGGCGATGTGCTGACTGTTCCGCCCTTGGTCCGCATCCATTCGCAATGTCTCACCGGCGACGTTTTTGGATCCCTGCGCTGCGACTGCCGTCAGCAGCTTGAAATGGCGCTGGCGCTCATCGCCGAAGCCGGAGCCGGCGTCCTCGTCTACGAAGAGCAGGAAGGCCGTGGCATCGGCTTGATGCCGAAGCTCCAGGCATACGAATTGCAGGATCAGGGCCTCGACACCGTCGAGGCGAACGAGAAACTGGGCTTCAAGGTTGACCTTCGTGAATATGCGCTTCCCGTCGAGGTGCTGAAGGCGCTCGGGCTGAAGCAGATTCGACTACTCTCGAACAATCCTGAGAAGGTGGAAGCCGTCGAGAGCGCCGGCATCGAAGTGGTGGAACGCGTCCCGTGCGAAGTCGAGCCCGGATCTTCTTATTCCGAGGTGTATCTCAAGACGAAGAAAGAGAAAATGGGCCACCTCTTTACGCGCTAGGGTTTCCGCTTTTCTTCGAGCAGTCGAGCTAACTCTTTCTTCTTCCCGACCGGCAGCGTTCGCAACGTCGAGCGCGCCAATGCCCGATAGACCGCCTCTGCATCCGGCACCTTCTTCAACGCAGCCACGTTTTTGCGAACTGTGTCGACATCTCCGCGGACCAGCGGTCCACTGAACGCCGCCGCCGCACCGAGCCTGATGTAGTTGAAGATCGTCGTCGCTAGAATCGGCGCAATCGCCTGCCGCACAAACTTCTTCGGAACTCCCGCCTTGACCCCGACTCGTTCGGCCAACGCCAGATTCGCAATGATCAATGGCGAGAGAAAAGCTCCAAACGCGTGATAGAGAGGCTTGCTCGCCGCGGCGATCGGCAGACTTTCTCCACCGAGATCCTTCACAATCCTCCTCGCAACCTGTAAAGCTCTCGCGTCTCCCTCAACCGCAAAAGGAATTTCGAACGTAGCCTCGGCCCCGTGGTGCACGAAGGACATCATCGGATGAACCGACGCGACCTGCGCTCCAGCCCTCCGCAGAGAAGAAAGTTCCCGGCTCGTCAGCGCGCCGCTGGAATGGAAAACCACTCTCCCCTTCCAGGAGACTTGGCCAGAGATGCTCTGCGCGACCTGAGCAATCGCGCTGTCCCCGACGCAGAGCCACACGATGTCCGCTGCCAATCTCGCTCCACCCACCTGAACGGCTCGCGCCCCATATCGGTGCCCCAGCTTGCGCGCATTCTCCTGGGAACTGTTGGTGGCATTCTTTCCCGAAACACTGCGTCGGAAAGCGATCTCATCCAGCCGGTACCCTGCCTTGGCAAGCGCCTCAGCCAGAGCTGTTCCCAGCCGTCCCGGACCAACAATTGTGATAGTCGGTTTCCGCATGATCTGCGCGGCAGAATAGCAGCCGCACTCCAAACGGTGCAAAAACGTAAAAGGAGAGACGCGAAAGAGAATACCCGTTATATTGCTTCGTCATGGCCAGTGCAAAGAAGAATTCCAAGAAGAAAGCGGTCCGGATCCTATCCTCCCGCATCGTGTTCCGCGGACCCTTGTTTCAAATCACCTCCGACCAGGTGAAGGAACCCAGTGGGGTGAAAGCGCGTCGCGATATCGTCCGTCACCCAGGCTCCGTTGTTATCATGGCCGTCCAGAGTGGGCCCAGCGATGGCAAGAAAGGTGCCAAACGTGCGAAAACAGAGCCCCACGTACTGCTTGAGTGGCAGTACCGGTATGCCGCGAACCAGTTTCTGTGGGAAGTGCCTGCCGGGCGAATCGATGAAGGCGAGGAGGAACTGCCCGCTGCCAAACGTGAGTTGCTCGAAGAGACCGGCTACACCGCAAAGAAATGGAAACGAGTGTTGTTTTACTATCCCAGTCCCGGGTTCATGGACGAGACCATGGCGGTCTACCTGGCCACAGGTCTAACCGCTGGACAAGCCACTCCGGAAGAAGATGAGTCTATCGCACACCGATTTTTCCCCCTCTCCAAGGTCACAAGTATGATCCTTCGCGGCACAATTCGTGACGGAAAGACAATCGCTGCCGTCCTTTGGCTCGAAAAGGCTCTAACCGCGAAAATACTGACTGATAGGGCATTTTCGTTGTAGTTACTGTATTGACAACAGCGAATCGATGCAGCGAGAATGGCAGTATTGGTCTTCAAGCAGGTCTACTCTAGCCAAATCGACTCCGGCTCCGACTGCAAGACAGTTCGCCCCCCTGTCCGGTTGGCTTCATCACCTGATTGAGGCAGCCCCAAGCACGTTTCTACGCGTGCTCTCATCTGCACGGAGGAAGACAACACAGTGGCAAGGATCAGAGGAAAAGTTAAATGGTTCAATAATGCCAAGGGCTACGGATTTATCGGTCGCGACGATGGTCCAGACGTTTTTGTGCACTACTCGGGTATCACAGCCGACGGATACAAGAGCCTGCAAGAAGGCGACGACGTGGAATTCGAAATCGTCGACGGCCAAAAGGGTCCACAGGCAGCGAATGTGACAAGACTAGCTCAGGCAGTGTAGCCACCTTTTTCACTTCAAGTTCCCCCCTTGCCCAGCCCTCGGAGGGTTGGGCTTTTCTTTTCCGTCGTACTTCCCGGCACACCTTCACACACTCCGGCTAAAATCTTCAGAGTCATGATGCAGTATGTTTTCAGATCCTTTCCGAGTGGACGCAAGTGGATAACAAGAACATAGCAACTCTGCTTTACGAAACAGCAGACCTGATGGAAATCAATGGCGACGACTCCTTTCGTATCCGCTCCTATCGCAGGGCGGGCGAAGCGATCGAATCGCTAGGCGAGCAGGTTGAAAAGCTGATCTGTGAGCCTAAGAAGATGCTGGAAGTCCCGGGCATCGGCAAGGGCATGCTCCAGAACCTGAAGGAAATTTGTGAGCAGGGCGATTTGACCCTTCGCCGCGAGCTGCTCACAAAATATCGTCCCTCGATGCTGGAGTTGCTCAAAATCTCTGGCCTTGGCCCTAAGACCATTGCTCTTCTCTGGAGCTCATTCCAGGTCGCCGATGTTGACGGCGTCGAGAAGCTCGCAATGGAAGGCAAGATCCGTACTCTTCCCCGGATGGGCGAGAAGCAGGAACAGAAGATTCTCAAATCGATTGCCGATTACAAGCGTATCGCCGGTCGCTTTCTCATCGACGAAGCGGACCGTACCGCCCAAAAGATCGCTGATCACCTGAAGGATTTGGCGGGAGTGGAAAGGATCACTCCGGCGGGCAGCTTGCGTCGTGGACGTGAAACGGTCGGCGATCTCGACATCCTCGTGACCGGTGAAGTCTGCGAGAACGATACCGAGCGCCAGGCCGCGATCGATCATATCCTTCGCTTTCCGGGGATCATGGACGTCCTCGCCAAAGGTGACAACAAGGTCAGCTTCCGTCTGCGCAGCGGAATGCAGGTTGACGTCCGTCTTCTTCCTCGTGACTCCTTTGGCGCCGCCATGCAGTACTTTACGGGTTCTAAGTCCCACAACGTAAGCCTTCGCCAGCGCGCGTTAAAGATGGGATTGACCCTGAACGAATACGGACTCGCGCAACTCGAAGGCGGCGCACGCGTCGCAGGCAAGACGGAGTCAGAGATTTACGACAAGCTCGGACTTGAGTTCATCCCTCCCGAACTGCGTGAGAACTGCGGCGAAATCGAAGCTGCGGAGAAGAACGCACTTCCCAAGCTGATCGCCCAGCAGGACATTCAGGGCGACGTCCACATGCACACCGTCGAAACCGACGGCCGCAATACCATCGAGGAGATGGCCGAGGCTGCGCGCGCGCGTGGCTACAAATACATGGCGATTACCGACCATTCCAAGAACCTGGCCATGGCCTTTGGTCTCGATGATGAGCGCGCGCTAGCACATATCAAGAGAATCCGGGAAGCCAACAGGAATGTTCCGGGCATTCGCATTTTCGCCGGGATCGAGGTCGATATTCTCGCCGACGGCACGCTCGATCTCGCCGACTCCACCCTGGCAGAAATGGATTTGGTCATCGCCAGCGTTCACTCGCACTTCAATCAGGAGCCGCAGCAGATGACAGATCGTCTCTTGAAGGCTGTGAGCAATCCACACGTGTCCATCGTCGGACATCCCACTGGCCGCTTGCTGCTCCGCCGTGACGCGTACCAGTACGACATGGAAGCGATCCTTCGTGAAGCCGCAAAGAACCGTGTCGCTATGGAACTGAATGCCTATCCCGACCGGCTCGACCTGAACGATTTTCATCTCCGGATGGCGAAAGAGCGTGGCGTGAAGATCGTCATCAACACAGACTCGCACCACACCTCGCATTTAGAAAAAATTCACTATGGCGTGCTGCAGGCGCGACGAGCGTGGCTGACCAGCGGAGACGTTCTGAATACACTGCCTGAGGCGGAGTTCGCTAAAGCCATGAAACACGCGTAAACCTGCCTGATTGCCGAATTGTGCATCTCACGATTGCGTGAGGCAGCCGACCTCGGCGCCGCGACAACCCGGGTTGGGCGTTGCACAGCACTGGAGCGATAATGACTAGTAGCGTGGCCCGGAGGATTGAATGCCAGACGAGAATGTAAACCCATCACACCCAGTAGAAGGACCCACAGCAGCTGGGCAGCCGGCGTCTACTCCGTCGGAACCAGCGCTCTCAGCAACACAGGCTTCGACTCCTCCAACTCAACCGCCTGGCGCCACGCCTTCTGCTCGTCCACTGCCCCGGCAAGGTAAGCGGCCGGTGCTCAAGGGGCGCCCCAAGCCAAAGCCATCACCTCTCTTCGGACAGATCACTACCGAAAAGGGACATGTGCCTCTCACCGAGGAGTTCGACCGAGCTCGCTGGACTTTGCCTCCAGTCGGCGTGGTCCTGATTGCACTTGGAATTGTGGCCGTTGTCGTGGCGGCGATCGCCTTCCTTGGACGCGCCAAGCCGGTCGCTTCTGGCAGCATCAACGACGTGGGCGTCGCTCAGGTGTCGGACAACAGTGTCCTTGCCGTGATCCAGTTCACCATGTACAACACCACCGAGAAGCCGCTCTGGATCAAAGAAATGGGTGCCAAGATCAAAACCGATCAGGGCGAATTCTCCGATACTGCCGCTTCCGCTGCCGACTTCGAACGTTATTTCCAGGGCTTCCCTGACCTGCGTACGCACGCCAGCAATCCCATGCTGGTGGAGACAAAGATCGCTCCCGGCGGCAGAGAGAATGGAACGATCATCGTCAGCTTCCCCATGAACAAGGAAGCTTTCGATAACCGTAAGTCGCTCTCGGTGATCGTTACGCCTTACGATCAGAGGGACGTGGTGCTCACAAAGAATGCAAGCGCGGGAGGTACTCCGTAGAGAACACTTCGCCCTCCAGCCGCAGCGCCTGTCAATCCGCTCCCGCATCCGGCTCGGGTTGCGCAACTAACCTTGCGCCTTGTGTGCCGTGCTCGAAGTCTCGCACCAATCCTCGACCCGACGTGCCGTGCCATTGTGTGCACGAGTCCTTAAGAATGCGCCACACGGAAGTGCGGTTTTGCGCAATCAGTTTCAACCATTGCCAGGTTCCCTTCTGCGGAAAATAGATCCCACGAAAAAAGAGTCGGGACAGGAGAACGTTGATTTTGTAAGGCGCAGGTTCATCTGCCATCGAATCCAGTGTCATCTCGGTCGCAGCTGGACTATAGGAATTCGTCCACGCGTATCGCACCTCGTTCTGCACCTCGGATATGGAGATGTGCGTCGGAGTGTGGGCCATCCGAAATGGCGCAAACTCGAGCCAGTGTTTCGGCCTCGTGAGCCTTCCTTCTTTTGCCAGACGGTCGTACAACGGAGTCGCTGGAAATGGAGTGATCTGCCCGAAAACTGGCAATACCGGCGGCCATTGGCGAATCTGGACCAGCGTACGCTCGGCCACACCGGGCGTGTCGTGATCCAGTCCGAAAATAAATGACGTGATCGCGTAGACATTGCGTCTAGCCAGCGCTTCGAGCACTCCCTTGTATTCGGCAGGCTTGTTGAAGCCCTTCTTGACGCTCGCCAGATTAGCTGGATCAAGCGACTCCATGCCGATGAAGATCCACTTCCCACCGGAAGCCGCGATCAAGTCCAGCAGTTCCTCGTCGCGCAAAAGGTTGGCGCTGATTTGCGCCACCCAGGAAAGCTCGGCACCCGCGGCAATAATGTCGCGCAGCAGAGACTTGGTGCGCTTTACGTTGATGGCGAAGTTGTCGTCTACAAAGAAGACAGCGACCTTGCCTTTGCTGTTGCGAGCACGCTGCTTCAGGCGAAGCATTTCACTGACGACGCTCTGGTTTGTTCGGAAGCGGATCGAGTCGCCAAAGAATCCGGTAACCGTGCAGAACTCGCAGCCGTAGGGACACCCGCGTCCCGACTCGATTGGCACGATGTGAAATGTTTCCCATTCGGCCTTGAAATGCCTCATGATCGGACGAAAAACGGCAGGAATTCGATTGAACTGCTTCAGGTCTAGGGATTCCCAGGGAATTGCCGGATAATCCTTCAACGGCGGCTTGCGCTCTTTGCCAGAGTCGTCCGTGGGAGTGTAAATCTCTTTCAGTTGACCACGCGCCGCATCGTGAACAATCAGCGGCCATGTTTCGTCTGCTTCGCCCAGAGCCAGCGCGTCCGCATGACGCGGTCCACCATCACGCCCGAGCGCCTCGTCCGGAATCTCGGTTACATGCGGCCCACCCATAACCACGCGAATGCCCGCAGCACGAAGCGCGTCCGCCACCCGGTAGGCCTTCGCGATCATGCGAGTCATCGCTCCGATTCCGACAAGCCCCACTTTTTGTTCGACCGCGTACTGAACCAGTTCGCCGTCGCTCATGGGTCGTGTATTGCCATCGATCAGGACAGTTTCATGTCCAGCGGGCGTCAGCGCTTGCAGCAGAAACATCCACAGATGGGGCATGAAGTTCTGCGTTATTCCGTTGTCAGGGTTGTAGAGAAGGATTTTCAGTTGGCAACTCCCCGCAGTCAGCCAGCCAGATGCCGGCTTATCCCGGCAAGTTGTCCCTGACTTCAGCGGAACGAAGTTAGAGGGGAGATGTCGGTTGGCGCCTATCCTAACATCAATGGTCCGATATCGTACATCTCTTCACGAATGAACTTCATAGCACCAATGGATTTAACACTACACATATCGGTAAAAGATACGACCAAAATGCAAAGCAGGTGTGGCTTCGAGCCAGATGTGCCGTGTGGAAAAGTTAGCCCCATCCTCAGAACGAAGCCTGGGATGGGGACTCTAGGATTTCATCTGACTTTTACGAGTGCACGGCCACCGAATGCAGTCCACCGTTGGCAGGCTTTAGCTCTCTTTCTGGCCATCGCCTGGCCTGCGCGATACAGATGATGTGCAGAATCAAAAACAGGGGCACAGCGAAGACCGGAATCAAGCTGAGCGGCAGCGTGGTCATTGGTGCCGTTGTGATCCCATTAGGACCTGTAAAGTCCTGCGGACGAATAAATCGTCCGCCGCCACCGGTAACGACCGCCAACACTAAGTCCGTAACTCCGAGCAATTGCCACAAAATGAAACTCTTCCGATGAGCCGGAGTGGCCCACTTCGCTGCCAGCAATGCCGTGGCGCCGATTGCCATATCTCCCCATCCCGCGGGTAGCGCAAACATTCCCGGCAACATTCGATAAGCGTACAGAACCAAAAAGACGAAGCCTGCAATTCTCCAGGCTTGAATCGTCGTCAACGTACCTGGATTCAGGGACAACACAAACTCTCGAAATCCAGCTGATGACAAGTACCAGGTGTAGAAGATCACGATAGGACCCATCACAGCCAAAAGAAGCGGCACTGGTGGACTTTTGGGATCCGTTTCGAACACATGCAGTGCTGAAGTGACGAGAGAGAAGAGGAACCACGTCGCGATCAACGTGGCGCTGAGTTTTCCGTAAGCTTTACTCGACATGACGATCCTCCTTCATAGTGATCGCAGTTGTGAGGTCATTGGCTAACTTCGTGAGCTGATTCCACCGAACCGAGCCCAATTGTTCTTTCGCGCTTTCCTGAATTTGCTGCCAGGCGGGGAGCGCGCGTTCTAAGGTTGCCGTCCCTGCCTTGGCTAGTCCGAGCCGCCACTCCCGCCTGTCCTTGCCACGGCGCTTGGTGATCCATCCTTGACGCCTCATGATTTCGAGGGTACGGGTCAGAGTCGTGCTATCCATGGCAAGGATTCTCCCTAACTCGCCCTGCGTGATTTCCCCCGTGATCGACAGCACTTGAAGAATCGTGAACTGCGTTGCTCGCAGGCCGAAAGGACGCAGCGCCTCCTCGTAAAGCTGGGTCAATGCACGAGTGGCTCGCCGAAGCGTGGCGCACGTGCATGGAAGCATTGGCATTTCACTCATGCGAAATTAGATGTATATGCATCT
The DNA here is from genome assembly GCA_964490255.1 of uncultured Terriglobales bacterium. Lineage (GTDB taxonomy): Bacteria > Acidobacteriota > Terriglobia > Terriglobales > Acidobacteriaceae > JAJPJE01. The sequence goes on along the minus strand of CAZBCQ010000028.1, from coordinate 17,601 downwards.
AAATTCGGATTCTTTTTTCATGGAATTCGATCCTGCGGCAAGGAAATTCGGGCGGACGCCCGTTCGATGGAAGATTGCTGGTGGGGCTGAAGCTCAGCGCTTGGAGAAACTCACTGCGCTGCGCGCCGTTACTGCTTCTTGTTCAGGAACCGCACCCGCCGATGCGGTAGGACTTCCGGCTTCACGTCGTCATATTTCAGAAAACTCATCGAGCCAT
>CAZBCQ010000028.1:12513-17284 GCA_964490255.1 uncultured Terriglobales bacterium | reverse complement strand
TTCGCCATGTGCGCTTCGATGATGGTCCCGTCGTGGATCAGCATCGATGGCTGTCCCTGCACGAACTTGCGGAAGTTGCGATTCATGCCCGACAGATTCGCAACCACGTGATTCAGTGCGAACAGCGTGATCGCGGCGGCGGCTCCGCCCGCCAGGGTCGAATCTGATCCCGTCATCGCATTCTGCACGGAATTACTCAGCAGGAGCAGCAGCGTCAGGTCAAACGGGGTCATCTGGCCGACTTCGCGCTTACCCGATAGACGAACACCAATCAGGACCAGTAAGTAAACGATTGCCGTGCGGACCACAATCTGTCCCAGCACGATCAGCGGATGCGGGAAGAACATAACTTCTTCATACCTTACGGCAGCGGGCGTGACTATTAGCTGAGAGGGTGCGCAACAAAAAAGGCCTGCCGCAGCAGGCCTTGAGTCGGAGAAAGTCCTTACTGATTCGAACTCGTCTGCACCGGAGTAGGCGCATTCTTCGGAGAGCTCAGATAACCGGTGACCTTGTTCTTCTCGGCGGTGAACACCACGATCTCGTACAGATTGCGGTCGCGCCCCGTGTAGAACTGCATGGGCTCCGCCACCGTACGGTCTTTCTTTTCGATCGTCCGATCGTCCGCAATCACGTTGAGGCTGAAGCGTCCTTTCTTGGCGTCCACCTTCTTCAGCTGCAGACTCACGGTTCCCACCGGAGTCGGCTTCGACCCCTTGTTGAGCGTGAACTCGTAGTAGTTGCGGTCGCCCTTATGCTTCAGGTATTCCAGATCCTGCTGAGTGTGTGCGATCAGTCCACTCTGGACGCCTAAGTCGCCCATTGCGTGGTCGAGCTTGCTCTTGGTCGCTTCCAGATCCGTGCGCGTGGACGCTATGTCACCTTTCGCTCCCGTCAGATCCGTCTTCACACCACCGACTTCCGTAGCGACGTTGGAAATGTTGGAGCTAAGCAGCTTCTGCGCAGCCTCTTGTTGCTTACGTAGTTCCGCAGTGCGACTCGCAACGTCCTTCTGCGTTTGCCCTAACTTCGCCGCCAGCGCCTTGGCCTCAGCTTCTACATTCGCTTGGGTGATTCCCAGCTTCTTCATGATCGCTTCGTTGTGCGCGGCCGCATCATCCGCAGCCTGCTTCTGAGCGACTTCCAGAGCGCCCAGGCGGTTGTAGAGCGAATACATGAGGATCGAAGATCCAATTACGAAAAGAATTCCCAGGGCGACTAGCACGTTCCGTAACGTGTGGCTTTCTTGCATGGGTTCGTAAGCTGTTTCTTCTTGCATTTTTAACCTTCTTGTCTAGGAATCGCGATCATTGTTCAGCAGCATCTAACAGTTCGTCAACACCGATACTACATCGAACTGCGCTCTGATGGGCGGCTCGCTGCCCGAAAAAAGCCCATCGAGGAGCAGTTCGGCACGACAGTTGCTTGGGAATACATGCAGATGTTCCCCATCGTAACCGCAGTCTGAGAAGGCCGTGCGTATAAGCAGCACACCTCCAGCGACTTAGGCCACGCAGTCAGGCCAAAACGCGGCTGGAGGCTCAATGGCCCGACCAACTTACGGTGCTAACGATGAGAACACAAATTCCAACAGAAAGTCGCAACGTCATACAGCAGGTTTTATGCGTACGCCCAGGATTTTTGCAATCTTAGTTTTAATTTCGTCCGCTATCTCAACCGCAGGCGCTCAAGACAAAGCGCTGAAGAGGACCACGCCCACAGCGCCAAAGCGTGTGGTTCATATCGTTTCGCCGGATTCGGACCAAGCCCTGAAGGCCACGACTGTTTCAATCACATATGAGGTAAGTTCTCACAAGCGGGCCTCCGCTCGCCCCGACTTGTTCCGTGTCCAATTGGATTCTCAGCCCCCCGTCGAAACCTCCGACACTACTTACACCTTCGACAACCTGATGGCAGGACAGCACGACCTGTCAGTCGAGCTCCTGGATGCGAAGCATCGCCCCATCACGGCGTCGAAAGCGGAAATGAGTTTTGTAACCGAGTTGCCGGAACCGGATCCGCAGGTGGAAGTGGCACCGATGATGCCGCCTACGCTGCAGAAAGTCGCTATGTTCCTTCCGCAAGCTGCCGCTCCCATTGATCCTGGTGACGGAAGCGCAGAGATGCCGCTCCTGACCGTCATCGGACTGGGTGTGTTGGTCGGCGGCATGGTTTCCGCGATGAAGACGCGTACCTAGTCACCTTCTCTCGCCCTGAACGCGTATGCATCTAACTGTGTTCTATGCCACCGCGGGATTCACACCGGGCGCGAACGAGAAAGCGGCGAAGTAGAAGCAGACGCGCTGTTTCGTCTATCCCGAAGAGTCAGGTTACTCCGACTCCCGGCACAGTCAGTCCGCACATAGAAACGAGTGTCAGCCCTTCGTCATCTCACGTCAGCCCAGCGTCTCCAAGTGTCAGCTGGCCGTCACTGCTTTCTTTTCTGCGCTCGCACTCTCAAAGCATCAGAACGCGTTGGATGCCTCTGGCATGCATTCTGCTGAGTGCTGGCCTGCTCACCTACGTTGTCACGCAGTATGCGGAGATGTACCGAAGCCAGAAGCATCTGGCTGCGCAATGGACCGCCCAGGAGCATCCGGCAACCAAGACGGCCGCTATCGACCCTTCCCTCACGAGGCTCATCATCCCGAAGATCAATCTGGACTCCTTCGTTGTGGAAGGAACGTCGCACAAAGCGCTCCTCCGTGGACCGGGTCATCTGAAAAATTCCGCTGAACCCGGGCAGGCCGGCAACGTTGTCATCAGCGCGCATCGCGATACTTTTTTCCGTCATGTTTTCGAACTCGAGAAGGGCGATCAGGTCCAGGTGGAGCGCGGCGGAAAAACTGCCGTTTACGAAGTGACAGGAAAGAAAGTCGTCGATCCTGACGACGTGGAAGTGCTCCGCCAGACAAAGGACCCCCAGCTCACTCTGATCACCTGCTATCCCACGTACTACATCGGCCCAGCCCCGCAACGTGCGATTGTGATCGCGAAGCTCGTTTCATTGCAGGATTCCACGCGCGCAGCAGCATCGCCTGAAGCTGCGCACTGATCCAATCAGAACGAATACCGACACCGCATACGCCGTCCACTAGAATAAGAACGTGAAGGTGTGGGACGCAGTCATTGTTGGCGGCGGCATCATTGGGCTGTCGCTCGCCCTCGAGTTGCGCAAGCATGGAGCGCGTGCAATCGTGCTCGACGCCAGTCAGCCCGGACGCGAAGCTTCCTGGGCTGCGGGTGGCATGCTCGCAGCAGCCGATCCCGATACCCGGCCTCAATTGCGCGACCTCTCTATTGCCAGCGCGAGCATGTACCCGGAATTCGTTCACCAGCTTCAGGACGAATCGGGCATGCTCGTCGATTTCCGCACCGACGGGACGGTCCGCTTCCTTCATGAGAGCGAGATCCCGCAATGTTCCCTGCCGTTACTGAGTGAGCCGGAGTTGCGAGAGTTGGAGCCCGAACTCGGATACATGGCGCCGGCCGTTCTGCTTGAAGAAGCTTGCGTGGATCCGCGATTACTGCTGCCCGCGCTCGTTGAGGCCGCTAAGCACCGCGACGTCGAGATCGCTTCCGGTGCTGAGGTGCAGGAAATACAAGTGATCGACGACCGCGCCGTGGCTGCCGTTACCACCAAAACGCGATACCCAGGCGCAGCCATCGTGAACTGCGCGGGCGCGTGGTCCTCGCAGGTTGGGCCGTTGAAGATTCCGACGCGCCCGGTGAAAGGGCAGATGCTGGCACTGGCTCCTTTGGCCACACCAGCGAATCTGACTACTCCGAAGCGTCTGGTCCACCACGTAATTCGCGGAGACGTCTACATCATGCCTCGTGGCGATGGACGGATCGTAGTCGGATCAACCCTGGAAGAAGCCGGATTCAACAAGCGGGTCGACGCCACCACCATCCAGAATCTGCATCAGCAGGCTGCAAATCTGGTGCCGTCAATCGGCCAGGCCCGCATCCTCGAGGACTGGGCGGGCTTGCGTCCCGGCACACCCGACGGCCTCCCGATTCTGGGACGAACGGAGATCGATGGCTGCTTCGTTGCGACCGGACACTATCGCGATGGCATTCTGCTCGCGCCGATCACCGCGAGGCTGATGTCGCAGGTGATCCGCGCAGAACAGCCCGACATCGACATCGCACATTTTCAGCTCAATCGATTTCAGACTAGCGGAACCATGCGGGCGAAGTAGAATAAGGTATCCCGCCCCGTAAGTGACGTCGTAGCGAGGGTCGAGCAGAGGCAAATCATGTTCTGCAATTCCTGCGGCACGCATATCCAAGCTGGGCAAACCGTTTGTCCTTCTTGTGGCAAAGCAGTCTGGACTCCCGCTCCTGGCGCTACGCCGCTAGTCGCTGGCGTTGCTCCCATGGTCGCGAACCGCGTCGCGCAGCACGTCAATACCCTTGGAATTCTCTGGATCATCTACGGTGTGCTGACGGCGATCGGCGGGCTCGTAATGTTGCTCGTAGCAAACGCGTTTTTCGGTCCGTGGATGCAGCAGCAGGAAACGCCTATGCCTCCCTTCATACGCCCAATGATCGGTTTCATTGGCACGCTGTTAGTGATCACGGCATTAGTGCGGATTTTGGCTGGCTGGGCGCTATATGCAAAGCAGAGCTGGGGGCGGATCCTCGCATTGATCCTCGGATTCCTCTCGCTCATCGATTTCCCCTTCGGCACAGCCATCGGGATCTACACCATCTGGGTGCTGCTGTCACATGGAGCCGACCAGCAATATCATCAACTCGCCTACGC
>CAZBCQ010000028.1:9681-12413 GCA_964490255.1 uncultured Terriglobales bacterium | reverse complement strand
ATTTATACTTCCCTGTTTGCTTTGCTCCTACTAAAGCACTCATCGCATTCGCGAAAGTGAGGATTTTATGGCTACCGCCGCTCTCGGTTATGCTCGCGAGAATCAAAAACGTTTCCTGGAAGAACTCAAAGAGTTGCTGCGCATTCCCAGCGTCAGCACCATGGAAGAACACAAGAATGACGTTCGGAAGGCTGCCGAATTTGTGGCCAGCGAACTGAAACGCATCGGGTTCGAACACGTGGAGATCATTCCTAGCGCCGGTCATCCGCTGATCTATGCCGACTGGCTGCACGCCAAAGGAAAACCAACAGCTCTCTGCTACGCGCATTTCGACGTGCAGCCGCCTGATCCGATCGACGAGTGGACCACGCCCCCCTTCGAGCCCACCGAGCGCAACCAGAACATCTACGCGCGCGGAGCTGTCGACGACAAAGGCCAGCTATGGATGCAGGTGAAGGCGTTCGAATCGCTCTTCCGCTCCGGCAATGGCAGTCTGCCGATCAATGTAAAGGTGATCTTCGAAGGCGAAGAAGAAGTTGGGGGCGAGGCGATCGCCGATTACATCCGCAAGTATGGCGACAAGCTGAAAGCCGACTTCGCACTCGTCAGTGACACGGAACTGTTTGCTCCGGAATTACCGACGCTCTGCGTCGGGCTCCGCGGCCTCGTCTATACGGAACTCGAAGCCGTGGGCGCAATGACCGACTTGCACTCCGGCGTCTACGGCGGCGCTGCCCCGAACCCCCTCGAAGCGCTATCGCGAATCATTTCCAAACTGAAAGACGAGAGCGGTCGCATCCTCATCCCCGGCTTCTACGACGATGTACAGAAGCCCACAGACGCTGAATTGAAGGCCTGGAAGTCGCTGCCCTTCGACGAAGAGCACTATCGCAAAACAGAAGTCGGGTCCAATGTTCTGACCGGCGAGCCGGACTACCCCGTGCTCTATCGCACCTGGGCGCGTCCCACGCTCGAAGTTCACGGCATGCCCGGCGGATTCGTTGCGCCCGGCGCGAAAACCGTTATTCCGGCAAAGGCCTCGGCGAAGATCTCCATGCGTCTTGTGCCGAATCAGAATCCCGACGACATCCTCAAGAAGTACGAGAACTTCGTGAAGTCGATCACGCCCAAGGGCATTCAGACCAAGATCAAAGTTCACAGCAAGGGCGAAGCAATCGTCGTCGGCACCGATAACAAGTACATCAAAGCGGCTACCGAAGCGCTGCACGATGTCTTCAAGAAAGACACAGTCTATATCCGCTCAGGCGGATCGATTCCCATCGTGACCGACTTCGAAAGGGTGCTGCAGATTCCCTCGGTGATGATGGGGCTTGGCTTGCCTGACGACAACCTGCATGCCCCGAACGAGAAGTTCCACATCCCGAACTTCTATCGCGGGATCGAAGCAATCATCAACTTCTTCCATCGACTTGCGGCATAGAAGAAAGAAGTCACAAATCAGTTTGTTTTGATGGAGCCCGCTCGCCCCCGAGCGGGTTTTCATTTTGGATGGACGCAATCACAACGCCGCCACCTTCACGCTTCGCCGCAAAGCCATCTCTGCCCCAATTTCGGCTTTCTGCCCGGACGAGAGTGCCCGTGCCGCAACTGGGAACAGAATCCTGTCTTCTACTTCAATGTGATCAGGATAGATTTCTCCGAGCCTCGCCACCGCATTTCTGAATTCCGTGAGTTCGGATGCGCCAAGCTCAGCTGCTTCCAGCCATGCACTCCCCAGTTCCTCGACGCGACGGTGTAAGGCATCGGCTTCACGATGGTCGCGCTCCAGTTCCTCGACGTTCGCCAACGCCGCCTTCACTTCCTCATCCGCAAGCTCTTGCAATCTCGGAAACAGCGACTCTTCTTCATCAGCCGTGTGCTTGGGCGCGGACTCGCGAAAATACCGCAGTGCCAGATCAAGCGCACGGCGGCGTTCGTCATCGAGTTTCGCTTCTCCATTCGCGACCGTTTGCAGCGACCGGAGAAACATTTCGATGCGCCGGTGGCAGTCGGAAAGAAGTCCCGTTGGATCAGAGAAGTTGTGAGCGGTGGCGCCAATCTGAACCGGCATATCAATACATTTAGATTACGGGAGCACCGTCGGGTATGACAAAAGTCCGTGAATTCTGCAGCGATTAAACTCATGAGCCCGCCGATCTAATCTTCCTTCTTCCTTTTCCCGATCTTAATTCTGACTTCCCTTGCCCTTCTGCACCATTCGCGCTACAGTTGTTCTTGCTCTAGTGGTTCTCCCTTCCTCTTCCTTTCCTGCCATGCAACCGGTCTGTTCATTGTGTCTTTCGTAGTTGCTGCATTCGCTGTGCAACATACCGTACTTTCCACAGATAAGCCCCAATATGTGGTGTTTATAGGGTTGACGCACGCCCACTACCCCGCTAGATTTATCGAGACTTCGGAGTTACGCAGCCACAGCTTTCCCAGCCAAGGTGGCCGTCATCCGAACAACGATGCAGGCTCTGGCGGGCTTGCAGACAAGCTTGGTCGAACGGGTGGCCCATTCAAGCCTTCTTTTGGCTTGAGCGGGGTAGTCGCTCTCGCATCGCCGACTGTACGACCGGGTTCTTGTCCGGTAGGTTCGAATTGGGCAAGATGCATCGTGGTTCCGTCTGCGCATCCCTCGTGCGCCGACGAACGCAACGGCCATAAGGAGTCACATTGCTGAAATTAAAGAAGTTACAGATCCTTGGCTTCAAGTCGTTCTGTGACCGTAC
>CAZBCQ010000028.1:1923-9581 GCA_964490255.1 uncultured Terriglobales bacterium | reverse complement strand
GACGAGTACACCGAGGAAGTACGTCCCGGCCAGACGGAAGAAGTACCGGGAGAGCTCAAGGCTGCAAGCGATGGCAAGACAACAGAAGGCGTTGATGCGGCTGCTCAGCCCGCCAGCGATTCGTCAGTTGCGGAAGCGCCCGAACCCCCGGCGGCCGAAGCGCACAACTTGCATTCGGCTGTCGTGCTTAAGATTCGCCGCCGCAAGTTCAATCGCACCACCTTCAAGAAGGGCGAGATTGTCGTCACGCGCCGCCTCTTCCGGTCCGGCGAGAGCGAATACCTGTTGAACGGGAAGCTCTGCCGTCTGCGCGATATTCAGGACATCTTCATGGGTACCGGCCTCGGTCCCGAGTCCTACGCAATCATCGAGCAGGGACGCATCGGCCAGATCCTGAGCAGCAAGCCCACCGACCGCCGCTCGATCATCGAAGAAGCCGCCGGAATCACCAAGTTCAAGACCAAAAAGCGTCTCGCTGAAGCGCGCCTCGAAGAAGCGAAGCTGAACCTGTCGCGCCTCAATGACATCTTTGACGAAGTCACGCGCCAGATGAACTCGCTGAAGCGCCAGGCGGCGAAAGCCGAGCGCTTCGCCAAGCTGCGCGACGAGATGCGCACCAAGCTGCGCCTCGTGCTCGCCAGCAAGTGGACTGCCCTGCAAGCCGAGCGCGCCGAAATCGAAACCCTGCTCAACCAGTTGGCGGAAGAGATCCGCGTCAAATCAGAGCAGGTGCAGGCCCTCGAAGCCGAAGTCGCCGAGCGCATGCAGCGCGGTTACGTCATCGAGCAGGAGTCGCGCGAAACGCGCGAACGCCTCAGCAACATCACTCGCGAGAACGATCGCCTCCTCAATCGTCAGAAGAATAATGAAGAGCGCTGCGTGGAACTCGAAGCGCGTGTAGCAGCCTCGGCGCAGGAAATAGCGGCTGCCGAAGAACGCCGCAGCACACTACAACTGGAATGCGACGCCAACCGGCAGACACTCGAAAATGCGGCTGCCGATGTCGCCACCGCTCAGGAACAGGCTCGGGCTCGCCAGGACGAAGCTCGCGCTGCAGCCGCGAACCTGAGCGAAGTCGAGCGCCAGCAGGAACAGCGGCGCGTCACGGTGATGCAAGCCGTCGCGGAAGAATCGTCCGTCCGCAGTGAGATCGCCAAAGCCACCGAGCAAATCGCCGGTTATGAGCGCGAATCGTCACGTCTCGCAGCCGAACTCGCAGCCGCCAACGCGCAGGTGGATGCCTTCGGAGCGCAGCGCGGACAGATCGCCTTCCAGTTCGAGTCAGCCTCCGGACAGGTCACGGCCCTGCAGTCGATGATCGAAAGCACGCGCCAGACCCTCGCAGAGAAGCGCACCGCCGAGGTCGAATCCAAACGTCGGCTGGATGGACTCCGCGCCGAATTTGCGACCGCCCTGGGGAAGAAGGCGTCTCTCGAAGCCGTCATTGCCGAACACGGTTATTCCACCGACTCTGTGCGCCGCCTCTTCCAGTCGGGCGCGATGAACACCGCATCCACTCCCGCAGGCGTGCTCGCCGACTTCCTCGAAGTGGAAGATCGCTATGAGCACGTCGTCGACGACTTCCTCCGCGACGAGTTGAACTACGTAGTCGTGAAATCGTGGGACGCCGCCGAAAACGGCCTTCAGCTTCTGCGCAGCGATGTAGAAGGACGCGCAACCTTCCTCGTGCACCCTGAAGACGCCCAGGCGAAATTCTCTTTCATCCCCGGCGAAGCCGTTACTAGTGAGTCGATGCGTCGTGATGCGGTGCTTCCGCTGAAGCAGTGCATCCGCGTACTCGATGGCTTCGGCAAGTCTCTCGAAGTGATTCTTCCCAAGCTGCGCGACGGCTACATCGTCGACGATCCTAAGATCGCCCGCGACCTTGCGCTTGAGAACCCGAACGCTTTCTTCCTCGCTGCCACCGGTGAATGCTTTCACAACGTGACGGTAACAGGCGGCAAGCAGCGCGCCGAAGGCCCGCTCGCGATGAAGCGCGAACTGCGCGACATCGCACGCCAGGTGGCCGAACTCGAGAACACACTGCGTGAAGAAGAACGCCGCTCGGCGCTGCTGACTCGCGAGATCGGCGAACTCACTGGCACTCTCGAGCGGCTCGAAACCGAAAAGCGCGAAGCCGATCGCCAGGCTATGACCTCCGGCCATTCGCTCAAGCAACTGGACTCTGAGATGGCGCGCACCCGCGAACGCCTCTCCACCTATGAGCGCGAATTACAGCAAGTCGCCTCAGCGCGCGCAACGAAGGAAAGCGTTATCGCGGACAAGCAGCAACTGCTCGCTTCGTGCGAATCGCGTCGGCAGGCAATTGAACGCGCCATCGCCGAAGCCCAGGAGAGTCTCGCCACTCTTCGCACAGCTCGCGATGCCGCGGCGCAAACCGCCTCCGAGATGATGGCACAAGTGGCTGCCCTCGAAGAGCGTCGTCGTGGTGCCGCGTCCAGCTTGCAGCGAATCGAATCGATGCTGAAGGAACTGGCTACCCGCATCGAATTGCTGCGCGCGCAATCGGATTCAGCCGCTGCGGAATCGCAACAACGTGCGGTCGAAAACGTCCAGATTGCCGATCAGATCACTGCACTCACTGCCGAGCGCGAGCAACTGCAAGTACGCGTGGCCGAACTCCAATCCGAGTCGGAAACCGTTCGCGCTCGCATCACCGAAATCGAGGACGGTCTGAAGGCTGAACGCCAACTGCTCGATCAGAGCCGCGATCGCCGCGGCGAACTCGGCGCGCATGCAGGCAAGCTGGAATCCGATTCAATCCATATGGCTGAAACTTCTGTCGCCGAACTCGGCCAACGTCCAGAGGAACTGCTCGCCGACGAAACCTTGCAGGTCATCGCGGGTGACGAACTGACACTGCAAGATGAAGAGTATCGGCAGATGCGCGCCCGTCTCGACGCGATGGGTCCGGTGAACATGATGGCCCTTGAGGAGTACAAGGAAACTGCCGAGCGCCATCAGTTCCTCGACACTCAGCGCAAAGACCTCCTCGACTCCATCGAGAACACGCAGAAGACAATCAAGGAAATCGAGGTCGTCTCGCGCCAGAAGTTCGAAGAGGCATTCGCGGCCATCAACACCAACTTCACCGCGACGTTTACGAAGCTGTTCGGCGGCGGCACCGCGTTCATGCGCCTTACCGACGAAGAAAACGCCTACGAAAGCGGTATCGACGTCGTCGCCTCGCCTCCCGGCAAGAAGCTACAAAACGTCCTGCTGCTCTCCGGTGGAGAGAAGGCTCTCACGGCTCTGTCGCTGCTGGTCGGCATCTTCCAATTCGCGCCGAGCCCGTTCTGCATTCTCGACGAAGTGGACGCGCCGCTCGACGAAGCCAACATCGGCCGCTTCACGCAGTTAGTGCGCGAGATGAGCGCAGGCACGCAATTCATCATCATCACGCACAGCAAGAAGACAATGAGCATCGCTCCTGCGCTCTACGGCGTCACCATGCAGGAGCCGGGCGTATCGAAGCTCGTATCTGTGCGCTTCAACGAGAACGAGGCTCAGCAGGCCGCGATGAGTGCGTAACAGCGATTTCGCGGCCTACGACTCGGGCGAGCCCAGGTAGTGCTCCGCCGGAACGCTGCGCAACCGTTCCGCCGCATTCTCCGGTGTGATGTCACGCTGCGGCGCCGCCAGCAATTCGTATCCAACCATAAACTTCTGCACTGTCGCCGACCGCAACAGTGGTGGCAGATAATGCGCGTGCAAATGCCATTCCGGATGCGGCTGGCCATCGGTCGGCCGCTGATGAAATCCCATCGTGTACGGAAACGACACTTCGAACAGGTTGTCGTAGCGAGTCGTAATCTGACGAAGGATATCGGCAAGTCCATTTCGCTCGTGCTCCGATAGTTCGTCCATCGCCGTCCGATGCCGCTTGCTCAGCAACATCGTTTCGAATGGCCACACCGCCCAGAACGGCACGACTACAACGAAATCGCTGTTTTCGCATACTACGCGTTCTTTCAGCCTAAGTTCCAGCGCGGCGTAGTCGCAAAGCAAGCAACCGCCGTGCTCCGCTCCGTACGCCTCCTGCTTTTCCTGCTCGCGTGCCGGAAGATTCGGGACAGTGGCATTCGCCCATATCTGGCAATGCGGATGCGAATTGCTCGCCCCCATCATGGCCCCGCGATTCTCGAATATCTCGACGTGGTTGACCCATCCCTGCGCTCCCAGGGTCGCGTATTCGCTTGCCCACACGTCGACGACATTCCTTATCTCGCCTGATTTCATGCGCGGAATCGTCAGATCATGCCGCGGAGAAAAGCACACGACACGCGACACGCCTGGCTCGCTGCGCGCCACCAGCAACGATGACTCCTTAACGCACACACCTCCTGTGTTCGCGATCAACGCCGGATAATCGTTATCAAAAGCGAATGTGCTGGTATACGGCGGATTCTTCACGCCACCGGCGCGGGTATTCCCAGGACACAGATAACAATTCGGATCGTAACTCGGCTGAGTGTCGCTCGGCGTGCGCTCGACTTTTCCCTGCCACGGCCTCTGCGTCCTCTGCGGAGACACCAGTACCCAGTCGCCCGTAAGCGGATTCAAACGCCGGTGTGGAGTATTGCTGAGTTTCGAAAGGTCCATGAATCGGCGGCGGCTCGCCGGTTCTCAGAACTGCGTGTTGAAGGCGCGCGCCTCTTCGAGTGTAACGCGTTGCTTTTGCCGATACGAAATATTCGCCATGTGCGCCGCAACTGCCGACCGATAGCCGATCTCCACGGGCGCGTTCGGTGTTTTCCGCGTGCGGACGCAGTCAATCCAATTGGCCATGTGATTCTGATCCTTCGATTCACCAGTCATAGCTGCGCCATCCCGCCGGTTCACCTTTTCCGGATAGTAGTGAACGCTCTGCGCCGAGCGCCCGGTCACCATGTCATTCGTGCCCCAGAGATGTTCAATGCTGCCATCGCTTCCAAGAATGCGTTCGCCCAATCCAAAATGATTGTTGCTGAAGGTCGACTGCCACGTCACAATCTTGCCCGGGAAGTTCAGAGTCACGGCGATCGTATCCGGCACCTCACGCCCATCTTTCTCCGAAAACACGCCGCCCGACATATACGCCGACTCGGGCAGCGGCAGATCAAGCGCCGTCATGATCCATGCAATCTGGTGCACCATGTTCTCCGTCACATTGCCGCCGGAGAACTCCCAGAACAACCGCCAGTTGATGAATTTATTCGCATCGAAGCCGTGATCCGGGCGACCGTTCAAGAACGCCTTCCAATTTACATTTTGCGCGGTGCAATCGGCAGGAACCGCGCGCACCCACTGCCCTTGTCCATGCGGACTGTTACGGCTCATCCAGGACTCGACTTGTGTGACATTGCCCACAATTCCCTGCTTGAGCCAGTCTCTCGCATCGCCTAGCGAACCGGAACTCTCGTGCTGCAATCCAATCTGTACCACACGGTCGGACTTCTTCGCCGCCGCCAGACATTCCTCCGCCTCTGCGATCGACCACGTCATCGTCTTTTCCGAGTACAGGTCCTTCCCTGCCGCGAGCACATCTACGAAATGCGCCTTGTGAATATGCAGCGGACTCGCCACGATCACCGCATCGATGTCTTTACGCTCGAGCAAACGGCGATGATCCTCTACCGTATCGATTCCAGGCGCCAGTTGCTTCGCTTGATCGCGATGCAGCGTGTAGATATCCGCTATTGCCACCAGCTGCGCATTCGGAACCTGTTGCACCTGTTTCAGCAATTCCTGTCCCCGGCCACCTACACCAATCATTCCAACTCGCACGCGATCGTTCGCACCCAGAACCCGAGCAGGTGAGAAGGCCGCCAGTGCGGCCGTCCCTAGTGCGGCTTGCTTCACAAACTCTCGTCGAGTGCTCTCGCCCATCTCTTCTCCTCTGGTTTACTGGTTCACGCCACTGGCAAGCACGCCCCCATCAACTGAGAGAATTTCTCCGTTGACGAACGACGCGGAATCGGACGCCAGAAAGATCGCTGCGCCGGCGAGTTCTTCAACTTTGCCAAACCGCTTCATCGGATTGCGTAACAGGAATTCCTGCCCCCGCGCTGTGCCGTCGAGTAGCTTCTCATTTAATGCAGTCCGGAATACTCCAGGCGCAATCGCGTTCACATTGACGCCGAACTTCGCCCACTCAATCGCCAGCGACTTGGTCAGCGACGCCACCGCTGCTTTACTCGCGCTGTACGCGGCCACTTCCATCAAGGCCGCGAATGACGAGAGTGAGGCAATGTTGATGATCCTCCCGTGGCGGCGCTCGATCATGTGCCTGCCGAAAACCTGGCAAGCGCGCAGCGTTCCCGTAAGATTCGTCTCCAGGATCTGATTCCAATCGTCTTCGGAGAAGTCCAGCGTGGGCGCCCGCTTGGTACGTCCTGCACTGTTCACCAGGATCTCGACGCTGCCAAATGTTTTCACTGTGGCGTCGAGCACCGCCCGCAGCGACGCACGATCGCTGACATCGCTGGTAACGCGAACCGTCTTGCCACCGCGTGCCTCAATTTCACCCGCTACTTCTTCGACTTGCTCCTTCCGGCGCGAAGTTGCAATCACATTTGCGCCCGCCTCCACATACCCAAGAGCAATAGCCCGTCCAATCCCCGAAGTGCCACCGATCACCACCGCAGTCTTGCCACTTAGATCGAGTCCTTTGAATGCCATCTCTCTTCTTTCTTCTGCCGGGCTCTATAACGCGCCCGCTTTTTGTAACTGCTCTTTCATTCCTGCCCAACTCTTGCGTGTGGACTCCTCGGGTGTTCCGGCCCCACGCCAATGCGTTTCCAGACTCACAGCATAGCGATAGCCGTCGCGCTTCAACGCCCTGAATTGCCCAACCCAATCGATGACGCCGGTGCCCATCGCTGCCCATTCGTAGCCACCGCCTGATTTCATGACTGCGTCCTTGCAGTGACAATGCCCGATGCGCGCCTTTGGCAGCAGATTGTATCCATTCGGATACGGCACTTCCCCCGTCGTGGCGGCGTTACCTGGATCCCAATTCAGCAACAAGTTCGGCGCTTTGACCTCATGCAGCACTTTCGCTGCTTCGGCAGCATTCGCTGTGTTACACGCCATTTCATTTTCCAGTACCAGGATCACGCCCTCGCGCGCTGCCTTCGCTGCGGCCTGTCGCAGCCTCTCATTCATCGCAGAACGATAGGACGCCTGATCCTCGAGCCGCCAGAAATCGAAGCAGCGCACCCGACCCGTCTGAAACGCCTTGGCCAGAGCAATACTGCGCTCCAGCACTTCGTCCTGCTGATCGAACGTGAAATCTGCATGGAACTGATCGCGCTTGGGGCTGAATTTCGATGTCGGCGCGCCCGGCCAATCCACCTTGAATAGCGGACTCGCAATGTCAGTGACCCGCAATTTGTACTTCTCCAGAATCTTCCGCGCCTCGTCGACTTCTTTCGCATCGAGGTTCAGCACATTCTTGTTCCACATGCCACGAATCTCGATCCACTGCATGCCGAAATCGCGGGCCGTCACCTCGCACACCTGCCCGAAGTCTTGTCCGATTTCGTCGTTGATCACCGCCACGCGAAATGGCGAGCTCATAACGAGAGCCCCGCTTTCTCCAGATATTGTTTACTGACCTCCGCCGACTGCTTCGGCGTGTGCGTTCCCTCCGTCGG
>CAZBCQ010000028.1:0-1823 GCA_964490255.1 uncultured Terriglobales bacterium | reverse complement strand
TCGACTTGCTCCGGCGTTTGTCCCATCGCCCCCATGTGATTGTGATATCCCAGCGGAATTCCCATATCCGCAGTCTGCTTCCCCAACTCGGTCAGCATCTGTCCCAACCGCTTGTAATCCGCTGAGGTCGGCGCATGCTTCGGTTTCTTATCGATGATCTGCAGATACATCCCACCCGCATCGTGCAGGAACCGGCAATTCGAAACATGATGCGCAACCGCTGCGGCCCGATCAGCCGTCTCTACGTCCAGATCCCCACTCGACAGCGCCACAAACTGCAACGAGTGCTCCGCCAGCAAATCCCGCACCTGCTGCGGACTTCCAAATTCGTCAATGCAGTTCGACCGCAGCTGAATGCCTTTATATCCGACGGCTGAAATATCTTCGATCGCCTGACGATCCTTTCCTTCCCACGTGATCGCCGCATATCCAATGCGAATGTCCGCTGCAGCGGGCGAGATCTTCGTATCGAAATATGCGAGATCCATTGGCGGATACAGCATCGTCGGAGCCAGCGCCCGCGCCCCCGGCACGGTGCCCGCAAGTGCCGCGCCGCCAACCGCTGTCACACCGGCAAGAAACTTACGTCGCGAGATCGGCAACATAATTCCTTCCTTTGAAAATCACACAGCCTCGCCCAGTGAAGCAGCCGCCAGTTTCGGCGTCAGCAAATGAATCACCAGCAGCGCTCCACCATAAGCAATAGGCGCAAACACAAAGATTAGCGAATACGATCCGGTCCACTGCAAGATGTACCCGACCACCTTCGCCATCAGCATTCCCGACACCGATCCTGCCATTCCCGCAATCCCAACCACCGACGCCACCGCGCGTCTTGGGAACAGGTCCGGAGCCAGCGTGTACATATTCGCCGACCACCCCTGGTGCGCGGCCGCAGCCAGACCGATGATTGCTACAGCCGACCACAGTCCCGATACGCGTGCGGCGAACACAACTGGCAGCACGCCCAGCGCGCAGATCGCCATCGCGGTCTTTCGACCGGCATTAACCGTCCAGCCTCGCGCGATGAACGCCGACGACAGCCATCCTCCGACGATGCTCCCGGCGTCAGCCGCAAGATAAATGGTCACCAGCGGTAGCCCGATGTTAAGAAGTGTTACGCCATGCGTTTTGTTGAGGAAATCTGGGATCCAGAACAGATACAGCCACCAGAACGGATCGGTCATGAATTTGCCCAGGGCCACCGCCCACGTCTGCCGATGCTTGAGCAACGTTCTCCAAGGCACCCGCACCGTGGACTCGCCCCCATCCGCTTCGATATAAGCCAGCTCAGCCTTCGACACGCGCTTATGTTCGCGCGGCGGACGGTACAACCACAGCCACAGCAGCAGCCACGACATGCTCAATGACCCAGTCGTGATGAACGCTCGCCGCCACCCGAAGTGCAGCACGATCCATGGCAGGATCAGCGGTGTAACAATTGCGCCGACATTCGTGCCGGCGTTAAACAACCCAATCGCCAGCGCTCGTTCTTTCTTCGGGAACCACTCCGAGACGGTCTTCACCGCCGCCGGAAAGCTGCCGCCTTCTCCGAGCCCTAGCGCGAATCGCGCCGCACAGAATCCCAGCACCGTACTCGCCGCAGCGTGCGCCATCGACGCGCAACTCCACAGCAACACGGACAGCGAGAAACCCTTGCGCGTCCCCAACCGGTCAATCGCGCGCCCCACGAACAGATAGCCCAGCGCGTAGGCCAGCTGAAACGAAAAGATGATGTTGCTGTAATCGATCTCGCTCCAGTGCAACTGCTGTTGCAAGGTCGGCTTCAGAATGCCGATCACCTGGCGATCGATGTAGTTCAC
>CAZBCQ010000027.1:21764-36350 GCA_964490255.1 uncultured Terriglobales bacterium | reverse complement strand
AGTTGGTGAGCGGTGTCGGATTCTCGAAAGGGTGAGAGCTGTTTGCGTTGAAGAACCCGCCGCCGTTAGTGCCGAACTCCTTGATGATTTCCTGTGAGGCAACGGGACCTTGGGCGATCGTCTGGTCGGTGACGGTGTCCATCACCGGCTTGCCATCGGGAGTAGTGGCGGGTTTGCCGTCCGCACCCAGATGCGGAACCTGTTGCGGTTCGAGCAACTTCACGGTGTCATAAGGCTTTAGGTTTTGTGGCACGCCCTGGTAAACGAGAAACAAAGAGCCGATGATGCACACTGGAAGCAGAACCCAAAGCGTGCACCGGACAAGATCGACCCAGAAATTGCCGATGGTTTGCTTTTCACGGCGCGCGATGCCACGAATGAAAGCGATCGCCAAAGCGATACCCGTCGCAGCAGAAACGAAGTTGTGATACGCCAGGCCCATCATCTGGGTCAGGTAGCTCATCGTCGTCTCTGGCGTATAGGCTTGCCAGTTGGTGTTGGTCGTAAAGGACGCAGCGGTATTGAACGCGAGGAAAGGCTCCACTCCCCCCAGTTTCTGCGGGTTCAAGGGCAGCAAGCCCTGGACGCGCTGGATGACGTAGAGGAGCGCCATCGAAACCAGGCTGAAGAGCAGCATGGCGACGGCGTACTGCGTCCACTTCATTTCAGCGTTCTCGTCGACGCCGGTGAGAGAGTAAATCAGGCGTTCGATTGGCCGGAGCACCGGATCGAGAAATGTCTTCTCGCGATTGAATACACGCGCCATGAAAATTCCGAGCGGCTTCGTGAGCGCGAGCACGACGAGCAAGAAGATGAGTATTTGTAACCAGCCATTGGTGGTCATTTCAGAACTTCTCCGGTCTTAGCAGCGCGTAGCCGAGATAAACCATCAGCAAAACGCAGATTGCAAGCATCACAGCGGATTCGAAGTGCATAGTCATCTCACCGAACTTTCTCGCAGAAATAGACGTAACCGATCGAGACGGCGAAGAACAGAACGGTTGCGGCAATGAAGACAATGTCCAACATGAAATTCCTTTCTTACGCGCGTGTTTACCACGCGCCTTCTTTACGTCCCCACCACCAGGTGAGCCCGAGCGTGGCAGTGGTCTGGTGGTCGCTCAGTAATCCCTGTGTGTCGGTCAAAAAAACTGGCTGATTTGAGATGTCGCGCCGATATTCCGTTCGCAACAGGAACCCGTTCGTGACGAAATAGCTGTACGTGAGGGTCATTTCCTTCAGATACTCGCCGATCCCACTGAACAGACCATCCGGATCCGCCACGTATTCGCCGCGGGCTGCAACGGCCATCTTCGGCCGGAATTGATACTGAACGTAGGCAGCTCCGCCATCAATATGCGCAGGCGCTGACGATTCGCCCGGAGCCGCATTTCTCCATAGACGTTGGAGATAGTAGTCTCCTTCAACAGCTAAGGTCAGCTTCGGAGTCGCCTGCCAAGTGACGTAGCTGTCGAAGATGTGAGTCCGTCCATTTGGCGCGGGTCGTATTGCGGTAAAGCACAGGCCGGGCTGGATTGGTACAGGTCCGCAATTATTGGCAACTGCGCGATCGGGATGTTCCTGGCCGAAATAGTAGTTAACTGTCCAGGAAATGCTCTTTCGCGGCTTGGCGGTGAACCCAAATAGCTGATCTTTGAATCCGTTTGTCGCTTCGGTCTGATTAATGCCATTCACGATCCAGTAATTCACCGCGAATCGACTGTTGACCGGATAACTTGCCCGCAGGCCCATGTGATAGAACGGCAGAATGTTGAACCAGTAGGAGCGGGAATAATTCATCTGGTCCTTTGTGTAGTTACCCTCAATCCCAATTGAGCTGGCGAATTTTCCGAAATCCGCATTGATACCCGCTCCGAGCGGGATGATGTAGGTCCCGTACGCCTGAAAGATATTTCGGTAAATGTCCGGCCGTGGCTCGTTAAAGGGATTGCCTTGCAAGGTGTCGGTAGCCTGACCGTATTGCAAGTCAACACGGCCACCCCAACGCCGCCCTGCGTCCGCGTCGGCGGGATGGTCGAAGATGACACTAGCCTGATTCAAGCTGAACTCGTTGCTGAGCACGTCATAGGCTCGCAGCACGTTCACGCGACCAACAGGAGCGTTGAAGTTGTAGGCGTAATAGGTGTCGACACCGACATTGATGGTCGAGGTGCGTAGAAAATCAAGAATGCCACGATCTTCGGCGCTGAGGGTTTGGGTTGAGGCTGGCTGTTGTGCCGATGGATCAGTGGTGGCCGCCGTCGCACCTTCAGCCGCAGAGGGGTTATTCACGATGCCCTGCTGCTTCTCAAGTTGAGTTACGCGAGCCTGGAGCTGCTGGACGATCGACTTCAGCTGCTGAATTTCTGCTGAAGAATCTGCCGGAGAAGAAATTGCGCTGGTGTCCTGAGCCAGAGCGCTGGTCGCCACTATGCAGATGGCGAGAAGAAAAAGAATGCCATGCAGGCGGGTTCCGATTTGTCTGAAACTGCGGCCCCTGAAATTTTGCTGATGAGGAAGAAGAGGCAGTTCAATGAGTTGAGAACTGTGCACCTGTTGCATAACTCCATCCTTCGGCGATGCGTCGTCGATGTGGATGACGGATGCGAGCCTGCGCACTCGAGGATGCTGTTCGGAGCTGAAGGTGAGTACTTCTGAACTGCGGGCGAGGAAGTCGGGAGTGGAGCGGCGCACGAGGACAACACGCGTCCTGCCTTCGCGGCAGAGCGCGGTGAAAAAGCAGATCATAAAAACCGACGCCACTCCGCATATGATCGCGAATATAGCCAGTCCGATGCTGCTCGACACGTCTCCCCCTCCGCAATGATTGGATAATCGGGAGCGTAAAGTTTTTATAAGAAGTGCATAAAAACACCGTAACCCCTGAGTTGCGGCAACCTTACGAAAAACTTAGACAGTCTTTCCGTTGTTTTTATGCAACTTACCTTAGCGTGAGCTGCATAAGAACGCGCGTTAGCGCGGAAGGAGTTCTATGCAAAATGGAGCGTGCAAGACTTACACGCCGAAACTACTGCGAGCGTGCAAAACGAGAGTTGCTATCGGTGTTCTCGCCTTCAGCACCGTGATTAGCCCGATCACGGCCCAGGCCCAAGCATCGTCGTCGACAGCGAGACCGACTGCCGCAGATCAGAGTTCATCCAACGCGGCGATGTTGAAGGAACTGGAGCAGATGCGGGCCCGAATCCAGGAATTAGAGGCGCAGTTGAAAGCGCAATCCCCGGGAACGGCGGAGAGCAACGCTACAACAGAGATGCCTGCCACCGAGACACAAAGCCTGATGAGTGGAACGCGAGCAGTACCGGATCCTTCGGCACAAACGAGCGCACGTAACAAGCCTCAGAAGCCGGAGCCGTTTTCCTATGCCGACTGGACATGGCTTACCGGTAATCCGCGAACCAAAACACCGGCTTTCGACAGCAAGTTCTTTACGCCAGAGATCAGGTCAGATGTGTCGTACATCTACGATTTCGCCAACCCGATCGACGACACCATTGGAGGATCCAGCGAAGTCTTTCGATCCAGTGAGTTCCAAGTCACGCACTTTGGCGTTGGCGGCGATTTTCATTACGACAACGTGCACGCGCGAGTGATGACGCAGCTTGGAATGTACTCCCAGACGCAACCGCGCAATGATGCCAGCAATGCACGCGGGCAATGGTTAACGTTAAATCCGGGTACCGTTGATAACGGCTATCGTTACATTTCCGAGG
The DNA here is from genome assembly GCA_964490255.1 of uncultured Terriglobales bacterium. Taxonomy (GTDB): domain Bacteria; phylum Acidobacteriota; class Terriglobia; order Terriglobales; family Acidobacteriaceae; genus JAJPJE01. Next base: position 32,619 of record CAZBCQ010000027.1, on the reverse strand, counting down.
CCTACGGTGGCTATCACATCAATGCACTGAACGGGATCAACGTCGATGCCGGTATTTTCCTCTCCTACATCGGCCTGTTCAGCTTCTACAACTTCGATAACTGGGCCTATCAACCATCGTTTGTTTCCTCGAACACGCCCTGGTTCTTCACCGGCATGCGGGCCCAGATCTTTCCAAATGACAAGTTGAAGATTGAGCCGTGGTTGATTAATGGCTGGCAGTCTTATGGAAGGTTCAATCACCGGCCCGGGTTGGGGGGACAGGTCTTGTGGCGACCGAGGCCATGGGTCTCGATTGTGGCAAACCAATACGCATTGGGACGAGACACGCTCGGAGTGCCGAATCGAAGCCGCTTCCATACCGACGACAGCATCCAGGTGAAGTACTACGAGAATCCTGAGCGCTTCATCGACCGGGCTGCATTTTCGTTGACCATCGACGCCGGCTGCGAGAGCGGAGGCGGAGTCAACTGTTTCGGTAACAGCGCCACAGGCGTGAAGCAAAGCTTTCTCGGCTTCATGGAATACAACCGCTTCTGGCTCCACAAAGATCTGTTTGGCGTAACGATTGGCGGCGGCGCGATCAACAATCCGGGACGCTATCTGGTGCTGCTGCCACCGATCAACGGAGCGACGGCTATCACGGGAACGCCGTATTTCACGGAAAATCCGGGAGACCCTTTCAAAGGCTGGGATGCTACGTTGACGTTTGACTATATGCCGAGCCAGTACATTACCTTCCGCTGGGAATATAACCATCGCGCATCGAATGTGCCCTATTACTCGGGTACGGGCGGAATCACACCGAACGGAGGCATCGGGAATACCGGTCCACCGGGATCATTTGTTCCTGGATTCACGCCTGACCTGTCCAAACACGAAAACCGCATGAACATGGCGATCATGGTGAAGTTCTAGAGAGTGTTTCCGTAACGATAGAGCCCAGATCGCTCTGGGCTCTTTTCGTTGCAGCCAAAAGGAATTTCGCTCGGAACAGGCGACGCCCATCATCGGCAACTATCAGGTGTGTTTGTGAGCGATTCTGGTTCGAAATGGAGACGCGAAACGAGCTGCACTCGATTTGGAAGTGCCAGTCCCAGAAAGAAGGCGAATCAGGAATCCTAAGACAAAGCCGCAGACAATCACGATGGCCGTAAATCCAGAGAATGTCGAAAAACTGATGCTATTCATGACAGAGTCCCCCTGCGCCGTTCAGCAGCCGTACGAGCGTCCTTCTTCGGCCTGAGACGTCAGATAGCTTCGCTCTCCAATGCGCTCATAGAGTTGCTGGAAAACAGTGTTCGTGTAGACGTATCGTTTGCCAAACTCGTCGCGTACGATCCAATCGCCGGGATGCGCGCGAACGATTCCTGAATCAGTAGGAAGGTCCATTTCGATTGTGACCTGGTTGGCGTCTACGTGCAGGGCTTTGGGATGAAACATAGACATTGCATGCGCTCCTATGGGCTGAGAAAAACTGCGTGCCGACCAGCTGAAGCCAAACCGGCACGCTTCCCAGCGACCAATCCCTACATTCGATAAGGATGTGCGTAAGGAATGTCTAAAAAGAGCGTAATTTGTTCGTAATCGTAATCTAGGCCGGATCGCGTTCAGCTTCGCCGGCTGGTTCGAGGCGATAACCAACCCAGGGCTCGGTGATGATGTATTGCGGAGTGCCTTCGGTTTCCACTTTCTTGCGCAGTTGACCAACGAGCACGCGCAGGTGCTCCGGTTGTTCTACGCTGTTCGGTCCCCAAATGGCGTTGAGAAGTTTTCGGTGGGTGACTACGCGGCCGGCATTTCTGGCGAGATGCACCAGCAGCTCGAACTCTTTTGGCGTGAGCCTGACATCCTGTCCGCGGATGGAGACGCGAAAAGCATCTTGATCGATACGGAAGTCGCCTATTTCCAGAACTGTCGATACCAGTTCGACCGGCTCGGCGCGAGCAAGATTGCGACGCACACGCGCCAGCAATTCGTTCATGCCGATGGGCTTGGTGACGTAGTCGTCGGCGCCGGCATCGAGAGCTTCGACTTTTGTTTTTTCCTCTCCCTTAACCGAGAGAACGATGATGGGAACATCGTGTTCGGTTCTCAGGCGGCGGGTGAGGTCGATGCCGTTCATGTGCGGCATGGAAACGTCGGTGATCACCAGGTCCGGCGTCCATTCACGCACGAGGGCAAGTGCGCTGTCGCCATTTTCCGCGGTGCGAACGTCGTATCCGCTTCCATTCAGCGAGGTGCGCAGAACACGCGTAATCTGCGGCTCATCATCGACAATTAAAATCCGTTTCTTGGCATCCATTACTTGGCCGCCTTGTGTGCTGCTTCCTGGGTGACGATGTGGACGTCGACGGGAGGGGCATCGCGAAGGAATTTATGGATCGTGCTCAGGTAAAGATAGCGACGCCATCCCTTGATGGCAGATCGTCCGAATACCACTTGCGTAATATGCTTTTCACGTACGAATTTTGCAACCGCCTCCGACACCGTAGTCGCTTTCAACCTGACGACCTGCGCGCCGAGGTCCTCCGAAAACGTGATATTTGCCTGCAACGATTTCTGGTTGGCCTCTGAGTCGTCGAGTCCTATATCCACATAAACGACGAACAACTCAGCATCGAGGCGATGCGCCATACGAGCAGCACGCGCTACGAGGTGCTGTGCGGCAGGATTCGAGCTGATACAAACGGCAAAACGCTCGCACACGCCGAGATTGCGCTCCTGTTTTTCCTTTTCAAGATGGCTTTCGAGGCTGCGGTCGACTTCCTGAGCGACTTGACGCAACGCGAGTTCGCGAAGCGCAATCAGGTTCATGGGCCGGAAGAAATTCCCGAGAGCGCGCTCTACGCGATCTGCAGGATAAATATCCCCCCGTTTCATGCGCGTTTGCAGGGCTTCCGGCGTGAGATCGGCCATTACGATTTCTGTAACGCGCTGCAGGACCCAGTCGGGAACAGTCTCGCGAACGGTGATGCCAGTGATGTGCTGCACGCTGGGCGCGAGGCTCTCCAGGTGCTGAATGTTCATGGTGGAGAGCACGTCGATGTTCGCGTCCAGGAGTTCCAGGACATCCTCGTAGCGTTTGCGGTGCTTGCTTCCTTCGATATTGGTGTGAGCGAGTTCGTCGATGAGCACGACTGCGGGCTTTCGCGCCAGGATCGCGTCGACATCCATCTCTTCGAAGATGGTGCCTCTGTATTCGAGCTTGCGGCGGGGCACAGCCTCGAGTTTCGCCGCCAACTCGGCCACGCCTTTCCTGCCGTGCGTTTCGATGACACCAACGACCACGTCTTCGCCGCGGTTACTGCGCCGGATGGCTTCGCTCAGCATGTTGTAAGTTTTGCCAACGCCAGGAGCGTAGCCAAGGAACAGTTTGAAAATGCCGCCCTTTTTCTCAGGGTCGGAGTGCTCTAACCATTGCTCGGGAGTCTTGCCCATCGCGCCTATTCTCTTCGAGGCGGTTCAATTTGTCGATGTCGGCTACAATCGTGGCCGTGAACAGGTCTCTGCAAGAGGTCTTTTTAAAATTTGTAGCGTGCTGCGCGATTGTCGCCGGGCTTGTGTATCTGTTCAAGGTCCCGCTGCATGTGAACCCCACGACCGTTGCGCTGACGTTCCTGGTGGCCGTGCTGATCGTGTCGGCTCGTTGGGGTCTGCGCTTCTCGTTGTTCCTCGCCGTAATCGCAACTGCGGCTTTCAATTATTTCTTCCTTCCTCCAGTTGGAACGTTCACGATTGCCGATACACAGAACTGGGTTGCGCTATTCGCATTTCTAGTGACCGCGATTACTGCGAGTCAGTTATCCGAACGCGCAAGGCGACAGACCGCCGAAGCTGTGCAGCGCCGGCGCGAGGTAGAGCGACTGTATCAATTCAGCGAGGGAATGCTGACGTCCGAAAACATTCTGGAGTTGCTGAATTCGTTGCCACAATTGGTAGTGAGCACCTTTGGAGTGTCTGCCGCCGCGCTCTATCTGCCAGGGAAGGGCGATATCTACCGTTCTGGTCCTGAGACTCGCGACTTGGATGAGGAACACTTGAAGAGCGTGATTGCTCGCGGGGAGCCTACCTTCGACAGCGAGCGGCGACTCAGCTTTGTCCCTGTAAAGCTGGGTGTGCGGATTGTAGGTACGATTGGCGTGGCAGGCGACCTCTCGCGCGAGACCCTGGATGCAATCGGAAGTCTGATCGCGGTAGCAGTTGAGCGCGTTACGGCAGTGGAGAAGCTGACGAAGGCGGAGGCTTCCCGAGAAAGCGAGAAGTTGAGGACAGCAATCCTCGATTCGGTGACGCACGAATTTCGAACGCCGCTGACCGCGATCAAGGCTTCGATTACGAGCCTGCTGTCGAACATCAATCTCGGAGCAGAGGACCGGCGAGAGCTGATGACGGTAATCGACGAAGAGAGCGATCGTTTAAACCGACTGGTGGGCGAGGCCGCGGAAGTTTCCGAGCTCGAATCGCATGAACTACAGCTCGACCTGAAGCCGCACCAGATCAAGGACTTGGTGCAGACCGCAGTAACGGAGCTGAAGCAGGTGCTGGGGAAGCATCGGATCGAATCGAACATCGCGGAGAATGCAGTTGCCCGCATGGACGCGAAACGCATCACCGAGGTGCTGGTGCAGTTACTCGAGAATGCAGCCAAGTATTCGCCACCCGAATCTGTGATTCGCATATGGGCTGAGCTGCGCGACGGAAAGCTGGAAGTGAGCGTGGCTGATCAGGGTGTTGGTATCGATGACATGGAGCAGTCGCTCATTTTCGACAAATTCTATCGCGGCAAGAGTGAGCGGTACCGCGTGCAGGGAACGGGAATGGGGTTGGCGATCGCGAAAGCTATCGTGGAAGCGCACGGTGGCACGCTCGGAGTAACCAGCCAACTAGGTAGCGGGTCCGTGTTCAGCTTCACGATTCCGGCATGAGGCTGGAGATGGCGAGAGCGCCCGCGCCACCACAGCTAACGGGGTTCTCCCGTGTCCTGGAAGCTTAGCCCAGCGACCAGATTTCCCGATGCCAAGAAGTCCCGAATCTTCTCGCGGTTTGCCCCAACCTTGTTGATGGCTTCCATAAAACAGCGGATCGCCTGATCGGGCGAACTTCCCTCCGGCAACCGGAAGATCCACGGGATGTTGGTGGATGTGAGCGATCGATCCGAAGAGATTGCGATCACGGGGACGAAGCCTTTTACTCCTAACTGCTCGGCGAGATGGCTGGAGTTGCGATTGGTCGCAATGATTCCGATGGCGTGCTGATCGTAGAGAGCTTGCACAAGCGCTGACGAGGCTTTACCCCACTGCACGTCGGAAGAGATTCCCACGAGCGAGATGTGGCGTGTTGCATTGCAATTGAGGTCGGCGATGAGCGCTGAGATTGCGGCTGATTTCACTAGTTCGCCGGCTTTCGGTCCAAAGACGGCGAGTTTCAAGTCGCCGCCGGACTGATCACCTATCTTCGGGCCGGCGTATTGTACGCCATCTTCGCCCACCCGCGCATACGCTTTCTCCATGCTCGTTTGCCGATATTCGATTTCGCCGTTATGAACGCTGGCGAGGAACATAGGGCGAATATCTTTGCAATTCGGATCGAAGCTCATCGGGCCGGTGACGCCGTCGTAATGCTCAAGGCCGGTTAACGCGTCGCGAATGCGTCCGCGGTTGAGCCCAGCTTCGCAGATGGCATGCAGCAGGATCTGCATGGTGTCGTAGGCTAGCGCGGCGAAGTGGTCGGGCTTTTCGTGGAAGCGAGCTTCGTAGCGTGCGGTGAAATCTAGCCAGCGCGGATCCTTGCGGCTGGGATCATACGGATAGACGGCCTCGAAGCCCTCCGCCGCGGCCCCGGCAGTCTTCACTAAGTCATTGCCCATTGTGCGATGGCTGCCAAAGACACGCTGCTTCATGCCGAGTTCGCGCATTTGCTTCAGGATGTTGGCCGCGGGAATTTCGTCGGTCCAGAGAAGGATTGCATCCACGCGCGAATCGTTGATGATGCGCAACTCATGGCGAAAATCGCTATCACCCGGCATGAACTTCTGCTCAATGACAACCGGGTGTCCGAGACGGCGTGAGGCGTCCTTGAACTTCAAAATGCCGAAACGGCCGTAGCGATCGTTTACGCGGAGAATTGCCACGCGCTTCAGTCCAAGCTCCGTATAAATGTGCCGCGCGAGTGTGTAGCCCTGGATACGATCGTCCTGAAGCGTGGTGAGATACCACGGGATGATCGTTTCCGGGATTGTGGGATCGGTCGCGGCACTGTTCACCATGGGCACTTCGGTCTTCAGGTTCACGCGCAGCCCGATGTGCGTGGAGTCCCCGCTGAGAGATCCGTACATGGCCCAGACCTTTTCGTCGTAGGCCATCTTGATGATCTCGTTGCTGGACGCGCCCCAAGTGGCGGAATCGTTATGGATCATGAGGCGGAAGGGCTTGCCGCCGTAACCTCCGGCGGCATTCGCTTCGTCGATGGCCATGGTGACACCGTTCAACATTTTCTGGCCGAGAGCGTGATCAGGATGATCGTAAACGGGACCAAGAAATCCAATGCGTACTTCGGTGAGGGTTGACGGATCGGGATCGGGAATGTCGCGCGCCGCGCCGTTGTACTCGATCAGGCTGGTGTAGTTCTCCCAGTAGGGGGTGGTGAACTTCGAGTAGGGCCGCAGATCTTCCGGCGCTTCGGCGTAGGGGCGCATTTCTCGGTTCTTGGGCTGACCGGGAGGATTCTTCCCACACGAGCAGCTGAACGTTGATTGCGTCCAACTGAGCGGCACCGTCATCATCACAGCAGCAAGGACGACCAGAACGCGGCGCGGCATTGAGTTACTCCTTCGGAGTTTCGCGAAACATCGCAATCGCTTCGATTTCGACCAGCAGGTCGGGGCGGCACAGCTTGGCCTGAATTCCAGTTGAAGCGGGAACTGGATCGAGTGCCTGCTGCTGATAGAACGCGGTCCGCTCTTCGTTGAACGCCTCGTAATCGCGATCGATGTCGCGCAGGTAGCAGGTGGTGCGAACGATGTCTTTCCACGTGCAGCCCTCGGCAGCAAGCAGGCCGGTGATGTTGTGGAACGTTCGGCGGCACTGCGCGCGGAAGTCGCCGACGTGCACGGTCTTGCCGTATTCGTCGATGCTGGCAGTGCCGGAGATCAGCAGGATCACCAGACCATTCAGATCGATTCGCATCCCGCGGACGAAAGAGCTGGGCTTGCTGTAGTCGTAGGCTTCGTTGAGAACTGCGTGATTGGTGATCGCCCGCTTTTCAATGGGTGCGTGCGCAATGGCTTCCAGGATTTCCTGTACCTGCATAAGAGTGGCTCCTTATTTCTGTCGAATTCCGTGACTTAAACCTTCTGCTGTGGCGACCCATAGGTCATCGCCCTGAAAATCTATGCCGAGGATGTAGTTGTGGGCCGGCGCGGTGTCGACCGCGATGTTGGTCGTGTTTCCTGTGGCGTCGCGCACGAGCATTTCGGGTTTGTGTGTGTCGAGCGCGGGACGGTATACAGCCCAGTTGGTGCCGTCGTAATACGCGAGACCCTTGTCCGTGCTGAACCAGGCACGATTCGCGTCGATGCCTTTCACCTGGTTCAAGAAATTGCTGGGGAGACCGCTGTCTTTGGTGAGGAAGTTGTGCCAGTAGCGGCCGTCATACCGGCTGGCGCCGAAGTAGGTGGCAACCCACAGAATCTTGTCGACGTAGCTGACGGAGGTGGTGATCTCGTGAATGAGGCCCTGATCTTTCAGCAAGACCATCTCGGTTTCGCCGTCGGGATCGTTGTAGTCCTTCCAGTGCTGCGTGGCGACATCGTACTCCAGCACGCCGCCGCCCCAGACTGCGTAATACACCTTGTCTGTTGCGGCGCTGACGCCGTACGTCCAGATCTCGTACATCGGCGTATTGCGCTCGTTGTAGAGAGACCACTGGTTCGTGCGAGTGTTGAGACGCCCGCCGCCCGCGGCAGTGGCGACCCATACAAAATCGCCCTGAACGCCGACGCCATACACAACATCGTTGGGAAGGCCGGAGTTCAGTTGCGTGAAGCTGTCGATGCGACCCGCAGAAATGCGGCTGAGGCCGCCGAGTGTTGCTGCCCAAACATCACCGGTGCGCTTATCGAGCGCGAGACCTAGAACCGCCTGGTGCGCCAAGCCCTCGCTAGGACGAAAGATTTTCCATTTACCGCCTTCATAGAGTCCCAGACCGTTGTCAGTGCCGGCCCAAACACGTGGACCATCGACGAGCACGGAATAAACGTGATCATTAGGGAGGCCATTCGCGGTGGTGAAATTCTCCCAGCGAAAGCGGGGCATGTCCTGCGAAATGCCGACGCAGGAGAAGACAGTGATGAAACACAGCGCGAACAGGCAAGTGCGTGCTTTCATAAGGTCCTCAGGTATTCGATCAAGTCGTTCAGCTCGTCCTTGGTCAGATCGTTGGTGACGCCGTGCGTATCGTGCGGATTGAATACCGTCCAGATCTCTTCCAGCGATCGCGCCGAGCCGTCGTGCAGGTACGGCGCGGAATACGCGATGTCAGGTAGATGGGGCGTGTCGATGAGCGGAGAGCGATCAGTGGTTTTGCCGGAGCCCACGTCGGCGAGTTGCCGATTCGTGTATTTCGGTCCACCGTGGCAGTAGGCGCACTGGTTGTTTTCTGCAATCGGCTGGTGGGATTTGGTCATCGTGCGCTCGAAGATTCCCTTGCCGCGCTCCTGCGCAGGAGTGAGCTGGCCATCGGGCAAGCGATAACGATTTGGCCGCAGCGGAATTGAGAAGATGTAGGAATCGAGATCGGCGAGTTCCTGCTCGTTGTAGCTTTGCGAGCGGTAGAAGAATTTCTCGGTGCGCGGACCGCATTCTGTTTGCAGATTCGGGTTGCCTCCATTCCACTTGAATGGCTCGGTGCCGCTGAGATCTTCGATCGAGCGATTGTCCACGATGTCTTTGCCGAAGCCATCCGGCTCGAGGTCCCAGTTCAAGCCGTCGAACGTGGAATCGAGATGGCAGTTGGCGCAGCTGAACTGGCCCTGAAAAGCAAACCGGGCGTTGTAGAAGAGGCGCTCGCCACGGCGATTCCCGGTAATGGTCTGGGGGCCACCCAGATCGATAGTATTCGCAACTTCGTTGTCCTCGGTGTTAATGACGTGGATTGTGTCTCCGAGGCGGTCGGCTACATAAAGGCGCTTGCCGTCGGGCGAGAGAAGCACACCGCGAGGATCGGGGCCGACCGGAATTCGCGCCGTGACGTAATTTGCCGAGGCGGAGAGATCGTTCGCGAAAGATTGATGCTGGGATTTCGCGAACGAAAGTAGACGCTGCGTGTCGATAACCGTGACGATGCCCGCGCCGCCACTGGTGACGAAAATCTTCGACTTGTCAGGCGAGATGGCCACGCCAAACGGCCGCGCGTAATAGCGTTCGAGCTCATCGATGGGAACTTGTACGCTCTGCCCGGCATCATCGCCAACAATGGTGAGCGCATCCACGAAAGCCCAGCCGTGTTCCACGTGAGCGAGGGGGATCAGGTTTTTCGGGCGAAGCTCCGCGACTGCGCTAAGTTTCCCGTCGCTAGAGTTTGCGAGATGGAACACCCCAGCGACATTGTGCAGGGGCTTGCGCTCGACGACGTCCTGCGTTGCGGTATCAATAACGGTGATTTCCGATTCCGGCGGTGTGCGAAATTTGCCGATATTGGGATAAATGTGGGTGCAGAAGATCTGCTTCCCGTCGGCGGAGAGAGCGAGGTAGCTGGCACCGCGTCCGGCAACTAGACGCTTGATTTCTTCACCGCTCTGGAGATCGATGACCGAGATGTCGTTGCTCAGGCGATTCGCCGTGTAGAGTGTTTTGCCGGCACGATCGGCAATCACGCTGATCGGTTCAAATCCAGCAGGCAGCGTGCGAACGACTGCGAGCGTATCGGCATCGATGACAGAGACGTTGTCGGACCAGGAATTCGCAACGTAGATCTGCTTGCCATCATGCGAGAGTGAAAGTCCCGTGGGTACCCGTCCAACGGCGATTTGCTTCACTACTTTTCCGCTCGCGATGTCGACTACACGTAACTCGTCCGTTTTCTCACAGACGACATAGAGCGACTTGCCGTCGGACGAGAACGCCATCTCGACAGGGTTGAGATAGCGCGCGTCTTCGCCTGCGGACCACGCGCCGATGATCAGCACAGCTCCGAGCAGCAGTCCAAGAGCGAGTGCCAGTTGGATGCGAGAGCGCATCAAGGCTCCTCCACCAGGAGAACGTGATCGATCTTCAGATTTTGAAGCGTCTGCTCTTTTCCGCTTGGCCACTTGATCGTGAGCTTGTCGACTTTTGTGGCCGCCCCCAGGCCGAAGTGGATGCGATCATCATCCTGCGAAAGGTATCCCGATGCCGCGAATCTCTCTGCGACCTGCTTCTTGCCGCCAGTTAATAATTCGAGGTGGACGCCGATGCCATCGCGATTAGTCTTCTTGCCTTTCAGCTTGATCGAGATCCAGTGATTGTCATTCCTCGAAACATTGTGGAAAAGCGTGCCGCGAGCGCCGAGGTTCACGACGAAAGCATCCACCTTGCCGTCGTTGTCGTAATCGGCGAAGCAAGCACCGCGCGCAACGGTCTTTACGTCCATCACGGATCCGGCCTGGCGCGAGACGTCCTCGTACAAGCCGTTGCCGAGTCCGCGGAATAGAGACTGCTCCTGCGGGACCAGGTGAATCAGTCCGCCGTGGAAGATCATGATGTCGGGAATGCCGTCATTATCGAAGTCGTAAATGCCGCTGCCCCAGCTGGTGTATTGCGCCGTGGCTTGCGAGATGCCGGCTTTCTCGCCGATGTCCTCGAACCGATTCTTGCCGA
>CAZBCQ010000027.1:19749-21664 GCA_964490255.1 uncultured Terriglobales bacterium | reverse complement strand
GTGGCTTGCGAGATGCCGGCTTTCTCGCCGATGTCCTCGAACCGATTCTTGCCGATATTCTTCATGAGGCGGTTGTACTTCGAATCGGTGACCCATAGGTCGATGACACCGTCTCCATCGACATCGGCAAACACGGGACCCATGGCGGAAGTTGATTCGCCGTTCTGTCCGTAGGCGGTTCCGGATTCGGACGCGATTTCTTCGAAGGTGCCGTCGTGCTTGTTGCGGAAGAGAAAGTTTTCGGTCTTGTCGTTGGCGACGTAAATGTCGGGATATCCATCGCCGTCGAAGTCAGCGGCGGTCACGCCCATGGTGCGACCCTTGAACGCGCCGATCCCGGACGTGTCAGTCACATCCGTAAATGTGCCGTTGCAATTGTTGTGGTACAGACGGTTGGTATCGGCTTCGTAGTCGAGCGGACCGGGATAGTTGTCAGCCGCGTAGTAGTTGCGATATTTCGGATCGAACTGAACGTAACGGCCGACGAAGAGATCGACGCAACCGTCCTTATCGTAGTCGAGCCATGCAGAGCTGATGGACCAGCGGTCTACGTGAATGCCAGTCTTGGCGGTAACGTCGGTGAAGGTGCCGTTGCCGTTGTTGTGATAAAGAATCGCCTGGCCGTAACCGGTTACAAACAGATCGACGTAGCCGTCGTTGTCATAGTCGGCGGCGATCGCGGCCATCCCGTAGATATTCGCAGCGACGCCGGCCTGATCGGTTACGTCGGTGAACTTGCCGTTGCCCTCGTTGCGATATAGGTGATTATGTGGCGGAGAGTCTGGCTCCTTTTTCAGCGGATAGGGGTGCATGCCCGGCCCAAGCGGTTTGCCGGAAACCACGTAAAGGTCAGGACGCCCGTCATTGTTGTAGTCGAACCAGACGCAGCCGCCGCCCGTTCCTTCGAGCAATGAGCCGAGATCCTGCGCGCCGAAGCTGTGCGTGAAATTGATTCCCGACGCAGCGGTGGCGTCCTCAAACTGAATGGTGCTTTTGGGAGCCTGCGTCTGTGCCCAGAGCACGGACGAGAGCATCAGCATTCCTAAAATACGGGCAAACAAAATCAGTGACCTCCTGTCCGTTTGTGGGCGACTTCCAAAGTCATGTCGACGGGGGTAGTCGATTTCAGCAATACCTTCGGCACTTCGTTGTCCGGTGCGCGTTCGGGACCGGCATGACATCCGACACAGATGCGTTGCTCTCCGCGGCGCATCCAGAACCATCCCGCTTCCTTCTTCAGGGTTTTTCCGCTTGCGTCGAGAAGCTCGAACTTGATTGGCTGATCGGACGGAACATGCAGGAAGAATGAGCCGTCAGTTTCCACCGGCGATGAGCCGATCAGCTTAGGCTGACCTGATGGGCTGGGCGTGTAGACCTTCACGGTCGCGATGGAGCCAGGCTCGAAGTGGTATTTCGACGTGTAGGCGTTCAGGCAAAGCAGGTTGGCGTTCGGCCAATCGTGCAGGCCCGAGGGATGCCGATTGGGGATAGGTCGTGAAGCGAGTAATGCCGGCTGGAGCAAGTTAAGGCCGTTCTGTGCAGCAACTGGGTCGAGGGATGGGGCTCCAATCTTCCATTTCATCAGGCGATACGGTTCGGAAGAATTAGCGCGCCATGTGACCAGCCAGTCGCCCGAAGCCATCTGAGCGACGTCCCCGGAAAATTGGCCTTTTGGCGTGCTGATCGGGTCGGAGTGAGCGAGCGGGGAAGTGAAGCGCTCCAGGGCGTTGACGGAAGCGAAGACGATGTCGCCGGTCGTGACTTGCTTGCCCGAGTGGCGGTCGGCGCCATGGTCGCAACGATACGATTCCACGCCGCTGCCGTCGCTGTAGACAGTGTAGAGTTCGGCCTTCGTGCCCGCTCCGAGCGGGAAGGCAGCTTCGAAGAGCACACGTCCGTCGCGGAGAACGTCGGT
>CAZBCQ010000027.1:16543-19649 GCA_964490255.1 uncultured Terriglobales bacterium | reverse complement strand
CGACGTTTTCCGGCGAAGAGAATACGAGTGCCGTCAAAAGAGACATTCGCGTCAGCCGAGGCAGTGAAAGCGGGAAGAAGCTGGTGCTGGCCCTTGCTGTCGCGGATCCACAGGTTTGCGCCTAAAGGGAAGCGTTCGCCGCCGCGCATCCAGGCTTCGGAGTTGAAAGCCTTTGCCGCGGTGAAGACGATCGCTGGTGTCGTCTGCTCCGAAGATCCGGCAGCACAAGACGTCACTGAGGCGACGAACGCGATCAGGAGGATAGATAATCCCTGTAACCGCACTCGCACTAACGACCCCCTGCCACTGCGGCCAACTCAGCCTGTATCTCGCGGTATCCGGCTTGCAACTCGATATAGGGCTGCAGGTCCCGCATCATCGATTCGAACTGTTCGAACGTGAGCGACTGCTCGCCATCGCTCATGGCTTTCGCAGGATTCGGATGAACTTCCACAAGGAGGCCATCTGCGCCGACCACAACTCCGGCGCGAGCAAGGACCGGCACTAGGGCTCGCAGACCTGCAGCATGGCTGGGATCAACGATTACAGGAAGGTGCGAGACCATCTTCAGGACGGGCACGGCGCTCACGTCGAAGGTGTTGCGCGTGGCCTTCTCGAAGGTGCGAATGCCGCGCTCGCACAGAATTACATCGGGATTTCCTGCCATCAGAATGCACTGCGCAGAACGCAGCAGTTCCTGGAGCGTTGAGGTCAGTCCGCGTTTCAGCAACACGGGCCGGCGGCACTTGCCGAGCGCTTCCAGCAGGGAATAGTTCTCCATGTTGCGAGTGCCGACTTGCATGATGTCGGCGTATTCAGCGATTACGGGTACGTCCGTCTCCGACATCACCTCGGTCACAATGGCCAACCCGGTGGTTTCGCGAGCTTTGGCGAGAATCTTGAGACCTTCAACGCCGAGACCCTGAAAGGAATAGGGGGAGGAGCGAGGCTTGTAAGCGCCGCCGCGCAAAATGCGCGCCCCCGATCTAGCAACCGATTCCGCAGTCTGCAGGACCTGCTGTTCGGACTCGACGGCACAAGGACCGGCCATCACGACAAAGTCGCCAGCGCCAATCTCGATGTCGCGGACGCGAATTACTGTTCGGGCGTCCGGACTCTTCTTCGTTACCAGGTCGAACGAAGAGAAATGTCCATTCCAGGGGGTATTCACGTTAGCGAATTCAAAGTAGGCGCGAGGAATCCAGCTCACGGTGATTTACATCACCAAGAGCCTGTGACAGAGCGGATTTTTTCGCAAGAAAGTCGTCGCGTTCACGCACGTATGGGGGAGTCAATAATATGTTTGCACTACGCGAGTGCCTGTGCGCCACGCTTCAAGGGTTCGCCGTCAAAGATGACGATGATCTAACCTTCGTGGCTGGGATCGAGTTCCCTCGCTGCGCTCGGGATGACAGTGCTCGCTAACGCTGGGACGGACGCCAATTCTCGCAACCCACATCACAGGCGCGTATGACACACGTCCTAGACCCTATGGTCGTGTCGCCGGGAGAATCCGTTCGACCTCCGAAAGGAATGTTTTATGGCAACCGCGACCTCGGCTCCTCTGGAAACCCTGCGCACATTACCCAGTGACGCTATACGTCAAATCCAATGGCGGTTCGCCGATCGCTACGATCTGCAGATGTTGGTTCAGTCGGTGCGAGCGGTGGCGCGTGGTCCGGTAGCGCAGCTAGTAGCGTCAGGCGGAAGAAATTCACACGAATGGACGGAGCAGAAGAACGAACTGCTGGAACATTTCGATCGATCGGGAATCACGGCAGTGTTCATGGAGCCGGAGCAGGGCGGATTCATCGCGGGTCCGAAGAATCTTGCACTGGCCCTGGTTGCGTTTGAATTGGCATGGGTAGATGGCGGCGCGGCCACAGGAAGTCTTGCCGGATGCCTGGCCCTTGCGCCGATACACGAGCGCGGTACTGCCGAGCAACGCGATCATTACATGAAACTGGCTGCTCCTGTGCAGCCGGGGGAAGATCTCAAACCGTGGCGCGGCGCGTTCTGCCTGACCGAGCCTATTCCCTATGTCGGCGTCGACACCGGCATGCTGAATGGGAAGCTCAGCGTGGAGAAGTGGGAGCCGGGCGAAGAACCGGTGCTACATGTTGAAAAGCGCGGGCGTTTTATCACCAATATCGGATTCGCGAACTTCGTGACCGCAGCTGTTGACTCTGCCGATCCGCGGATCAAGGGCAGCTGCATGGTGATTCTGGAGGAGGGCGATCCGGGCGTATTCGATCGCGGGACGCCGACGCGCAAGCTAGTTCATCAGCTCTCGTCAACCGGCGATCCCATCTTCAATCTGCGAATCCCGGCGACCCGGATTGTTGGTGGCTACGACGTGAAGGATGGCGTGATCGTTCCCCGCTTCAATCACAGCGAGGTGATCGAAGCTGTGTTTCGACGAACTCGCGTCACGGTTGGAGTGATGACCTCGGCAAAGTTATTGTCGGCAGTGGAGCCGATCATTCGGTACCAGCGCGGACGCTTTCGTGGAGCGGAAATGGCCACGCCAGGATCGATTCGCTACCAACTCGGACTGCAGCAGAGAGAAGACGCCCTGCACCGCCTGGTGGACGTCTGGGCTGCGGGGGAAGCGAGCGCATCACTGGGATTTGCGGCGGCGCGGCTGTTCGATGAACTCGACCCGGTGGAGCGTGAGATTGACGAGCAACTGACACAGCGAGGGATCACCGGCACGCGTGCACGCATGAAAGTCTTCCGCGAGGTCGGCGATAGGGCTGTGACGCTGCTCGATCTGCCCGCGCAGGATCCGCAACGCGCACAGCTCCAATCGGATCCGATGCTTCGCTTCGTGCAGATGGATTCGTTGGCTGACGTGCTTTGTCCGGCGACAAAGCTCTGGAACACCGGCTGCGGGTCGCAGATGATGCGCGAGGCCGTAAGCCTGATGGGTGGATATGGGATCACCGAAGATTGCCCGGGGTTCCTCGGCCACAAGTGGATGGACTCGCAACTGGAAGCCACGTACGAAGGACCAGAAGCTGTGCAAAGACGGCAGCTTTCGCTCACGATGACGAATCCGGTGTTCCTGGCGCAATTCCGCAGCTGGGTTCGCGAGATGCGCGAA
>CAZBCQ010000027.1:14447-16443 GCA_964490255.1 uncultured Terriglobales bacterium | reverse complement strand
GCGTGGGATGCGGAAGGGTACAGCTCGTGCTATCGCGCTGACGATCTGGATGCGCTGGAAAGCATCATGCCGGGCATTGGCGCGTGCGCACTGGATGTGATCGCCGCGGATGGCTCGCACGCAGGCAAAGCCGGACCGTGCGCGGGTTGCGCGGGTTCGCAGCAATTCCAGGTACTGCGCAGCAGACTGGACATATGCCTCACTGGCTGCCGCTTGTCGAAGGACCGGGCGGCCGAAGCAATCTCGAAAATGATGATTCCCGAAGCGCTGGACTATCCGGCATGAGCGCGGGTCCCGACAATGAGATTGCGCGCGCCGAGATGCAGGTGGACATCGCATGCGTGGGCTTCGGTCCGGCAACGGCGGGCTTCCTGACTACGCTGTCGCGCGAGATCATGAATCCGGATGGCACACCGCAAATTGAGAGTACGGTTTCACCCGGGCTCCCATTGCAGGTGATCTGCTATGAACGCGCGGATGCGTTGGGGTTCGGCGTTTCCGGGGCGGTCACACGCGCGCGCGGAATTCGGCACAGCTTTCCTGACCTTGATCCTGCCGCGATTCCGATGGCAACGCCGGTCAAACCTGAAAAACTGATTTATTTGCTCGACCCAACTGGGGCCAGCAATCGCTCGCGTGCAATACGAATAACGGACAAGCTGATCCGCACGTTCAGTTACGCGCTGCCGCTGCGGCATCAGGCGCTGGAACTCCCGTATGTCCCATCATTCATGCAGAAGCATGACGGCCTGATCCTCGGGTTGGGGCAGTTCAATCAATGGGTGGGCGAGCAGTTGATGACTTCGGGCCTGGTGCAGCTGTGGCCGGGAACGCCGGTGGCTGCGCCGCTTATCGAAAATGATTCTGTCGTGGGCGTTCGGCTTGCGGATCAGGGAACCGATCTGCAGGGAAATCCTGATGCCAATTTTCTGCCAGGAATGGATGTGCGCGCGGCGTTGACGGTGATCGGAGATGGTCCGGTGGGAGCGGTGGGGCGACAATTGGATCAGCGATTTGGGCTCCCGGAGGGACATAAGCAGCGTGAGTATGCGCTCGGCATGAAGATGGTGATTGAGCTTCGTGAGGACTCGGGACTTGAGCAGGGCACGGTGTTCCATACATTCGGATTTCCCGAGCCTGAGATTTTTGGATTTCTCTACGTACATCCGGATCGGCTCGCTTCTGTAGGCATGTTCATTCCATCGTGGTTTAAGAGCCCGGTGCGGACGGGATACCGCTACCTGCAGCATTTCCTGCTACATCCTTATTTGTGGCGCTACGTGCATGGCGGAACGCTGAAGTCGTGGGGTGCGAAGTCCCTGCAGGAATCGGGCAGACACGGCGAACCGATTCTCGCTGGCAATGGCTACGCGCGCATCGGTGAGGGATCCGGCAGTACCAATGTGTTGGCAGGTTCGGGCGTAGATGAGGCGTGGACGACGGGAACGCAGCTGGGCGAGGCCGTCATCGAGTTGCTTGAACAGCGCCGGCCGTTCAGCCGCGAGAACCTGCAGGAGATGTATATCCGCCGACGCCGCGAGAGTTTTGTCGACCGCGAAGCGCGCATTGCGGCTGATTCGCGCAACGGATTTGCATCGGGTCTCGTCACTGGCATGATCGGAATGGCGCTCGCCGGATTCACCCGTGGACGATTGTCTCTGCCCTGGCGTTTTCAGCCGCTGCCGAAAGCGACGCGCTCGATGGAAGAGACGTACGCACATCGCATACCCAGACAGGAAGTGCAGAGGATCGTTGCCGAATGTGCTGAGAAGGGCATCGCTGCCCATGATCGCATCATGGATCGCTGTGGATGGCCGGAGATTCCGCTCGATGGCAAGCTGCTGATCTCACATCAGGACGCACTCTTGATGGGCGGCGGCGTACAGGCCGCGGCGGGATACACGAATCATGTCGTCTTCGTCGATCCGGCGTTGTGTCACATCTGCAATCCCAAGTTGTGTGTGGAAATGTGTTCCGGGCAGGCGATCACTCGCGG
>CAZBCQ010000027.1:11231-14347 GCA_964490255.1 uncultured Terriglobales bacterium | reverse complement strand
CTCAAGTATCTAAGCGCAACCCCGCCTAAACAACAGCGACAAACGCGCATTGTGAAGGACCGCTCGGTCGAAGAGATCGCGAACGAAATCGTGGAGTGGATCGCGAAGTAGTTCGTTTTTTTTGCGGCGGCCAATGCCTGCCGAAATAGCCGGCGACACGCCGGCGCTACAAAAGGAGTTTTGGTGGAAAAGATTCTGTTTCTGGCTCATGTCGACGAATCAGGTGCAACGCTGCCGAAGTCCGCGTATGAAGTTCTTGGGCTTGCCATTGATGTAGCGGCGCAGACGAACGCTGCTCTTGTAATCGGTCTTCTTGGCGAAAATGCAGAAGCCGCCGCGAGTTCGATTGCAAGTGCTGGCGCATCACGCATGCTCGCGGTGTCTGGCCTTGATTTTGCGCAACCTCGATATGCGACTGATGCTGCCGCTGTCGAAGCGATTTGTCGTGCAGCCGAAGCCAGCATTGTCCTCGCTCCAGCGACTTCGCGTTTCTCGCGGATCTTGCCCGGCGTCTCCGCCCGTCTCTCTGGTCAGACTGACACGCACATCACCTCCGTAGAAGTTCGTGATGGCGCGGTCACTGCCAGCCGCTGGCTCTATCGCCAGCGCATTGAAGCGGTCATTCGTCGACAAGCGCGTCCGTGGTTTCTCCTGCTCGAATCCGGTTGTCACGAAGCATGGAATGGTCAGCCCCGCACGGCGGCTGCCGAACAGATTGCGCTGAGTGTTCCTGCAGAATCGAAGCGCACGACCGCAACCGGCATTCGCGCTCCCAAGAGCGAAGCGCAGACCATCCGGCCCGACGCCAGTCTGCTATTTGTCGCAGGCGCGGGATGGACGAAGAAGCAAGGGGACGGACAAGTTCACGGCGAAGAAGCCGAAGCACTAATACTAGGATTTCTGAATGCGTCCAAAGCTTCGCTGGGCGGCAGCAAATCACTCGTCGATCAGAGCGGCGAACAGCAACCTGTGCTCGGATTCATGACGCACCTGAATCAAGTCGGTCAGACTGGATCAACGCCGCGGCATCCCAAAGGGCTTTCTACCTGCTGCCATGGAGAAGAGCCGCACGTAGTCGGCTGGCGCTTCATACACGAGCGTCGCGCCATCAATCTCGATCCTAACTGTGGATGGGCACGCGGCAAGGCAGATGTGCTCTATCTCGCCGATGCGTTTGCCGTCATGAAGCGCGTCAACGAGTTACTGCAAGAACGCGGTGCTCATTCGCACGCCGCGGCAACCGCCTCGCAGTAGCGGCGATCAGGCAGTCACTCGGGCTGCCTTGATTTTTCCGGCACGGATCGCCTTGCGGAAAGTCTCGTAGTCCGCCGTCACCTGGTCGGCATAGGCGATTGCGAACTTTTCAAGCGCCCTGTCTAACTTGGCGCCCAAGCCGATATACCCGGCTATCGCGTACGGATCTCCGGATCGGGTATGCCCTTTGGCCAGTACCTGACCGCAGGTTTGCGCGAATGACAATAGCCCCTTGCCCCGGAGATCCTCGTTGTCGATGGAAGCCTTGTGATCGCTCATTTGCCGCACAAGGTAATCGCGTCCGTCGAACGAAGTCCAGCCGAGCAGCGGGTCCGATTCCGTCTGCATGCGGCGCTGTCCTTCGACCACTCGGCGGCCTTGATTGATGTTGGTTTGTGGATTGCGAAGATAGGGTGCGTAGGAAGACAAGGGCTCTTCTTTAATCTGCAGAAAAAGCGGATCCCCCGGGCCGTTGCCGAACATGAGCACCACGTAATCGCGGGTCGCCACGCTTCCAGTTCCTACTACTTTGAAAGCGATGTCCGCCGGCCGGTAAAGATCGAATATGTGTTGGCGCTCCGGCGCAAGCGTCTCTCGGTAGCTACCCAAGGACTCCAGGATTACCTTCTGCGACGCAAGGTCTACGTGGGTCAAAAGCGGCTTCGCCTCTTTAAAGCGGCGAATGGATCGCGACGATGGAACCGTAAGTTTGTTCAGGTTTTGGAGTGGAGTGGAGCGTTCTGCTTTTCGTAATGCCGAGCGGACCGCAACATCTGCAGCCACATGCACCCGGTACCGAACGGCATCGAGGTAGGCTATGTCCGCCAGATTATGAATCGTCTCACGATAGCATCGGCTGAACTCGCGGACGGCGTTGTGACAGGCGCGCTCGGTGTCTCCCGCCTCGCGCCCGGCCAGGATCAGGCTCGTGCCTAATCGCTTCAGGTCCCATTCCCACGGCGCTTCCACCGTCTCATCGAAATCATTGATGTCGAACACCATCTTGCCGTCTGGGGCGGCAAAGGCCCCGAGGTTACGGACGTGCGCATCTCCACAGATCTGCACCGGGATTTTGGTGTTTGGCATCGTCGCCATATCCGCAGCCATCAGCGGTACGGAGCCGCGATAAAACGTGAAAGGCGAGACTGCCATGCGACCCATCTTGATCGGCAGCAGCTCAGGGATACGGTCTCGATTTGCCGCGATCAGCAGCTCAATTACGTCGTATGTCCTGCGTTTCGGATTCCATGTCGCGTGCTTCGAACGTCCCATTGCTCGACGGCGTCCCTGGCCGAATCGCTTGCGCTCTTCGCAGTGAAGCAGTGTTTCGCGGTTCATTCCACTCTGAAGTCGTTGCATTCTTGTACTTACCTTCTAACACGTTCTGCGGCAAAACGCCGAGTGGGTCGTCACTGGCTGCTTTTGGCCGGTTCGGTGACTTTCCTTTCCGTTAACGTTAACGCTAGTGCTATCATGCACAGTTCACAAAACGGGCCACCCAATGAAGCCAGAGAAAATAGGAATCTACCGCATCGCTGAACTGGCGGAGGTATCGATTGGGACCGTGGACCGCGCGCTCCACGGACGGCCCGGAATCAACGAGGCGACACGCAACCGCGTCCTTGAGGTTGCAGAAAGGCTCGGCTACCGGCCCAACCTGGCAGCGCGAGCGCTTTCTATAGCAAGATCCGATCTGCGTGTTGGCATTTGCGTGCCGCGGGAAATCCATTTCTTTTACGATCAACTCTGGCAGGGAATCCTTGAGGAAGCGCAGCGGTTCAGCCATCTCGGCATCGAGTTTCTATGCCGCCCAGTCAAGGAACTGGGCAAAGGCGACGCAGACGCGCTGGAATCTCTGCTCG